>JAZURX010000032.1:0-53002 GCA_045606385.1 Bacteroidales bacterium | reverse complement strand
CTTGTATAGCGCTGTTTTGATAGAGATCTTTTCTAAATACATAGATATGGACTTTGTAAGTTTTTTTTTATTTTTTGACTTATTTGTGTTAATCATTGGCGCATTATTGAAAAAAAATGATGAATGTGAGTAATACTAAATCGAATAATTATATCTACCTTTGTATATCAAAATAATATATCTAAAATCAAAAATATGAAACCTACACTTTTTGTATTGGCTGCCGGTATGGGTAGCCGCTATGGCGGATTGAAACAACTCGACGGTCTGGGTCCTAATGGTGAAACCATCATGGATTATTCTATCTATGACGCTATACGTGGCGGATTTGGTAAAGTCGTATTTGTAATACGTCACATGTTTGAGGAAGATTTCCGTGAAAAAGTATTGAAAAAATATGCCGATGTTATTCCTGTTGAATTGGTGTTCCAAGAACTCGATTATCTGCCCGATGGATTTACAGTGCCTGAAGGTCGCGTAAAACCTTGGGGAACCAATCATGCTGTATTGATGGGAAAAGAAGTAATAAAAGAACCTTTTGCAGTAATCAATGCCGACGATTTCTATGGTCGTGACAGCTTTGCCGTTATTGCTCGTTATTTGAGTAATCTCGATGATAAAGGCAATGACTATTGTATGGTAGGTTATCGAGTAGGCAACACCTTGTCCGAAAGTGGCTCGGTCTCGCGTGGTATATGTGAAACTAATGCCGAAGGTCAACTTACCGGCGTTGTTGAGCGCACACAGATTGAGCGTCGCGATGGCGTTGTAATGTACAAAGATGGTGAAGAGTGGGTTGCCGTCGAAGAAAATACGCCTGTGTCGATGAATATGTGGGGATTTACACCCGACTATTTCGCTCATTCCGAAGAATATTTCATCAACTTTTTACGTGAGAATGCCGATAATATCAAAGCCGAATATTTTATTCCTCTTATCGTAAATCATTTGATAACAAACGGTACTTCGACAGTTAAAGTTCTTGATACCACATCCAAATGGTTTGGTGTGACCTATGCCGAAGATCGTCCTGCCGTGGTTGAAAAAATTCGCAATCTTATCGCTGCCGGTGAGTATCCCGAAAAATTGTTCTAATAATTCCCGGACTATTATAAAGAGTGATGGCGTACTAATACAAAAGTATGCCATCACTCTTTTTATTGACAGATGCGAACACCTTGTGTAAAAAAACATCGTGTATTTTTTGCTTTTATCGAAAATTTTCCTAAATTTGATGTACATATCGAATATATACCGTGCACGTTGTGAGAGATGTAGAGACAAACAACTGATTTATTGTTCGATTGTGATTATATTCGAGCACCAAAGAGATTTTCTTGAAGTAATTTCTTTGTGAATAACATACTTTATAGTGAAAAATCATGGAAGTGGAAAAATTACGGGGAAATAATCTGCTCTCTCGCATATTTTATTTCTATCTCGATGGATTTAGAGCGATGACGCTCGGGAAAACATTATGGGCAATTATTTTAATCAAATTATTTATTTTCTTTTTTGTGTTGAAATTGTTTTTCTTTCCCAATTTTTTGACTTCTCGATATGATACCGATGATGAACGAGCCGAATATGTATCTGGGGAGTTGATAATACCTGTAACAAAATAATCAAAAAAATATTAGTATATGGACGAATTATATTCTTTGGTCGATTGGTCGCGAGCGCAATTTGCGCTTACTGCAATGTATCATTGGCTTTTTGTACCCTTGACATTAGGATTAGGGCTCATTATTTGTTGTATGGAAACTATATATTATCGTACCGGTAATGAACAATGGAAACGTATAACGAAATTTTGGATGAACCTATTCGGGGTGAATTTTGCACTTGGTGTTGCCACCGGTATCATTCTTGAGTTTCAATTTGGTACAAACTGGTCAAATTATAGTTGGTTTGTAGGAGACATATTTGGCGCTCCCTTAGCAATAGAAGGTATTATGGCCTTTTTTATGGAGTCGACCTTTATTGCCATCATGTTTTTTGGCTGGAACAAGGTAAGCAAAGGTGCGCATTTGGCTTCTACGTGGCTTACAACGATTGGAGCTTCTATATCGGCACTATGGATACTTGTGGCAAATGCATGGATGCAAGATCCCGTAGGTATGCAGTTCAATCCCGATACGGTACGTAATGAGATGGTAGACTTTTGGGCAGTCCTTTTATCGCCCGTGGCCATCAATAAATTCTTTCATTCCGTTACTTCTGGTTGGGTATTGGGAGCATTGTTTGTGATAGCTGTGTCGGCCTGGTATATGATTCGCAAGAGAGAGGATTTTTTGGCTAAGAAGAGTATGAAAGTTGCTTCTTGGGTCGGTATAGCAGGTGTTTTGTTGGTGATGATGACCGGCGATGGTTCTGCATATCAGGTGGCAAAGCATCAGCCGATGAAATTGGCTGCGATGGAAGGATTATACAAAGGCGGTGAACAACAATCTCTTATTGCTTTTGGATTGCTAAATCCTGAAAAAAAATCTTTCGATGATGATGTCGAGCCTTATATTTTCAAAATAGAATTACCCAAACTCCTTTCATTGCTTGCAACTCGTACGTTTGATGGTTTTGTTCCCGGGATAGAAGATATTATCAAGGGAGGGTATCCGGTTGCTGATAGTGATGGTAATATCTCTGTGGCTTTATCGGTTGAGGAGCGCATTTCGCAAGGGAAAACTGCTATTCAAGCTCTTGCCGACTATAAAGAAGCACGTAAAATCGGTAATGTTGCTGCTGCCGATGAGGCTGCACAACGTCTCGAACAAAACTATGCCAATTTTGGATATGGCTATATTACAGATGTCAATCAACTTATACCGCATGTTCCACTTATATTTTACTCGTTCCATATAATGGTAATATTAGGTGGTTATTTTATGTTTTTGTTTATCGTCGTACTTATATTGTTATATCGCGACAAATTATCAAAATATTCGAGTGTTTTATGGGTACTTGTCGCGTCTCTGCCGTTGGGATATGTATGTTTACAGTCGGGGTGGATTGTTGCCGAAGTGGGACGACAACCATGGGTGATACAAGATATTATGCCTACGTTTGCTGCGATTTCCCGTATTGAAACATCTGCGGTGCAGACTACTTTCTGGCTCTTTACGGCTATATTTACGATATTGCTTATAGCCGAAATAGGCATTATGATAAAACAAATAAAAAAAGGTCCTGAACAAAAATAGTAAACTATGGAATTTAACATCTCTTTCTTTCAGCACTATTGGTGGTTGTTAATCTCTATTTTAGGAGCATTATTGGTATTTTTGTTATTTGTCCAGGGTGGGCAGACATTGTTGACAACATTGGCAAAGAAACCTGTAGAAAAGACTATGTTGGTCAATTCCTTAGGTCGTAAATGGGAATTTACATTTACAACATTGGTTGTATTTGGTGGCGCATTTTTTGCATCTTTTCCACTATTCTATTCGACAAGTTTCGGTGGCGCTTACTGGTTGTGGATGGCAATATTATTTAGTTTTGTAATTCAAGCGGTTTCGTATGAATATCGTTCTAAAAAAGGAAATTTTTTAGGCACCAAAACATACGACGTATTTCTACTTATCAATGGTGTGGTGGGGGTAACATTATTGGGTGTAGCTGTCGGTACGTTTTTCTCGGGCGCTGCGTTTCGTGTCAACAAAACCAATCTTTTCGATGTGGCAATGCCGGTAATATCCACGTGGGAGAATCCTTGGCATGGTCTCGAAGCCGTAGCCGATTGGCGTAATTTGCTTCTCGGGGTTACCCTCTTTTTTCTTGCGCGTGTGCAAGCATTGCTATATTTTATAAATAATATCGACAATGAAGCGATATACGCTCGTGCCCGTAAGCATTTATGCTACAATGCTATACCATTTCTTGTTTTATTTCTTTCTTTTGTGGGTGTTACATTGTGTGCCGATGGTTATCAAGCCGATTCCGAATCGGCCGAAGTTATGGTTCGCCCATTTAAATATTTCTATAATCTGATAGAAATGCCTTGGGTACTTGTTCTATTCCTTATGGGTGTTGTCGGTGTATTGTATGCAATCATTCGTACTTTCTTTGTAGAACGTTGGAAATGTGGTATATGGTATAGCGGTATTGGTACGATTTTAGTCGTTTTGGCTCTCTTCTTCATTGCAGGCTATAACAATACACCTTATTACCCGTCAACTGTCGATATACAGAGCTCCCTTACAATTGCCAACAGTTCATCGAGTATCTTTACATTACGGGTAATGAGTATTGTATCATTACTTATACCATTTGTCTTGCTTTACATATTTTGGGCGTGGCGTGCGATGGATAGTAAATCTATAACAGAAAACGAAATGGAAAAAAGCGACCACTTGTATTAAGTTATTGAAAAATAAGGAAACTATTATAGACCAAGGACCGTGATAAAAAATGTTATGTGTTCTTGGTTTTTTATTAATATACGTTAAGTCTTTTTGATATGGAGTGATTTTATATACAAAAAGTCTTATTTGTTGGCGAGTGATTGACTTTTCGTATATATTTGTATAGTAAAAAGGATATTATGAGAAATATTTTTGACCTAAACTTTTCGGATATTATGGGTAATCACAGAGAGATGCCTCATGTGGTGCGTACCGATAATCGTAATACTGTTTTACTCGAAATTAATGGATTTGATTATGAAAGAATCCAAAAATTTAAAGCGAAATATCCCGAACTCAAAATTGATGTTTTACGCAACGGAGATATGGGCTATTTCTGTTTTATATTGCAAGGAAATGTCGAGATGGAAATAAACGGCAGACTATACAAGCTATCTGCCGGAAAGTTTTCATGTTTGTTCAAAGGAGATTGTTTTAAAATATGTAGTGCCACAGAAGATATAAAAATGTTTATGTTACTCAGTGGCTCGGGCGAACATATGTTTAAAGTCGGAAATACAATAATGTTATTGGCTTTCCGTGATAAACTTGAGCAAAGTCGTTGTTATGGTATGCAGCCATCGACTCTTAATGCTGTGACGATGCTATATGAATTGATGCGAGAAACACTCGATGATGAAGATTTGTTGTATAAAGAGGTTATTATGCAAGAGTATCTGCATATTCTTTTCTATTATCTCTCTTCAGACCTTATGCGTGGCGAGAAATTGCATCCATCTTCGATTCCTTCGCGCCGTGAAGAGCTCTTGATGCAATTTACTCGATTGGTCAGTGAAAACTTTAAAATGCAGCGAAAAGTAAAATATTATGCCGATAGAATGTGTCTTACTCCCAAGTATCTGTCAACCATAGTGTATGAAACCGGTGGTAAGTATGCACGCGATATTATAGCCGAGTTTGTTATCATCGAGGCAAAGCGTCTGCTAATGAATACGACGATGACAGTGCAAGAGATAGGAGATGCGTTGCATTTTTCATGTCAGAGTTTTTTTGGAAAATATTTTCGCGAACATACCGGTATGACTCCGCAAGAGTATCGCCAGTCTCAACGATAATTTTATAAAATACGCACAATTGGTAGGGGTAAAATCATATCGATTTTATCCCTTTTGTTTTGGAATTTTCTCATTCTTACTATTCTGTTTTTATATCTATTCTCCTTGTTTTGTTTTTTTTATTTGAATAAATGTGTCTAAAAACGCTATAAATCGCTTATTGTACTTGAATACGTCAAAAAAAACGTTAGAAAATGCTTTTTTTTGACGAAATATTTATATTCTTGCTGGTTATAATATTATATTTTTGTGTACAGTGTTTTTCATGGTATTAAATTCAGGTTACGGAGATTGGTTGTCGTGAGATAATCAATCTTTTTTTTATATAAAATAAACACGATGATAAGAGAAAACCTTGTATCTTCGTATTTGTTTACTTATAATAATGATTCAGTTCAAACCCATAACAATCGACGACCGCTCAATAATTACGCGCTATACATTGTCGAGCGAATATCGTAATTGCGACTTCGCATTTGCTAATATGTGTGCGTGGCAAAAGTTATATAATACCGAATATTCTATTGTTGAAGATACAATGTTTATTCGTTTTTGCTTTCCCGATGGAACTCCGGCTTATATGTTACCAATAGGTGGTATGTCGTGGGAAAATAAATTTTCAATTATTACAGAAGATGTGGCAATGTCGTGTAGCGAAAAATTCAAAATTATGGGTATTAGCCCCGAAACCTTGATACAAATCGAAAATAATATAAAAACAATTCCTTTTAATACACTTATAACATACAGCGATAATTATAGTGATTATATTTATAACCGTGCCGATTTGGCTCGATTGATAGGAAAGAAATATCAGCCGAAACGTAATCACATAAATCGATTTATGAAGGAATATCCACGATTTAGGTGTGAGCGATTATCCTCGGCCGACTGTCAGAAATGTTTAGATTTTACAGATAGGTGGATAGAAAAAAATAAGACGGGACGCGATATAAAAGCGCTTAATGCCGAACGTGAAGCTATTGCCTTTTCATTGATGCACTTCGATGAGTTGGGTTTGACAGGAATGGTTTTATGGGTGGAAAATACTCTTGTCGCGTATACGTATGGTTCACCTGTTAATTACGATACATATGATATACATGTCGAAAAAGCCGACGATACATATGTCGGTGCTTATGCCATGATAAATAAGGAATTTGCTTGTAATATACCTGAACAGTATCATTATATCAATAGGGAAGAGGATCTTGGTATTCCCGGATTGCGGCAGGCAAAACATTCGTATCATCAAATCTATAATTTACCGAAAGGAGTGCTCTATTTATCTCTTTCGATGATGAGTTCTCTTTATCCTTCTTTGTATGCCACCGATTATAAGATCTCTACCGATTCTCTTCGTTTTACGTCGCATCGAATGGCTCTTGATGATGCTAATATTACCGAACTGCAAAATTTGTGGCAGGCATCTTTTTATGATAGTCAGGATTTTCTGCAACTCTATTTCTCTTCAATAATTTCGAAGGCAGATATTTTTGTCATAAAATATCGTAACATAATATGTTCGATGTTGTATGGAATACCATATATATGTAGGTGGGGTAATCAGCAAATTTCTTTTTCATATTGGGCCGGACTTGCCACTAATTCTCAATATAGAGGCAAAGGTTTAATGACCAAATTGATGCAAGACGCGATAGAGTTTTATTCAAAAGGAGATATACCATTTGTGGCGTTGATTCCGGCCGATATGTCACTGGTGCAATACTATAGGGAAAAAGGGTTTGATCCTCTCTTTTATCGTGTTGAACATCATTATAAAGTGTACGATTCGTCTGTGATTAAACAACAATATATCAAATGCCCTGCACTTGATATATATACATTGTATCGAGCGTGGTTGCGTCTTACGGCTGATAGGCATACCGATCTTGTACATACATATGATGATTTCAGGGCTTTGATACTCGATTTTGAAATGTCAGGCGGTAATATTGTTTATACAGTAGATAGTAATAGTTACGAGGTCACGGCTATAACATTTGTTTCACGACGTACCAATGATATATTATTACATGATATTGCCATGACCGATAACTCGTATTTTCAGCCGTTGTTGGCTCAAATATATCGCAATACAGCTTTTGATGAGGTATGTTTGTTTTTACCCGATGGCTCACAAGCACCACCATCTGTATCGGGTGTGCTATATTGCACGGATAAAACAGAACGTGTGATGGTGGGAATGGCGAGAATATTCGATATTAAACCTTTACTTCAAATGTATGTAAAAAACAATCCTGATGAAAATTGCACGTTATATATGGAGCAAAACGCCTCCCCAGGGTGTGGATATGCGCTGAGAGATGGTATTGTTTCTGCTATATATTTATCAATTGATAAATATGATTATCAATTTACTCAGTCTGAATTTTTAGATTGGATATTTCGAAAAAATAATATGACTTATCCGTTTATGTCTTTGATGTTTAGTGATGATTCTCCGGCTCGGACATCATAGATATATAGTTGCTATCTGTGGAGGAGAAACAATTTGTAAATTAGGATTTGTCTTTTGTAATATTCATGCACAATCTCATCCCAATTTGTGGACATCGGGTATCAACTGTTTCATCGCCGCGGCTTGACACGCGACAATGATGTGCAAGATTTGCCCAACTGCCACCACGAATGATTCGATATTGTTCAGACCTATAATAGATAGGTGAATTTCCTAATTTGTTCCCATATAGAGCAGGTCTGTTTATGCACCATTCGTCGACATTCCCGCACATATCATAAAGCCCCAATTCGTTTGGGTTAAGTTCTTTTACATTATGTGTATGGTTATTACTGTTTCGGTTGTACCAAGCTATCTCGTCAATATTGTCGCTTCCGGCATACTTGTATTTTCTGCTTAATTTTCCACCTCTTGCTGCAAATTCCCATTGACATTCTTCGGGCAAACAGAAGTTTTTGTTCGTGAGTTGATTTATTCGGTTGATAAATTCTAAACAGTCGAACCAACTTATACATTCCACCGGGAGATTTACCCCCTTTTTGAAATGGCTTGGATTATACCCCATGACAGATACCCAAAGTTCTTGCGTAACGAGTGTCTCCCCGATATAAAAATCGAGTATACTTTTATATCTTGCAGGATGCTCCTCGCTTGTGGCATCATCATCACCATCGGTTGCGCCCATTGCGTATACGCCGCCGGCGACGTATATCATAGAGAAGTTGACCCCATGTATGGAAAAGGTTTCAGATGTGTTCATTGTATAAAATAATATCGGGTACATACTTGATGTACCCGATACAAAGATAGAGTATTTTTCTTTTATATTGAGGTTTATCCTATTTTAATACCGGCAAAGCCCATAAATGCAAGAGCCAAAA
The DNA here is from genome assembly GCA_045606385.1 of Bacteroidales bacterium. GTDB lineage: Bacteria > Bacteroidota > Bacteroidia > Bacteroidales > UBA11471 > Caccoplasma. Next base: position 44,163 of record JAZURX010000032.1, on the reverse strand, counting down.
GACCGGCAACTATCAATGCGATAGGTACACCTTGCATGGCTTGTGGTACTTTTGTTCTGCTTAGTTGTTCACGAATGCCGGCAAAGATTACCATGGCAAGCATAAAGCCAAGAGCTGTGGCAATGGCAAAAGCTACAGATTCAAGCAGATTGTATTCTTTTTGGATTACCAGAATTGCCACACCCAAAATTGCACAGTTGGTAGTAATTAGCGGAAGGAATACTCCGAGTGCTTGATAAAGAGGAGGAGATACTTTTTTTAGTATTATCTCAACCATTTGTACCAATGCTGCAATAACGAGAATAAACACTATTGTCTGCATAAATTGTATACCCCAAGGATCGAGAAGATATTCTTGTAGTAACCATGTGCAAATGGTGGCAATAGTCATTACAAATGCAACAGCAGCACCCATACCTGTGGCGGTACTTACTTTCTTCGATACGCCCAAGAAAGGACAGATACCCAAGAATTGTGCCAATATTATATTGTTGACAAATATGGCGGTAATAAATATGGAAATATAGGTAATCATATCGCTTATTTGGTTTTAAGTTTGTTAATGATGACAATTAAATAACCTAATGCAATAAAAGCACCCGGTGCCAATACAAATACCAATGCTCCAAAATTCTCGGGGAATATGGTTGCGTTGAATATCTTTCCTGTTCCTAATAATTCGCGTACGCTTCCCAGTAATGTAAGGGCTATGGTAAATCCAAGTCCGCTACCTATACCGTCGAGCATAGAGTCGAATGCATTGTTTTTGGCGGCGAATGATTCGGCACGACCTAATACGATGCAGTTTACTACAATCAGAGGAATAAATAATCCGAGACTTTCATACAAAGCCGGAACATAGGCTTCCATACACATTTGCAGTATGGTTACAAAGGCTGCTATCACTACGATAAAAGAAGGAATACGTACTTTATCGGGTATAAAATTTTTGATGAGAGAGATTACCACGTTAGAGCAGATAAGCACAAACATTGTGGCAAGCCCCATACCCAATCCGTTGATTGCCGATGAAGTTGTACCTAAGGTGGGGCACATACCCAACAACAATACAAATGTCGGATTTTCTTTGATTATACCGTTCAGTATGATTTTAACTTTATTCATGACTCACCTCCTTTTCTTGTTGCAATGTAGCACCGGTATTTACATCGTATTGATTATTGTTATAAGCTGCGTATGCGTTTGCAATCGCATCGAGGAATGCGCGTGAACTGATTGTGGCTGCTGTAATGGCATCTATGTCTCCACCATCTTTTTTCACGGTAAGGTTGTCTTTTGTCGGATTTTTACCTAATACACATCCTTTTTCACTACGAAACCATTCTTCCATTTTAGAACCCAATCCAGGAGTTTCGGCATGAGTCAAAACACGATAATTACGTATTGTACCATCTGCTTCGAATCCTACCATTACAGTGATTTCTCCGCTAAATCCATTCTTGGTTTTGCTTTCTACTGCAGCACCCACTTTTCTATCGCCCATTTTGGCCGGAAATACAGTCAAGTCCATGCCTGATACAGTTATTGTGTATTTCTCATCAATGGGTGAGTTGTCAAATTCCGGAGCTACAGCCTTAACTGCTTCTACCTGTTTTTGTTTTTTTGCGTTGGCGATAGGTTCTTTGGTTATTCCGTAAACAAATCCCAACAATGCGCCCACAATGACGGTAATTATCGTCAATACAATGAGCATATTTCCGAATGATGATTGTTTTGCCATTATTTTTTTACCTCCCCGAATCGTTTAGGTTTCACATATTTGTTGATAAGAGGTGTGACAGCATTCATAATAAGGATTGCAAAAGACATACCTTCGGGATATGCTCCGTAACGACGTATTATTATTGTAAGCAATCCTATGCATATACCATATATAATCATACCTTTTTTATTCATGGGAGAGGTTACATAGTCGGTTGCCATAAATATCGCACCGAGTAACATACCACCGAGAAGTATTTGTTGGGTAGCATACATGCAATCGAAACCACTTACCAAGTATGCAAATATAAATGCTGTTAAAAGTATGGATACAGGAATGTGCCATGTAATAATTTTGCGTACAAGCATATACACAAAACCTATAAGCAAAGCAATTGCACCTATTTCACCAAGACTTCCTCCCAAGTTTCCCAATAGCATATCTGTGGTTGTTGTCTCTATCGGTAAATTTTGTTTTAAAAGTCCCAGTGGGGTTGCTGCGGTTTCCGCATCAAGATATGATGTGCTCAAGACTTCGGGTTTGGGCCATGTTGTCATTTGCACAGGGAATGAAATGAGTAAGAATACGCGTCCTACAAGAGCCGGATTGAATATATTTCGTCCCAAACCGCCAAATGTCATTTTTCCAATGCCTATGGCAACTAATGCTCCAATGATAATAATCCATATCGGGAGATTCGAAGGAACATTGAAAGCTAATAATATACCGGTAAGTATTGCAGAGCCATCGGTGATTGTCGGTGTTACTTTGAGTAAATATTTCTGAATAAGATATTCAAATGCTACACAAGCCAGTACCGATGTGAGTGTTACCACTAATGCCCCTACACCGAAAAAGTATAACGATACAAGAAAAGTCGGTATTAAGGCTATCAGTACGCCGTACATATTCTTTTTTACGCTATCGCCACTATGTACATGAGGCGAATTGGATATATACAATTTATTTTCCATATCTTCAATTATTTAGCTTGGCGGGCACGTATCATGGCTCCAACTTTTGCTTTACCTAGTCGGCAATAGTCGAGTAGGGGTCTATTGGCCGGGCATGTAAATTGGCATGAACCACATTCGATACAATCCATTATATTTTCTTTTTCCATTTGTTCAAAATCTCCAAGTTCGGCCAAAATTCCCAACAGATAGGATTCAAGACCTATGGGACATGCACTTACGCATTTGGCGCAACGTATGCACGATTGTGCTTCTCCGCGTTTTGCCTCCTTTTTATTCATAATCAATATTCCCGAACTTCCTTTTACGGTCGGAACATCTGCTTTTATCAATGCCTTTCCCATCATTGGACCTCCGGCTATGATTTTTCCAGTATTTTCCGGAAGTCCGCCACAGGCATCTATAAGTTGTTGCATGGGAGTACCGATTCGAGCCAAGAAATTTGAAGGAGTACTCAATGATTTTCCGGTTACAGTAATTACTCGTTCAAAGAGAGGCTTATTTTTTTGCACGGCCTGGTATACGGCAAATGCCGTACCTACGTTTTGAACAACAGCTCCCGTAGAAATAGGTAATTTTCCACTGCCGACTTGGCGTTTAATGATAGCATCAATTAGTTGTTTTTCGCCACCTTGCGGATATTTTACTTTCAAGGGAACTACTTCGATACCGGTATAAGAAGCTGCAATTGCGCTCATTTTTTCTATGGCATCGGGTTTGTTATTTTCAATACCGATATAAGCCTTGTCTACTTTTACGGCTTTCATCAGTATCGAAATACCGACAATAATCTCTTCGGCGTGTTCCATCATCAATTGATGGTCGGCTGTCAAATATGGCTCACATTCTACGGCATTGATAATGACACATTCTGCTGTATTCCCGGGAGGAGGACACAATTTTACGTGTGTTGGGAAACAAGCTCCGCCTAATCCAACAATTCCCGCGTCGGAAATCTTCTTAACGATTTCTTCAGAAGAATAGTTACATTCTTTTATCAATGTTTCGCTACGATCGATGCTTTCTTCCCATTCATCACTTTCTACATCGATGTATATTGCAGGACGTTGGAATCCAGAACCATCGATTACGGTATCTACTTTGGCTACTGTCCCCGAAACCGATGAATGTATATTCGCCGAAACAAAACCTCCGGCTTGGGCTACGAGTGTTCCTACTTTTACTTTATCGCCTTTGGCCACCACGGCTTGTGCCGGTGCTCCTATATGTTGTGAAAGCATTATTATAGCTTGTTTGGGAAGCTCGGCCACCTTTATGGATTGTCCGGCAGATAATTTATTCTCAGGTGGATGTACACCACCTATTCTGAATGTTTTCATATCTGTTTCTTATTGTTTATAAACATATTTATATTAAGCCTCGGCAGCTGTATTCTCCTGCTTTACAATAGGCTTCACTTCAACAGGAACTTCTGCCTGTTTGCGAGGTGGAAAATTTACGGCATGTATAGCGCCGGTGGGACAGACAGTTTCACATTTACGACATAATTTACACTTTGTGTAGTCAATGTATGCGAGATTGTTGACGATTGTTATGGCCTCGAACGGACATTCTTTGGCACATTTTCCGCAACCGATACATGCTGCTGTACAAGCTTTCCGAGCAATACCTCCCTTATCTTTATTTACGCAACTTACATATACTCTGCACGATTTAGGCCCTTTATTTCTCAATTCTATAATTGATTTGGGACAAGCTTTAACACAACTGCCACACCCTGTACATAATTCTTCATCGACTTCGGGTAGTCCCGTCTCGGGGTTTATATATATACCTCCGAATTGACATGCTGCAGCACAATCGCCATATCCGAGACAGCCGTATGAGCAGCCGGTATCACCGCTATATAAAGCCGATGCAACGGCACAATTCGAAGCACTGTCATAATTGTTTATTTTGGGGCGGTTGTCACAAGTCCCGTTACATCTGATAACGGCAATCTTTGGGGCTGATTCAGAGGCTTCCATACCCAATATTCCAGCAATTTTATTCATGACCTGTGCTCCTCCAACGGGGCAAAGCATGCCATCAAGAGTCTCGGCTTTTACGCATGCGGTCGCAAAACCTCCGCACCCGGGGTATCCGCACCCCCCGCAATTAGCTCCCGGCAGAACGCTTTCTACCTCTCCGATACGAGGGTCTTCTTCTACTTTGAATTTTTGAGCGACAAAGTACAAAATGATTGCGCTTATCGCACCAATTACCCCCAATGAGAGGGTTGCAATCCATACTAAACTCATTTTTTTATAATTATAATAGGTTTATAGCTTCTAATTTCGTTTCTCGACGGTGAATACCAAGTCGCGACGAATTTTTCTTCTCATCATATATAATATAAGGTAGTAGGGGAGTAAGGCTGTTAATGCCGCTATTCCTGCTATTCCTTCGTGTCTTGAAAACATATATGCGATTACCAATACTGCGCATAATACCAAAAAAGGGTAAATAAAAGCCAATCGTAGAGCCTCGTTACTCATGGCTTCATTACCAATCACCCATACACACTCTCCTATGTGCAAATCGTGTTTATAATACTTTGTTTCTATGATTTTTTCGCTTCGATCGGCTACTGTACATGCCGATTGTACATGACAACCCGCGCATGCCGAATGTTGAACTATTCGCACATAAACAGTTGTACCCTCTATTTTTTCGATAGTACCTTCGTGTTTTACATGAGTATCTTTTTTGCCCATTTTTGCTATCCGGACATTGCAATATTTAGTGTTGCAAAAGTATATATTATTTCGTGATTGACCAATAAAAAACGTGAAAAAAACATATTTTATCTTTTGCGCTATTTTTATATATTGATAATAAAGAGTATAGACGATTTCCTGGATTAATATGCGCTATGCTGATACGTTTTATTTGATTGTGCGTTGTTGATAAATAATCTTTCAAACACCCTACTTTTGATAAAAAATGCGTATCTTGCGCCATTATTTATAGTATTATGTATATGAAAACCTATTTAGTAACCGGTGCTGCCGGTTTTATTGGAGCTAATTTTGTTAAATATATGCTGCGGAAATATCGCGACATATTTATTATCATATTGGATAAACTAACGTATGCAGGCAATCTCGGAACTATCAAAGAGGAATTACTCGATTCGAGGGTATCATTTGTAAAAGGTGATATTGCAAACGAAGAATTGGTCTCAGATATATTTGCACGATATCAAGTCGATTATGTTGTAAATTTTGCCGCAGAATCGCATGTCGATCGCAGTATTACCAATCCGCAATTGTTTTTGCAAACAAATATTTTGGGTACTCAAAATATGCTCGAATGTGCCAAACGTGCGTGGACTACAGGACGTGATGATGCAGGATATCCTACATATTTGCCCGGTAAAAAGTATTTACAAGTCTCTACTGATGAAGTGTATGGCTCTCTGTCTAAGGACTTTGTCGACCCGCAACCGCTTGTTGTCGATGATGAGCAGGTGCGTAATGTGGTTAAGGGGCGTAATCAAATACAAACTTATGGTAAAAAATTTTTTACAGAAGAAACTCCGCTCGACCCACGCTCTCCCTATTCGTCGTCGAAGACCGGTGCCGATCTTATTGTGAAAGCATATCACGAAACATATAAAATGCCGATAAATATCACTCGATGTTCCAACAATTATGGACCATACCATTTCCCCGAGAAATTAATACCTCTTATTATAAAAAATATTCTCGAAGGTAAGAAGTTGCCCGTATATGGTAAGGGCGATAATGTGCGTGATTGGCTCTATGTCGAAGACCATGCAAAAGCTATTGATATGGTACTCGATGGCGGTCGTGTTGGCGAGGTGTATAATATAGGAGGTTTCAATGAAGAACAAAATATAAATATTGTAAAGCTCACTATTGATACAATAGCACGTATCATGCGAGAAGAACCTCGCTATCAATCTATTTTGAAGACCTCGCTCGGTAATATCAATTACGACCTAATAACCTATGTCGGAGATCGACTCGGACACGATATGAGGTATGCGATAGACCCGTCGAAGACGGCAAAAGAATTGGGGTGGTATCCCGAAACACCGTTTGATCGGGGTATAGAGAAGACCATCAGATGGTATCTCGAAAACCAAGATTGGGTTGAAGAAGTCGTTAGTGGCGACTATCAAAAATATTACGAACAGATGTATTCAAATCGATAATATCAGAAATCATGAAAGGCATTGTTCTTGCCGGAGGTTCCGGCACAAGGTTGTATCCCATAACGATGGGTGTTAGTAAGCAGATGCTTCCTATTTATGACAAACCTATGATATATTACCCCATATCAGTGTTGATGTTGGCCGGAATACGCGAGATTCTAATTATCTCTACGCCTCATGATTTACCGGGATTCCGTCGCTTATTAGGTGATGGATCGCAATTCGGAGTGATATTTGAATATGCCGAACAACCTTCTCCCGATGGATTGGCGCAGGCCTTTATTATAGGCGAAAAATTTATAGGCAATGATACTGCTTGTCTTGTATTGGGAGATAATATTTTTTATGGACAGAGTTTTTCATCGATGTTGTCGACCGCTGTCAACAATGCCGAAAATGGTTTGGCAACAGTTTTCGGATATAGAGTGAGCGACCCCGAACGTTATGGTGTAGCAGCCTTTGATGCCGATGGAAATGTTACGTCTATTGAGGAAAAGCCGCAGAAGCCCAAAAGTAATTATGCCGTTGTGGGACTATACTTTTACCCGAATAAAGTTGTAGAGATTGCAAAAAATATTAAGCCTTCGGCACGAGGTGAGTTAGAGATTACCTCTGTAAATCAAGAATTCTTATCAATGGGAGAATTGAAAGTACAGTTGATGGGAAGAGGATTTGCTTGGCTCGATACGGGTACTCATGACTCTCTGTTTGAGGCATCGGCGTTTATCGAAACCATTGAGCATCGTCAAGGGTGGAAAGTTGCGTGTCTTGAAGAAATTGCATACCATCAAGGCTGGATTACTTCGGAGAAACTGTTATTGCAGGCCGAGCCTATGAAGAAAAATCAATATGGCCAATATCTTATCAATATTGTGAACGAATCGATATAAGATATGGATTACGGCAAAGTCGTCAGAATTGAATTGCCGCGTATCGAAGATCGCCGCGGAAATCTCTCCTTTATTGAAAGTGAGAATCATATTCCATTTCATGTAAAACGTGCCTATTGGATTTATGATGTTCCGGGTGGGCAATATCGCGGAGGTCATGCCTATCGCACACAACAGGAATTTATCGTGGCTCTTTCGGGAAGTTTTGAACTACAAATACGCGATGCTTTCGGAAATGTTCAGTCATATTTTCTCAATCGATCATATTACGGAATATACGTTCCGTCAATGACGTGGCGACAGTTGACTGATTTTTCAACAAATTCTTTGGCTTTGGTCTTGTCGTCGGGTATATTTGATGAGACTGATTACATATATGATTTTGATGAATATAAAAGGCTGATTTTGATATGAAACCATCTGTTCACGATTGTCGACTGCTCGAACTCCCTCGTATTTATGATCCGGGTGGTAATATTACGCCGATACATGGTAGTATTGATATTCCTTTTGATATAAGACGGGTTTTCTATCTTTACGATATTCCCGGAGGTGAATCTCGTGGCGCGCATGCCCATAAACGTTGCCATCAATTGATTGTTGCAGCTGCCGGTGCATTCGAAGTATTGCTCGATGATGGTATTGAGCAGCGAGTGGTGACATTAAATCGCCCCTATTTCGGATTACATATACCCCCGGGAATATGGGCTTCGCAGCGTGAGTTTTCGTCAAGTTCTATCTGCCTCGTATTGGCATCGGAAGAATATGATGAAGACGATTATATTCGCGATTATGAGGTGTATAATACCTATATTTCGGACTTGTAAAGATCTTGCCATGAAATTCCAAGATATACAACAGATAAATAGTCGTTATGCTGATGAACTCAAGCAAGTGGCGTCGGAGGTGATAGATTCGGGCTGGTATCTGTTGGGCGAACGAGTTGCTACATTCGAGCGTGATCTCTCTTTATATCTCGGCTGTAGTCATGTGGTTGCATGCGCAAATGGTTTAGACGCATTACGACTTATATTGCGCGGATATATCGAATTGGGTCGTATCTCCGAGGGAGATGAGGTGATAGTGCCGGCCAATACCTATATTGCCACTGTTTTGGCTGTTACAGATAACCGATTGGTTCCGGTATTTGTCGAGCCTTCATTGCTTACCCTCAATCTCGATACTGCACTTATCGAGCAACATATTACGGCTCGTACGCGGGCTATACTTCCTGTTCATCTGTATGGGCGCACGTGTTGGGATTCTGTCATTATCGATGTGGCGCATCGTTATAATCTGCTTGTTATAGAAGATGCCGCACAGGCTCTTGGCGCAAATTCACTACTTGACGGATTGACACATAGTCGTAAGGCCGGGGCGTTGGGGCATGCAGCCGGGATTAGCTTTTATCCTTCAAAAAATTTGGGCGCTTTAGGCGATAGTGGTGCCGTAGCAACCAACGATGAGGTACTTGCCGGTGTCGTACGCGCTTTGGCAAACTATGGCTCTCAACAAAGATATTATAACTCATATCAAGGCCTCAATAGTAGGATGGACGAGTTACAAGCTGCATTTCTTTCGGTGAAATTGCGTTACCTTGATGATGATAATCGCCGTCGCAGAGAATTGGCATCGATATATAATGATGCCATAATCGCCCATGAAATTCAAAAAACGACTTTATCTACTGAAGGTAATCATATATATCACCAATATATCGTTAGAACTGAGTGCCGAAATCGCTTGATAGACTATCTGCAACAAAACAATATACCCACCCAAATTCATTATCCGATACCTCCTCATAAGCAAAGTTGTTATACGCAATATAATTCATTGTCGTTGCCCGTAACCGAGCAGTTGGCAAAAGAGGTCCTTTCTCTGCCCATATCCCAAGTGATGACCGATGATGATGCGCTGTTTATTGCCGAAACAATTAATAAATTCTCAAAAATGTAGCTTCTATTATGCGGTATAATTTAGTGTATTAATAATAAAATAAACGGGTTCTTCATATGAAAGAACCCGTTTATCGTTATACTTAGCAGCGCTTTATTAATGACTGCATTGTTTGGTGCAGCAACATGGACGAACAATATCCATTTCTTCGATAAGATTTTTTGCACCGGCATATTTATCAATGATGAATAGTATGTAACGAATATCCACGTTGATACAACGTTGCAAATCTTTTTCAAAAACTATATCGCCACTCATCGCTTCCCAGTTACCATCGAAAGCCGCACCGATAAGTTCTCCTTTAGCATTAATTACGGGACTTCCCGAGTTACCTCCTGTGATGTCGTTGTTACTGAGGAAACAGGTGGGCAGGTCGCCATTGGGCAAAGCATATTCCCCGAAATCTTTGGAGAGAATCAACTCTTTGAGTCGAGAAGGAACGACAAATTCCCAATTGTCAGGGTCTTCTTTTTCGAGAATACCGCGTTGGGTAGTGAAATATTCATATTTCACACCATCGGCAGGAGAGTAGGGCAAAACGTTTCCGTATGTGAGACGTATGGTAAAGTTGGCATCGGGATATGTCGGAGCGTTTCCTGCCATATCGAGCAGCCCTTTGATAAATACTTTCTTTGCTTTGGTAAGGCGTTGATCGAGAGGCCTTGCCTTGAGTCGTAATTCTTGATATTTGTCAATGAAGGCATTGCGTAGAGCGATCATCAAGTCCTTTTCGAGAACTTTTGCGCTGGGTTTCTGGCAGAATTTCTCAAAGTTCTCATCGCTGGCGAAGATTGAGGTTTTGAAAGCTTCATCTACGTAGCGATCGATGTCGCCTTTGAATTTTTTATCGATAAGGTCGTAGATTGCAAAACGTTCACCTTCGGGAACTGCGGCCTTATAAGCTTTAAGCATGGCTTTAGTTACACGTTGGTCTACTTTGCGACTATAATCTTTATTGGCAAATTGAGCATAATTTTCGCGCAAAACATTAATAAGGGTATCAACGCGAGCCGTATTCTTTTCTTTCAATGCCTTGAGTAGATCTCCCGTGGCAGGAACTTGGCTACACTCGATAGCCATTCTTATACCTTCATTGAGTTGAGAATAGGCCAAATTGATAGGTACAAGTTCGGTCATTACGGTTTCGATTTCATCGAGAGCCTCGATGTATTCGGGGTGATTATTTGCGGTTGCCCATTGGCGTAACGCTTCTTCTTTCTCTTCTTTGCCGCCAATTACATCGAGTTTATCGATACCGCGATTCATACCGATTGAATTTTTGTGATAATTGCTCGAGCGAGCATATTTGCTGGCATATTGTATACGTACTGCAGGATCGGCGAGCATCTCGTCGAGCATTTCGGTTTGACGTACGCCACGCATTTCGATGCGAGTGGCATTTTGTATGTCTCGCATATCTTTTACTTCCCACGATGTGTAGTAGCGATTGGTTGTGCCGGGGAATCCCATAATCATCGCATAGTCATTCTCTTGTACTCCGCCAAGTGAAATTTTGAAATGACGTTTGGGCTTCATAGGTACGTTGTCAGCGCTATATTGGGCAGGTTTCCCGTCGGGTGAAGTGTAAACACGGAATAGCGAGAAGTCGCCGGTATGACGCGGCCACATCCAGTTGTCCGTGTCTGCGCCAAATTTACCTATCGATGAAGGAGGCGCTCCTACCATACGTATGTCGTTGTATACGGTTTGATAGAACATAAAGAATCTGTTACCTCCGTAAAAAGGTTTGATAACAACCTCTACAAAGGGATTGTTGCTGAGAAATTCTTCTCCGGCAAGTTCTTTGGCTTTGTTGCCAAGGAATGCTGTGTTGAAGGCTTTCATTTCATCGCCCGATTCTTCTACAGCTTTTTCGATGATGTCGGTAACTTCTACTATTTTGTCGATGAAACGTACTTGTAATCCCGGTGTGTAGAGCTCTTGTGATTTTTCCATTGCCCAAAATCCATCGGTAAGGTAGTCATGTTCTACCGAACTGTGTTGCTGTATGGCGCTATATCCACAGTGGTGATTGGTCAATATCAAGCCTTCCGAAGATATGATTTCTCCGGTGCAACCACTACCAAAAATTACAACAGCATCTTTCATCGAGGTGGCATCAGGATTATAGATGTCATCAATATCCATCATCAAGCCAGCTTTTTTTAGTTGCTCACTGTTTTGTTGTTTTAGGAAGGGGAGAAGCCACATTCCTTCATCTGCTTTGGCAGGAGAAATCACTGCTACGGCAAGTAGGAGAGCGGTGAACTTGTTTTTTAATTTCATAAGCATAATGTTTTTTGATTATGTTGTTAGAGATATTTTTTGACTATTTTTTCGGTCTCGTCCCACAATATCTTTTTCATTATATGTTGTGTGTATCGAGTCGATAAATTTTTTACTTTGTGACTGGCATTGAGAGTGCCGGTACGACCTTCGGCTTCGGCATCGAGTAGCAACCCAATGGCTGTATCAGCTCCTTGGCGAGGGGTGCGTATGAACGGGCGGAAAAACCAATCGCATAATTTATCGACAATAATGTTGTGCATACGAATGATATTGGTCGATACAATACCTGGGTCGGCAGCATTGACAGTGATTCCCTGTCCTTTGAGACGATCGGCCAATTCGAATGTAAACAATGTGAGTGCCAATTTGGTGTTGCTGTATATGGGAATGCGCCAAAATCCACCCTTTTTCCCTTTTGTAAAGAAATCGGGTAGGGTAATTTTACCAATAGCGTATGTACAAGATACCATATTTACAACTCGCGTACCATAGTGCATGAGCGGTATCAGCTTGCGAGTCAATAAGTATGGTGCTACATAATTTACACTTGTCATATTCGATAGCCCATCTTCGGTTGTAATTGCTTTGTAGTCGAGGGCTCCGGCATTATTCATCAGTAAATCTATTGTATGACCCTCTTGCAATATTTTGTCTGCAAAATCTTTTACAGAGGATAGAGAACTGAGATTTATTTGCCGTACTTCTATTTCTTTATTTCTACTTTGTTCTATAATCTCTCGACATCTTTTTTCCCCTTTTTCCTCATTATAGCAGGCCATGATTACATGAAATCCTTTTTTAGCTACGGCAAGAGTGATTTCCGAGCCCATACCGCCATCTGCACCGGTAATGATGGCTAATTTACCTTTTGCTGGCATACTTTTGTCGTCTATTATTTGAACTCAAGTTTGGAAATCTCTTTTTTGAGGCACGCAGGCAGTCCGTCGACTGTGTGGTGGCATTTCATATCTATTGTGTACATACGACCTATGCAGTAATTGCTGTGTCCGCAGGCATTTCGAGCATTTTCTTCGCGGGCCATTCGATTTACGAACCCCGGTTCGTTGAGAAGAGCACGACCCATTTGTACACATTCAAAGCCTTCATTCAATACCTCTTCTATTTTTTCTCGTGATATAAGTCCGCCTACATATACTAAGGGCATTTTTAGCGTTTCTCGGAATTTTAATGCGTCTTCGAGGAAGTATGCTTCGGTAAAAGGTACAGTTGGTACCATCATGCGACCGGCCAATTTTACCCCATATTTCAACCACCAGCAATCCATATAATGAGTCATGGTTTTAATGGGCATTGCGCCTCGCATAACATACATGGGTGCCTTACTTACAAATCCTCCACTCAGTACAAGAGCATGTGCACCCGATCGCTCGAGACGCTTGGCAACCTCTATCGATTCGTCTATATCCATGCCGCTTTTGAAGCCATCGCGCATATTCATTTTTACAAATACCGCCATATCATTTCCTGCAGCTTTCATCACCTCTTCCATACACATATCCATAAATCGCATACGGTTTTCGAGAGAACCTCCAAATTCGTCTTTGCGGTGATTGGTATAGGGTGAAAGAAATTGGCTTATCAGATATCCATGACCGGCATGTATTTCTACGGCGTCAAATCCTGCTTCACGAGCCATATTCACGGCTTGTCCAAAATTTTTTGCCATTTCGGGAAGCTCCGACTTTTTCATACCACGTACAAATGTGGGAGAATACATATTAAATCCTGTCGATGCTGAAATGGGAGTTACTCCGCAGATATTTTTGTGCGACATATTACCACAGTGTCCTAATTGTATCGATACGGCCGCTCCCGATAGGTGTATGTCATCGGTTATTTTACGCAATCCTGGTACAATTTCGGGGCGCATCCACAATTGTCTGTCAAATGATAATCCGCTTTGACATACTGCAGCATAGGCAATAGTGGTCATACCCACACCACCGTCTGCGACCGATTTATGATAGTCGTGTAGCTCTTTTGATGGAATATGCCCCGGGCACATACTTTCGAATGCAGCCGAACGTATAGTCCGATTTCGCAAAGTGAGAGGACCAATGGTTATCGGTGTGAATAGTTTCGATTCCATAGTTATTGTTTTGTCTTTATATGTAGTAGAGTTTAATGTTTACTTAATATATAAAGGGGAAAATACGTTTTCGATTTTCCATAGCATCGCCAAATTCGTTTTTATAACGTTGAAATATGGCATTGGAGCGAGGAACAAGGTTGGCGAATGTCCACCATACAAATACAATACCGGCAGTCGACCATGTAAGTATTGCAAATCCGGTCCATTCTACCAATTCCCCAAAGTAGTTTGCCGATGTTACATAACGATACATACCCTTAGAAGGTAAATAATGTCGCGTGTCGCCCGGCTTGCGTAGATGACGTATTATATTGTCGGAGTGTATGTTAATACCCATGCCAATAAAGAATATTATCGTACCTGCAATAAATTGGGGAGAGGTAAGCCATGTCGTATTATACATATCAATAGGCGAAAGGTAAAACAGCCATTCTCCTTGCATATATCCGTTGAGTATGTTGAACGTAATCCCCATCAGAATTATGGCAATGGGCATACGGCTTTTGCCTTTCAGTAGAAAAGGAAATATAAATGAACGTTGGAAATAGTGCAATTGAAATAGTATAAAACATATTAATGGTACTATTTCTGTTTTTCTCTCGGAGTGCCACCAAAGAATACACATGACAATGAAAACCGGTGCCTCCATCAATATCCATGCGATTTTATTGTTTATGGCAAGCCCCCATCTGTGGTCTCTAAACATGCCATATCCGGCCTTCACGAAGTACAAAGCTATGAATACAATAACTGCTATGCCACTCATTATCCATAAGAAAGCATCAAATTGGGCCTTCGTTATCTCGGTTATAATCTCTATCATTATGCTTTTTATTTGATAATCTATGATTTTAATAATATATTATCTGTAATTTTGCAAAGATACTAAAATCATTTATAACGGCAAGCAGTATTTTTCGCCCTTTTTTGTGTCCGAAAAATCTTGAAAATACCAATAAAAGGCAAGAAGAGAACGAGAAGTGTATGTAATATCTTTAAGTTGGATTGGTAACTGGTGCTTTGTAGCAGAGATTCGCGGTATGTACTTCCGCTATTATAGTATCCTTCCCTTTGTTACTTCTTTTTTATACATAGTGGAAGGTTGCAGGGTTATACATCTTTCGCTACATTATGGGTATTGAATGTGAGTGCCTATTTTTTTTAAATTAATGGTATTCTGAATATTAATACATTAGACAGAGCTTTTTTATATCATTTCGGGGGTGAAATTGATAAAATTGGGTATTGATATATCGGCGAGAGTGTTGACTTCTTCTGTGGTTAACGTGGTGGTAAGACCGATAACCTTCATTCCCCCGGCTCTGCCGGCTTGTAATCCGGCTCGTGAATCCTCGAATACCACTGCATCGTGTGGTGATGCACCCAGTCGGCTTGCAGCCAGTAAATAACCTTCGGGGTCGGGTTTGGAATGTGTTATATCATTGGCCGTAATGATGGTGTCGAAATATTTCCGAAGTAAAGGTTGTGCTCGCCACAAACTTTCCATTTTTGCATTGTCAGAACTTGTTACAATGGCTGTACGGATACCGGCCTTTCTCAATTTTTGTAGAAATATCGATACACCAGGTATAAGTTCAAAATGCATATTTGCCTCCCATTGTAGCAGGTCGCGAGATATTTGTTGTTGCCAATCGTCGTGTCCCGAAAAATGGCGATCGTATATTTGACGTAGGGTATTACCTTTGATTTTTGCGCCAAAATTATCGTTGTCGTAAAGATATTTTGCGCCTACGTTGTCCCAAAAAACTGTATATTGGGGTTCAGTATCGACAATTACCCCATCAAGGTCAAAAAGTGCTGCAATAGGGAGCTTTTTCATAATCGGTTGATTTTAAAAGTAATATTTTAAATTTGTGCATTCATATAGGGGAGATTTCCTAATCAATATGAAAATACATTTATGTCGTACAAAGATACTGACAAACGAGTAAAATAGTAAAAAGTTTGGCGGAATATTTCACGGCAAGTGCAGTATTCTTTTCGGGTTTGTGTCGTAGAAATAAAACCATCGGGTTATATAATATTTTATACGGGGATATTTGTTACCTTTGCAGACGTTTTATAAAGAAAAGATGAATAAAGAAAATTCTCCGCAACGATTAGGTACCGCACCTATAGGAAAATTATTGCTCGAATATTCGATTCCTGCCATTATCGCCATGACAGTGGTGTCGCTCTATCATGTTATCGATAGTATATTTATAGGTCATGGAGTAGGCCCCCTTGCTATCGCCGGTTTGGCCGTAACATTTCCGTTGATGAATCTTGTCATTGCATTCTGTACTTTGGTGGGAGTTGGTGCAGCAACTATATCATCGATTTATATGGGACAGAAAGACCATAATCGGGCTACCGATGTATTGCATAATGCTACCATATTATTGGCCGGAAATGGTATATTGGTGGCAGTCGTTGCCCTTATATGGTTAGACCCCATATTACTCTTTTTCGGTGCCAGCCATGAGACATTACCTTATGCACGAGACTTTATGCAGGTGATTCTTTGGGCAAATCCTATTGCTTATCTTTTTGTCGGACTTAATAACGTAATGCGTGCGACAGGCTATCCCCGTAAAGCAATGTTATCGTCGTGTCTGTCGGTAGGGGTTAATATAGTTTTAGCACCAATATTTATATTCATACTCGATTGGGGAATACGTGGCGCTGCATTGGCTACAATTGTAGCCCAATTTATAGGAATGATATGGGTTTTGTCTCACTTTGTCAATAAGAAAAGTTATATACGTTTCACGGTAGGACGTTTCATTTTGCATCGTCGCATTGTAAGTTCGATAATGGGAATAGGTATGTCACCTTTTCTTATGAATAGTTGTGCATGTATAGTCGTAATCGTTATAAATACCTCATTGCAAACATACGGAGGTGATATGGCTGTCGGAGCCTATGGTATAGTGAATCGTATGCTTACACTTTTTGTAATGGTTGTTATGGGACTTACACAGGGTATGCAACCTATCATTGGATACAATTATGGCGCAAAACAGATATGTCGTGTCAATCAAACGCTGCGTTATGGTCTTATATGGGGTGGTCTTATTACCGCCTTCGGTTTCCTGCTCAATGAGCTGGTACCCGATGCTATAGTCGGTATGTTTACCAACAGTCCCGAACTTATAACCGTTTCACGAGTAGGGTTGCGTATAACCAGTGTAGCATTTGCCTTAGTGGGTATACAGATAGTTATTACACAATTTTTCCAATCAATAGGTAAATCACAAATTTCTATTTTTCTTTCCTTGTCACGACAATTATTGTTCTTAATACCATGCCTTATTGTTCTGCCTCGATATATGAGCACCGAAGGTGTATGGTGGAGTATGCCAATTGCCGATAGTGTAGCATTTGTGGCGGCAATGGTAGCTCTTATTTGGCAGATGAGACGACTCTCTCTCGAATGTGCCGTGGAGCAATAAGAAGAGATATACCCATATTTTCTTTCCTCAAGTATGAGAAAATTTCGTATCTTTGTAAAAAGTATCGCGAATAAAAAATATTGAGTTATGGCCGAATCAAATTTTGTAGACTATGTAAAAATATATTGTCGCTCGGGTAAAGGCGGTGCCGGTTCGGCGCACCTGCACAGAGCAAAATATACCCCGAAAGGTGGCCCCGACGGTGGTGATGGCGGTCGGGGAGGGCATATAATACTGCGTGCCAATCGCAATTATTGGACACTTTTGCACTTACGTTATGAGCGCCATGTATATGCAGGCAATGGAGAATCGGGCTCGGCATGTCGTAGTACAGGTAAAGATGGTGCCGACCAAGTTATAGAAGTGCCATGCGGTACTGTGGTATTCGATGCTGTTACCGGTGAATATTTGTGCGAAGTTACCGATGATGGGCAAGAGTTGATATTGCTTCGTGGTGGTAGAGGAGGCCTTGGTAATTGGCATTTCCGTAGTGCTACAAACCAAACTCCACGTTATGCACAACCCGGTGAACCGGCTATAGAACGTACAATAGTTCTTGAACTTAAATTGCTTGCCGATGTCGGGCTTGTAGGATTTCCTAATGCCGGGAAATCGACACTCCTCTCGTCTATTTCGGAGGCAAAACCCAAAATTGCCGATTATCCTTTTACGACCATGGAACCGAATCTCGGTATCGTTTCATATCGTGACAGCCGTTCATTTGTGATGGCTGATATTCCCGGTATTATCGAAGGCGCCAGCGAAGGTAAAGGTCTCGGATTGCGTTTTTTGCGACATATAGAACGCAATGCGGTTCTGCTTTTTATGGTGCCGGCCGATACCGATGATATTTGTCATGAGTATGAAATTTTGCTTGGCGAACTCGAAGCTTATAACCCAGAACTGCTCGATAAACAGCGCATATTGGCAATTACAAAGTGTGATATGCTTGACGATGAATTGCTCGAAGGTATCAAAAGTAAAGTCCCTGCAGACTTACCGGTGGTGTATATATCTTCTGTAGCAGGAATGGGTATTACTGAACTGAAAGATATATTATGGGAGGCGATAAATAGTGAAGAGAATAGGGTTGTCACTATAACTCATCGCAATCTCGATACAATCGATATCTATGATGACTTCGATGAGAGTGATGAAAACTACGATGAAGAAGATTGGGACGATGAACTCTGATAACTCTTTCTTAAAAATAGGAAAGGAGATCGATGTATGTACATCGCGTCTCCTTTCTGCATTTACAGATGTTACCCATTTTGTGACTATGCGGGGAACATATTGCCCCGAAAATCATTTCTCTACTCTCAATTTTGGTCGCCATTCAGGCGAAGATCTTTCCCTTGTATTATTCCGGCGAAAAAGCTTCTGCAATGCACTCGGTATCACAGAAAAAAAACTGATTCAGCCCCGCCAAATACATGGTACCAGTGTGTTACCTATTAGCAATGAATTTCTGTCTTGGCAAGAGTCGCAACAAAATAATTATTTGGCTCATGCTGATGGTTTGGTTACCGATGTACATGGAATATGTATTGCTGTTTCCACGGCCGATTGTGTGCCCCTGCTTTGTTATGATCCGATACGTCGGGTCGTCTCTGCGACACATGCCGGTTGGCGAGGTACTGTAGGCCATATTGTGTCACGTACCATTGAACTGATGCGAGACGATTATGATTGCCGACCATCTGATATAAGGGCATTCATCGGACCCTCGATAGGTCCTGATGCTTTCGAGGTGGGTGATGAGGTGGTGCAATTTTTTGCCGATGCGTATCCACAAGATATACATCACAAAATAATTTTACCTCGCAAAATAAATTCAGGCAAACATTATATCGATTTATGGCAAGTCAATCGTTATGAGTTGCTTTCATCTGGTTTATTACCCGAGCATATTGACGTATCGGGTATTTGTACCTATACACAGCACCATCTTTTTTTCTCTTCACGAAGAGCTGCAGGTAATCCATTCGGCCGATTTCTTTCTGGCATTATGATGCAATAGATATATTTTACAAATTAAAAAAAAGTCTCGAAGGTTATTCTATAAATAACCTTCGAGACTTTTTTGTTTATGAAAGAATTATTTACGGCATTTGTGTGATTTAATGTGGTACAAAAGTGCACCCAATAAAATAAGTGCAAACAAAACAAATCCACACCAACCGATAATTTCAGTAATGGTTACTGATTTCGGGTGGAAGGTCATGACCACACTATGTTCTCCGGCCGGGATATACATGGCTCTCAACACATAATTGGCGCGAGCGATAGCTGTTTCAGCCCCATCGATAGTAGCTACCCAGCCATGCGGATAGTATATATCGGAGAATACGGCTATACCTCCTTTTTGAGATGATACGGTATAGTGTAGTTCATCTGGGAGATATTTGGTAAGACGTATTGTTGCGCTACTGTCTTGTGTCGCTGTTTTCCCATCAAAAATCGACGCAAATCTACGGTCGATAATCACTGTTTTTGCCGGGTCGAAGTCGTTGAGAGCCTTCATTTCTTCGTTGGCATTGTCTACCCATTTTATTTCATCTACAAACCAACCATTACCCAATGCCTCGGGATTCAGTTGCGCCTGCGGACGATTATTTTCATCGGGTATTATGAAATATTTGGCATTCAACATATTGAGTACCTCCATATTTTGCTTACTTATTTGATGCTCTATAAGTTCTTGGTAACGACCGAGTTTTGCTGCGTGATAGCCACCTATGCTTTTGTGATAAAACGAGGTTGCACCGTCGTTGAATGTGTTGACCGATAGGTTGTATACTCTGAAGTATAAGTCTTTGTCTTGCAATATTTTTTGGTCGGCTTGGCTTTTGCGGTAGAACGAAGCAAAATCTTTCGTCTCTTTACGTGTGATGAAATGGTCGCTGTTGAGGTAGCGTTTGTCAACACCCCACATATCGACGAGACATATTACTATAAGGCCACCGATAAATATGGAAGTTTTAATTTTCTTGAGAACGTAAAGCCCCAACACTACCATTCCGATGGTGATAATAAAGAATGTGCGCCAAGCATCATCCGTAAATATAGAAATCCGTGCCTCTTCTATGGCATCGATGATGGGGGCTAATTGCGCGTTTGTTGCGACTTGCGGTAAGAAATATGCTGCTTCTTGTTCACTCAAGAAATTGAAGAAAAGGCGCGGCGCAATGGCAAACATAAGGGCAATACCACCGGTCAGAGCAAATGCGGTTATTACTCCTTTGTATTTACGTTTCAGCACCTCGGGGTCTTTTGCAATTTCTACGACACAAAGTGCGGCAAGTAAGGGGATTACCAATTCTGCAACGACAAGAATAGATGATACCGAACGGAATTTTGAGTACATGGGGAAGTAGTCGGCAAATAATTCTGTAAACCACATCATATTATGACCCCATGATAAAAATGTAGTAATGATAGTTGCTCCTAACAGATACCATTTCAATTTGCCGGGGACGATAAAAAATGCTAATACAAATAAGGTCATAAAGAAAGCACCGGCATATACTGGTCCGGAGGTAAATGGTTGGTTTCCCCAATAGTGATTTTGCTGGGCTACAATTTGTCTATATTGTGCCGGCACTTCTTTTGCTACTTCGTTTCCGATATATCCGCTACCACCACCTTTAACATCGGGTATGAGCAGACTCCACGTCTCACCAATACCATAACTCCATTGAGTCATGTAATCAAGGTCGAGACCATTTTGAGCTTTTTCGCTATTGCCAAGAGTGAGTTCCGATTTTCCGCGCATACTTTCGCGGCTATATTCCCAAGTGTGGTAAAGATTTGATAGGTTGACCGATACAGCCAAAATTACTGCTGCGATACATACCCCAGTTGATTTAATAAAATCTTTCACCTCCTTCTTTCGAACAGCTTCTACAAGCACCCATAGTACATATGCACCCATGATAAAACATGAGTAGTATGTCATTTGTATATGGTTCGACCATATCTGAAACGCAAGAAATATGGCGGTAGTAAGTCCGCCGGCTATGTATTTGCCTCGATAGGTAAGTATGAGACCGGCGATGGTGGGAGGTATGAAGGCAAGTGCCAATACCTTCCATATATGTCCTGCCATGATTATTATAAAGAAATAAGAAGAAAAAGCGTATCCGATAGCTCCGAGTGTGGCAATACTGCTGCGAGCGCCCATTACGCATACCAATATGTAGAAACCGACCATCAACATAAAAACGTATGATACCGGCGCCGGAAGTCCAAGTGAGTAGGCTTTACTCAAATATTGTATAAATTTTGCTGTATCGTATGCCGGCGATACTTGGTAGGTGGGCATGCCCGAGAACATGGAGTTGGTCCATCGAGCCGATTTTCCGGTCTCTTTTCGGTATGAATCCACCTCTTGTGTCGTTCCTTGGCGGCTATCATGTCCGAGTACGGTTTTTTTTTCGAATATTTCGGGGGAAAAATAACCAACCGATATGACTAAAAATGCGATTATTGCCCACATGTGTGGCATGAATGCTTTTATATGAGTCTTGTACATATAAGTGTATATAATTTGCAGTTTATTTGCAAAGATAGTTACAAAAAAGCATTGATGCAAATATTGATTATGGACGATTTATAAATTGAATATATTTGTGAAAACGAGAGAATTCACTATCGGAACTCTCTCGTTCATATTTTTAATAATTTCTATTTTTTGAATAGTGGAGTATTACGTTTTAGATACGACCAAGCTATACAGCCGATAATACCAATGAGAGCTAGATAAAATGGCGAAATAATTGTGTGAATATGAGTAATATATTGTATCCAATCGACAATAATGGGGCATAATACAATAGCTACATAGTTCATAGACATTACCCAGGCAAGAGCCATGGTTGTATGACTATTTTGGGCGGAAGCAGTCGTTTGGTCATATATGATAGGTTGCATCACTCCGTAGCCAAAACCAACGCATATTGCTCCAAGTCCGATAACAAATATAGAAGAGGTAAATAATATTATGCTAATACCAATCATCATCAACATCAGGCATATAAATTTTGTTTTTATACCACATAATCGCATAATTGGTGTCAAGAAGAACCCCGGTGTCATAATTGCTAAGAATAGCATAGAAATAATAAGTCCGGAACTGCTGCTATCATATTTGTGATATGCGAGTACAAAAGGGATATTCAGTACCACTATCATGGTAAGAAATGTAATAAGTCCGTAAAAGATCATAAGAGGGAACAGACGGCTATAATCAATACCTTTTTTACTCTTAATCACAATATCGATCTGTGTCTCTTCTGTTATAATCGGATTTGATTCTAATGCTATTTTCAAGGGAATACACAAAAAAATAGAGATTATGGGAAGCAGATATACCACAAACGGCATATGCCAGTTGATTTCGGCCAAATATCCCGTAATAATGGTGACTATTACTAACGTAAGGTTGGTAATTGCCGAGCTGAGCCCGAATTGTTTACTGCGATATTCTCCTACGAAGAAATGCGAAATCAATCCTGTAGATAGAGGTACAATAAGACCCGAACCTATTCCGAGCAATATACTTACGATAAGCAGTTGCCACATTTTGTCAGAAAGAAGATATAAGAAGCCGCTTAATGCGAATATGCCCAGCCCAATACGCAATATATGCAAAATATTTGCTTTGTGCGTCAATTTCCCCGCCAACAATATAAAAGGAATAATGAGTAGAGAGGGTAGTGTCGATAGCATTTCAATGCTTAGTTGAGAAGAATCTGGAAATAGCAATGACATTTTTCCCAATATTGGCGATACGGCAAGTCCCGGCAGTGCATTCAGAGCCGATATTGACCAAATGGCTGTAAGTGTGACAAGAGTAATACTCTTTGTTCCGGTTTTAATATTCATAAATAATAATTTTTTTTAAAAACAGAAATACCCCGATGTCAGTTCGAACAATAGAATAAATAAATGATGTGAAAACAAACCGACGCTTTCTTCAATAAACTAATTATCTATAAAAAGTAAACTTTTCGTTGCTTGGTTCGTTTCATTTGCGTGACGGCAATTACTCTCGTCGCATAGTACTAACATAAAACTTTATAAAACGATGAATGACTTTTTTTTGCGTAAAGGCGATGCAAAAACGCCTGAATATGGTTCTGATGCCATGTTGCAACCCTCTCCGGTAGAACGTATTCCTCAGCACTCTACAACTCCGGAAATTGCCTATCGTATGGTCAAAGACGAAACATTTGCGCAGACGCAGCCGCAACTCAATCTGGCAACATTTGTTACTACTTATATGGACGAGTATGCTACCCGGTTGATGAATGAAGCGATAGGGATTAATTATATTGACGAAACAGAGTATCCGCGTATTGCGTTGATGAATGCGAAGTGTATAAATATTGTAGCCAATTTGTGGAACTCTCCCGAGAAAGCGCAGTGGAAAGCCGGAGCTGTTGCCATAGGTTCTTCCGAGGCTTGTATGTTGGGCGGTATTGCTGCATGGCTGCGATGGAAAGAACGTCGTAAAGCACAAGGCAAGCCTACCGATAAGCCCAATTTTGTAATTTCTGCCGGTTTCCAAGTGGTATGGGAAAAATTTTCACAATTGTGGCAAATTGAAATGCGTACAGTCCCTCTATCTATTGAAAAAATTACCCTCGATCCCGAAGAAGCGTTGGCAAAGTGTGATGAAAATACAATTTGTATTATCCCCATTGCCGGTGTTACATGGACCGGGTTGAACGATGATATAGAGGCTCTCGATAAAGCTCTTGATAAGTATAATGCCGAGACCGGTTATGATATTCCCATTCATGTCGATGCTGCTTCGGGAGGTTTTATTTTACCTTTTGTAAATCCCGACTTAAAATGGGATTTCCGTCTGAAATGGGTACTTTCTATCAGTACTTCGGGTCATAAATTCGGACTGGTGTATCCCGGCCTTGGTTGGGTCGTATGGAAAGACAAGAAATATCTACCCGGGCCTATGGCATTCAGCGTAAATTATTTGGGTGCCAACATCACACAAGTAGGTTTGAATTTTTCGCGACCTGCCGCACAAATCCTTGGACAATATTATCAGTTTATACGTCTGGGATTCGAAGGTTATAAGGCCATACAAACCAACTCTATGAAAATTACGAAATACCTGCATGACGAAATCGGTAAGATGCCACAGTTTACCAATTATAGCAAAGAGGTTGTCAATCCGTTGTTTATTTGGTATATGAATGCCGATTACAATCAAAACGCCAAATGGACGCTTTTCGACTTACAAGACCGACTGAAGCAAAATGGTTGGATGCTACCGGCATATACTATGCCCGAAAATATAGAAACGGTAATCGTTATGCGTGCTGTTGTGCGTCAAGGATTCAGTCGTGATATGGCCGATATGTTGTTGGGCGATATACGTAATGCCGTGGCCGATCTTGAAAAACTTCAATATCCGACTCCTTTGCGTCTTACGTTGCAAAACAATGGAACAGTGCAAGGTTCTGTATTTACTCATACCGGCGGCGGGAAAAAATAATGCAAAAAAAAGGCACCTTATGGTGCCTTTTTTACTATATCGACTCGGTTTTATTTCGATGACTTTGTGTAGCGTTTATTGAGTTGTTCTACAACGTCCATGGTTATGTCGTATGCAGGTTTGATGTAGAGAGTACTGCTGTTGTTGAGTATTGCTTCGTACTTTCCATCTTTGTTATACTCTTTTATATATGAGTTGATAGAGTCGTTTACGCGAATAATCATTTTTTGTTGTTCCATCAATATCTCGTTTTCGAGGCGTTGCGCATAAGTCTGCAACTCTTGTTGTTTCTTCATAAGACGTTGTTGTTCTTGCTCGAAACGATCTTGCGATAAGAACGCATTGTTTTTGGCTTTACGTTCGAAATCGGCTACCTCTTTTTCGAGTTGGCGCCCCTTTTCATTGATGTCGGCACGCGAATTTTCTTGGCGGGTAAGCATCTCCTCATTCAAATCTTTGGCCAAGTTATAGTTGAGCAACAAAGAGTCGATATTGACATATGCAATAGGCAGATGTCCATCAAACGAGCATGCAGTATTTGCAATGGTACTGGTTGCAGGTGTCGATGTGTTTTGTTGACAACTTGTCGTAATAAGCGCGCCTATAACGATAAGGCTTAGAATAAATTTTTTATACATATGAATTGTTTTATTTTATATTTATTGTTTTGTTATATCGTTTTGTCGGTCATACAACCCCTTCTTTTGTCTATCGGCTCTATCTGTCGATACCGCACAACCGATACCCCGTTTTTTCATCTCGTGGTTATGACCTATGTGCATATTGGGAAATTGACCGTTCTGCACAAAAAATACTTTTATTCCTAAAAGTAATACTGCTATGGCGAAAAATAAAAGAGTCAGTAGTATGACTTTTCCCATACAATTTGTATATTTGTATGCAAATATAAGTAAGAAAAAGTGACAATCTTCTTTTTATGGCGAAAATTGACGATGTTATATTAAATTATAAGCCTTTTTAACATTTCAATACCAATCCCATTATCGATTATCGACGATTTTCTTCTTATTTTTGTGGAAAGAAATTTTAGCACATAAAAACAGTATATGGAAATTAAAGACCTTAAACCACAACTTATTTGGCGTTATTTCGATGAGATAACCCAAGTCCCTCGACCCTCGAAAAAAGAGGAGAAAATACGCGCATATCTGCTGCATTTCGCAGAAGAGCAGGGCTTGTCCGTGAAGACCGATGAAACAGGAAATGTGCTTATTGCGAAACCGGCTACGGTCGGATATGAAAATAAGCCGGCTGTCATATTGCAAGCTCACATGGATATGGTTTGCGAGAAAAATAGCGATGTGACGCACAATTTCGAGACCGATCCAATACAAACATATATCGATGGTGAATGGCTCAAGGCAAGAGGTACTACCCTTGGTGCCGACAATGGTATAGGTATGGCTGCCGCACTGGCGGTGTTGGCATCTGATGACCTGCAACATCCTGCTATAGAAGCGTTATTTACTGTCGATGAGGAAACCGGTCTTACCGGAGCATTTGGCATGAAAGATGGTTTTATCACAGGGAAATATCTGATAAATCTTGACTCTGAAGATGAAAGTGAGATATACGTCGGTTGTGCCGGAGGTATCGATACAACTTGTACATTTACATATACTACACAGCCTATTCCTGCTGATTGTGTAGCGCTGAAAGTTTCAGTGTCTCGTCTTTTGGGAGGTCACTCGGGTGGCGATATTCACGAAGGTCGTGGTAATGCTAATAAGATCTTAGCGAGATTTTTATGTCAATGTCTCAAGAAATATGATATGCGGCTTTGTGCTATTGATGGCGGAAATTTGCGCAATGCAATTCCGCGTGAGTCTTGGGCTATAATTACCGTTCCGTTATCGGTTAAAGAGTCTGTTCGCGTAGATTTGAATCTATATCAATCGATTGTCGAATCTGAGCTGGCAGGTGTTGAGCCTGATGTAACACTTACCTTGGCCTCTTGTGATAAACCTGAGACTTCAATTGATAGTACGACGGCAACAAATCTGTTACGCGCTTTGTATGCGTGTGCTCATGGTGTGATAGGTATGAGTCGCGATATTCCGGGTTTGGTCGAGACTTCTACCAATCTCGCTTCGGTAAAGATGAAGGAAAATAATACAATTGTTGTTGCTACCAGTCAACGTAGCTCTGTAGAGTCGTTGAAACATGATATCGCTGCTCAGATCGAGCATCTATTTGTCATGGCAGGTGCTGTTCCTTCTCACGGAGATGGCTATCCCGGTTGGAAACCTAATCTCAAATCGGAACTTCTTGAAGTCGCTGTAAAAACTCACGAAGAATTGTTCGGTTTCAAACCGGCTGTAAAAGCTATTCATGCCGGTCTTGAGTGTGGCTTGTTTTTGGAGAAGAATCCCGGGTTGGATATGATTTCGTTTGGCCCTACCATGCGCGGTGTACACTCTCCCGATGAAAAGTTACATATTCCTGCTGTCGAAAAATTCTGGAATCATTTAGTTCTTATTCTTGCAAAATTGTAGTCTATTTATTTGAGAATAAATTCTTCAAAATAGGAGCGAGTACCAATGTCGATAATCGACATTGGTACTTTTGTTATTAGGTAGAAAACAAAAAACAGGTTATTGAGGTTATATCATCAGATTTTATAGATGATATGAAAAAGTTTATATTCTCCATTCTCTCAATAGCTGTTGCTGGTCAACTGATTTATGCCCAAGAGCTGCCTGGTGAAAAGTATCTCGGTAAGGAACTGCCCGATGTATGGATTGCCGATACGGCATTTGTGTACCAATCGCCTCTCACCGGGCGTTGGTGGTTGAGTCTCGAAGATGATTTACTCGATTCTCTTATTGCCGTTGCATTTGTAAACAGTCCCGATTTACGTACAGTTTTTTATCGTACGCAAGCCGCTCATGCCGCATTGCGTATGCAGCAGAGCGACTATTATCCGTCGCTCAATCTGTCGTTCGGTTGGAACAAGAAACAGAGCAGCGGTCGTGTGGGTGGAGCTGAAAATACCTCGCGAGATAGCTATTTTTCCGGTTCGTTGTCGTCGTCATGGGAGATAGATTTATTCGGTTCTACCTATAATAAGGTCCGCTCTCAAAAGGCTCTTTATCGCGCATCTGTCGAGGAATACAATGCCGCACTGGTGTCATTGGCGGCCCAAGTGGCCTCGGCCTACGCTCGTCTTCGAATGTTGCAACAAGAATTGGAAGTGGCTCAAGAGAATATAGCTTCTCAGCAATCTATTCTCGAAATAACCGAGACTCGTTATCGTACGGGGCTGACATCGCAACTTGATGTGGCGCAGGCACGTTCGGTATATTATAGTACATTGGCTTCTGTTCCATCATTAGAGGCGAGTATTGTAGTACAAACCAACGTAGTGGCATTGCTTGTCGGGGCACACCCGCATGAAATATATCCGCTGTTACAACCGGTAGGTGATATTCCCGATTTTCGTATGATAATTCCTGTTGGTGTGCCGGCCAATCTGTTACGCCAAAGACCCGATATACGTGCCGCGGAGCAGTCTCTTGTTTCGACTGCAGCTTTGTTGGGAGCGGCTCGGGCGGAGTACATGCCACATCTGACACTCAACGGATCGATAGGTTTTGCGTCGGAAAAGATAGGCGATTTTTTCAATCGACGCAGTCTTGTTTATGAAATAGCTCCCTCGATTTCGTGGACATTATTTCAAGGTCGTTATTATGCGCAAGCAACAAAACAGGCTCGAGCACAACTCGAAATCGCTGTCGAACAATATAATTTGGCTGTACTTACGGCTATTGAGGAGGTTGATAATGCGATGATTACGTATAAAGGCGCTTTACGACAATTACAAACATTGGAAGAATTAGTTTCACAAGGCGAATTGACATTGAATTTATCTCTCGACCTCTATAAACAGGGTTTGACAACTTTTCAAAATGTTCTTGATGCGCAGCGCTCGCTGCTTACTTATCAAAACGGACTTGTAACATCGCAAGGTTCGGCGCTATCGGCTGTAATCGATTTGTATAGAGCGTTGGGCGGCGGTTGGGATACAACTTCAAACGATTGATTATAAAATGATTCTCAAAAAAAATATTGATAGCTATGATGCGTCGAAATTTCTTAATTGTAGCCTTGATTTCTCTGTTATATCTTCTCACGGCATGTAAAGAGAATGTCTCGCAACCGGTACAGGTAGTTCCAAATGTCACTGTGGCGTATCCGCAACAGCGTGCAGTAACTATATATAAAGAATATCCCGGATACATATCATCATGGAGTTCGGTCGATGTGGTGGCACGTGTATCGGGATATTTACAAGAAAGCCATTTCAATGCCGGTGATTTGGTAAAAGAGGGGCAGTTGCTTTACGTCATAGAACCTACTCTGTATAAGAATGCCGTGCAGCAAGCCGAAGCCGATTTGCTCAATTCCGAAGCTGCTTACGACTATGCCGAGAATAATTATAATCGTATGAAAGACGCTTATGAGAGCAATGCCGTTAGTGAAATAGACTTGATTCAGGCCCGTTCCAACATGAGGATAGCCGAAGCTGCTGTATCGAAAGCACGAGCAGAATTGAGTACCGCAAAAACAAATCTTGGTTATTGTTATATTCGTGCTCCATATACAGGTCATGTGGGATTGGGTGTCTATGGTGTCGGTGCATATATTCCGGGAGCTACATCGCCGGCGCGTATGGTGACGGTATATAAAGATTCGGCCATGTATGCCTATTTTACCATCGAAGATGCCCAATATCTGAAAATTGTTGAAAATTTACGTCGTAAAGAACCTCGTGATTCCGATAGGCAAATAGAGATTGTCACACGCGAATTGTCTGTGCCATATATTGGTACGGTTGAATATTTATCGCCAAGTATCGATTTATCGACAGGAACATTGACTTTACGGGCTACTGTCGATAATCCTCGTGGTGAATTGAAAAACGGACTCTATGTTCTTGCGCGTATCAAAGCCGATTATAACGACAATGCCACGCTTGTACCGGTTTCGTCGATTGGTACCGATCAACTTGGAAAATATCTGTACATAGTTGATGATGAAAATAAAATCCACTATCGACACATCGAGATAGGTGATGTGGTCGATGACACATTGTGCATTGTAAATAATGGACTGTTACCGCATGAACGCTATGTTTCTCGTGCTATATTGAAAGTGCGCGATGGTATGGTCGTCAATCCTATTATGTAATATTTAATGCAGTGCGTTATGTTTTCAAAGTTTTTTATCAATCGCCCTATATTTGCATCTGTTATAGCGATATTGATGGTTTTGGCGGGTGTTGTCTCACTCGAAGTATTGCCGGTTGCTCAATTCCCCGACATAACACCGCCCACCGTTCAGGTATCGGCGTTGTACCCGGGTGCAAGTGCCGAAACTGTTGCTCAAACTGTCGGCACGGTAATCGAAGAACAGGTTAATGGTGTTGATGGAATGATATATATGAAGTCTGCGTCGACTTCTACCGGTGCTTATACGCTTACTATCACATTCGAGGTAGGTACCGATATAGATATGGCGACGGTTTTGGTACAGAATAGGGTAAATATAGCACAAAGTAATCTTCCCGAATCGGTTATACAGCAGGGTATTACAACACGCAAGCAGTCGACCGATATTGTTTTGCTGTTGGCATTAGAGTCCGATACAGCATTGTACGACGGTCTTTATTTGTCAAATTATGCACAACTCAACTTTACAGATGCTCTATCGCGATTACCGGGTGTAGGAGCAGTCAGTGTTTTCGGTGCAGGCGACTATAGTATGCGCGTGTGGCTCGACCCCGAATTGATGAGGATAAGAGGTATATCTCCGGCAGATGTGTATGCTGCCATACAAGCACAAAATATCGAGGTATCGGCCGGTACTGTTGGTAGTGAACCTCTTGAATCTCCCGAAGATTTTCAATACACTCTTACTGCTCGGGGACGGTTGGTTTCACCCGATGAATTTGGTAATCTGGTAATTAAAGCTTTACCGGGTGGAGTCTATTTACGACTTAGAGATATTGCACATATCGATTTGGGAAGTGCCGATTACAATGTTTCGTCGATGCAGAATGGGAAACAAGCAGCTTCTATCGCTATTTATCAATTGCCGGGCTCGAATGCATTAGATGTCTCGAAGCACGTGCGTGGAGCGATGGATAAGTTGGCAGAAGATTTACCTCAAGGTGTGAAATACAGTGTTGTCCTCGACACCACCGATTTTGTTTCAGCATCAATAGATGAAGTTTTGGTAACGTTCCTTGAAACCACCTTACTGGTAGTATTGGTTATGTTGTTTTTCCTTCAAAATTTTAGAGCTGTTATCATTCCTGCACTCACGATACCGGTGTCGCTTATATGCACGTTTGCGGTAATGCATTTGCTGGGATTTTCGATCAATACATTGACTTTGTTTGGCCTTGTATTGGCTATAGCCATCGTTGTCGACGATGCAATTGTCGTCGTTGAGAACGCCTCTCGTTTGCTCGATACAGGACGATACACTCCTCGAGAGGCCGTATCTAAGGCTATGGACGAAATTATCGGGCCGGTAATAGGAGTGGTGTTGGTCTTATTGGCTGTGTTTATACCTACGGCTTTTATAGGTGGAATTACCGGTGAATTGTATAAGCAGTTTGCGCTTACGATTGCAGCAGCGACATTTTTCAGCGGACTCAATTCATTGACGCTCACGCCTGCACTTTGCGCCATGTTCCTTAAACCGGCCTCTGCTTCAAAACCTCTTGTTTATAAATGGTTTGATAGAGGTTATTCCCGAGTGCAATCGTTTTATTCAGCCGTTATAGTCGCTTTATTGCGGCGTCCGATTTCGGCTATGTTACTCTTCGCGATATTGGCTGCCGGCTCGATATTTGCTTTTCTTAAATGGCCTACATCTTTTATACCTGCCGAAGATCAAGGCTATTTTATCGTCTCTGTGCAACTGCCGCCTGCAGCTTCGTTGCAACGGACAGAGGCTGTTACGGGGCGTATCGCCGAGATATTGAATAGTTACCCCGAGGTAAAATCGTTTACGACGATTAATGGATTTTCTATTATGGAGGGGGGAAACGTATCCAATGGTGCAACACTCTTCGTGGTACTCTCCAATTGGGACGAAAGGAAGGTAAAAGGAGAGAGTGTTTTTGATGTTATCGATGATTTCAATCGACGTGTACAGAATATTGAAGAGGCTGTTGTCTATGCGGTAAATCCTCCGGCAATATCGGGCTTGGGGGTCAGTAGCGGGTTGGCTATGGAGTTGCAGGACAGGCACAACTTGGGTACCATCGAGCTTGAAAATGCGGTGAATGCTTTTGTCGAAGGCGTGTCCCGGGAACCGGCTTTGGCAATGATTACAACCTCTTTTCAAGGTAATTCTCCACAATATTTTCTCGATATTGATAGAGATAAGGCCAAAATGCAAGGTCTCAAAATCGATGATATATTCAAAACACTTTCGCTCTATTTAGGAGGTGCTTATGTAAACGATTTTGTCGATTTCGGTCGTATTTTTCAAGTGAAAATAGGGGCACAAGCCGATAACAGAGCTCAGATACAAGATGTATTGAAGTTGAGTGTGCGTAATTCTTCAGGCAATATGGTTCCGTTTTCATCATTTGTTACCTTAAAAGAGCAGCAGGGATTGGCGTCGATTTCCCGATATAATATGTATCCGTCGGCATCGTTGACCGCAACGGTTTCCGAGGGATACAGTTCTCAACAGAGTATTGATGCGATGGAGCGTCTTTTTCAAAGTAGTTTGGGTGGAAATTTTGGGTATGAATGGACCGGAGAAACATTCCAGGAAACCCAATCGTCGACCTCCGTTACAACATTGTTTATATTGGCCATTGTTGTGGTGATATTGGTGTTGGCGGCGCAGTATGAGAGTTGGACCAGTCCAATTGCGGTTATTCTCGGCTTACCTTTTGCTTTGCTGGGTGCGGTTATCGGCTGTATGCTGCTTGATCTTCCCATCAGCATATATAGCCAGATAGGAATTGTGTTGCTTATTGCATTGTCGGCCAAAAATGCTATTCTCATCGTAGAGTTTGCACGTGATTATCGTGCGCAAGGTCGTAGTATCACCGAAGCATCTATCGAGGCCGGTCGGGTGCGATTACGTCCTATTCTTATGACATCTTTTGCCTTTGTATTAGGGGTAATGCCACTTATATTTGCTTCGGGTGCCGGAGCCGAAAGTCGTATTGCCTTGGGTACAGCAGTTGTATTTGGTATGGCGGTGAATACGTTGCTCGGTACTCTGTTTATTCCCAACTTTTATCATCTGATGCAGTCGATACAGGAGCGATTTCTTACCCCTAAAAAGTAAAACCGCAGCTTCTCACGAGGCCACGGTTTTTGGGAATGTATTTGAGGGAGAAAAATGATAAAAAAACTTCAATATTCTGGCGGTTGACATGAATATATTTTATCAACCCTATTCTACGGCGTTTTTAGAAATCAAAACGCAATCCTACCGAGAAGATGTGTGCTTTGAGTTTGTAATTGCGTTCGAATATGCCGTTTGCCGAGTAGGCATCGGGATATGAACCGGTACGAAAGCAGCAAGCCGGATTTACAAAGGCGTAAGACAAGTCTACAGCCATAAATTTGGCAGGTTTCAACGACAGACCGCAGGTATAACCCATACGGTTCATTGAGGGTGTCTCGGGATTGAGCATATCGTTAGAAACCGGTGTTTGGTCAAAGTAGATACCGGCACGGGCATGCAACCAAACAAGAGCTTGGTATTCGGCACCCAATCGTGCGCAAACGGTGTTTGAATATTTCTTTTCCGATTTTTGTTCTATACCTTGTTCGGGGAATTTGATGTTGAGTTCGTCGTATGCTTTCCAACCTATCCATTGTACATCGGCATTTACGGTCCATTGAGCAGTAGGTCGATACGAAACGCCCCATGTAATGGTTTGAGGGAGGGGAAGTTTGGCTTCCAATCGAGCATCGTCGAGCAGGGCGGCGGTGCCTACCGCGGTGGCAATCGATTGATTGGTTTGAGCCACAGTTTGAAGTATATGCTCCACTCTGTCGTTGTAGTAGTCAAAATCGGCTTCGCCATCATCTACTTTCATGTTCATTTGCGAACGATAGTTCATACCGAGCGACCATTGTTCGTTGATCTCCCACATAATACCTACGTTTACGCCGAGAGCCACTTTGGAGTCACCGCTGAATTCCCCCGACAACAACGCGCCGGAGTTGTTGATAATTTGGGCGTATTGGCCATACGCGGGGTTGTTCATGGCTGCTCCGGCTTGTTGCAGTGCACCGGCAATTTGTGCGTTCATGTGAGTGGGGATAACCGCCTTTGAGAGTTCGAAATTTCCCCATGATACCATGAGTCCGGCACCGATGGAGAGGTTGTCGAGTATTTTGAACGATACGGTGGGTTGTACTGTAAATGCTTTGAGACTGATGCTTTGTATCAAGTGTGCTCCCGACCAGTTATTGCCCCAATTCATTGCCGAACCATCGGGGGTGTAGAATGCCACACCGGCCGACATAAATTTACATGGCTTGAAGTTGAGGTACATGTGTATGGGTGTAGAGAGTTTATTGTCGGAATTCTCAAAGGTCGATGTGGCAGGATTTTTGGCCGTTACACTCGATACAATGCCGGCAAAACCTCCGGAGATTGAGGTGAGTTGCTCTTGGAATACGGCTGCGGCCGGGTTGAAATAGAGAGATTCTGAATTGAGTTTCATGGCTACACCGGTATTGGCCATACCTGTTTGGCGTGCCGAAAAGTTGTTGATTTGGTATCCCTCTGCTACGATTGTAAGGCTGAATGTTGCAGCGAGAATTGAGAGTAAGATTTTTTTCATAAGTGTTCTTGTTTTTTGAAATCAGCGGCAAAGGTAAGCCAATTCCTCCTAAAAACCATAAAAAAATCAAAGAAATTGCACATTTTTACAAAAAGTGTGCAGCACATTTTGGGTTGTTTTGTGCAAAAACTAGGTTCTTAATAGCTCTAAAATCAATAAAATAGAATCTCTCCCGATGAAAAATACAGGTCCTGTCTATGGCTCAAAATATTATTCCCATCTATACCTCAAAATTACCTTTTTACTGCATTTTATCTCCTATTTGAGGCTTGGTAATGTATGTAACGACAAAAGATATATGCCTATTTATTGAAATTTTATATCGGGCTTATACTGTTTTGTCGACATAAAATATGCTATGGGATTCTGACGGGTTCTGTTATTATTGATTTTTGAGCTTTTTAATCTTGCTTCTTTATCCAATCATCAAACTCATATTTGGTTTATTTGTTGCAGATATAAAAATTTATAAATATACTTTTAACTCTTTATAAGAAAAAATTCAAAAAGCAGGTGATAAGGAATTATGAAACAGTATAGAGCGACCTGCGGTTCGATAATGAAAAAATCTATGAGAATTGTTTATAAACCGACAAAGCAGAGGTGATTATCACCCCTGCTTTGTGTTTTATGTGCGGAATTTACTTACAACGATTGCCCGAAATCTTTGCGAAATTTGGCCATGAGACGTTCGGGCCAGTCGCTCGTCGGTTCGAGTCCTCCCATGAAGAAGCGAAGCACCGGCGGTTCGTAGCAGAATTTCAATCCGCCTATCAACTCACGGTTGTCCCACAACCACATCACGCGGTCTATTACATAGTTAATTTGCGAAAGGGTGAATACACGACGAGGAACAGCCAGACGCAGCAATTCGACATCGGCCATAATCTCTTCACCGTTTTCGTCGCGCACCGAACTTATGGTTCCGCGCTCCATACCGCGTACCCCAGATATGAGATAGAGTGCTGCGGCCAACGCCCCTGCGGGATACTCTTTTTGGGGTATATGTTCACAGAATTTTCCGGCATCGATGTGGCAACCGAGTACACCCGGAGGGGTGATTACCGGAATGCCGGCGGCATCGAGTTGCTCTACCATATATTTGATGAAAGTGGGGCTTTGCGAAATCATCGTCTCGTCGAGTGTTTCATAGAGACCTACCGCCATGGCTTCTATCTCTCTCACCGATATACCTCCGTAGGTCAAGAACCCTTCGAACAGTGGTATGAGAGCCTCCATTTTGCTATATATATCTTTGCGGTTGGTGCAAATTCCACCGCCACGCGATGAACTGAGTTTACGAGCCGAGAAATATACCAAGTCGGCCAAATTGGTCATGGTTTTCAGTATATCACCCATCGTGTTTTCTTTCCATGCCTCTTCGCGTTGTTTTACCAAATAGGCATTTTCTCCCAGTAGCGATGCGTCGAGTACCAACATGATGCCGTATTTGTCGCATACGGCGCGCACGTCCATCATATTGCGTATCGAGAAAGGTTGTCCGCCGATAAGGTTTGTCGACGCCTCCATGCGTACAAACGGAATTTTGTCCACGCCATGTTTTTGTATACAGGCCTCGAGTTTTTCGATGTCCATATTACCTTTGAAGGGGTAGTCGCTATGGAGTATAAGCGCTCTGTCGTGGTATAGTTCCTCGATGGTACCACCGCGCTCGGTCACGTGGGCAAGGGTAGTGGTAAAGTGGTAGTTGGTGGGTACTACATACCCCGGTTTTACAAATGCGTGACAAATGATATTTTCGGCTGCACGTCCTTGGTGTACGGGCAACAGATATTTTTTCCCCAATACGGTTTCTACGGCTTTTTGTAGTTTCTCGAACGATTGCGAACCTGCATAAGCGTCGTCCGCTTGGAACATGGCTGCCACCTGATTGTCGCTCATGGCATTGGTGCCGGAGTCGGTAAGCATATCGAGAAATACATCTTTTGTGCTGAGACGGAATGTATTGAAACCGGCTTCGTTTATGGCATCGAGTCGGCGGTTGATGGGTACAAGGTGTAATTTTTGTACAACGCGCACTTTGTGCAGTTCGAGAGGTATTTCGCCCATCTTGTAGAATTTGATATTGCTCATAAATTGTGCTATTTATATTATTGTATATTTTATATTTTTGCAAATGTAAATAAATATTTCAGATATGCAATTCAAAATGATTGTTATTTTCGAATATTATACACATTTTGATGTAAAATTGACTGTTTTTTTGCAAAATGTGTATTATTGTCTTTTGTCTGGAACGAAAACTGTACTTTTTATCTGCGTTATTATTCTCCTATCCGGCGATAGTCCCTCTTTTTCGTATACTTCAATTATATATAGTATATAGGTGTTGCATAAACAGATGACTTGGGGATTGATAAAAATTATACTTCCGAATTTGAATATAGCATTAATAAAAGGGGTGACTAAAATTTATTTTAGTCACCCCTTCATTTATTCGATTATTATCTGATTATTTCTCTTTTTTCCAAAGTTTGCTCATATCTTCGAGTGTTTTACCTTTGGTCTCGGGAACAAGTTTCCATACAAATATTGCAGCAATTACGCAGATGATGCCGTATAGTGCGTAGGCAAACATGTGTCCGAATTTGTCGCCCATATCGCCAAGGCTCATGTTGTACATAGGTACAAATGTAGAGGATACGATGAAGTTGAATATCCATTGGAATGCAACAGCGATGGCAACAGCCGCGCCACGAATGGTGTTGGGGAATATTTCGGAGATAAGTACCCAGCAGATGGGTCCCCATGAGAACATAAACGATGCAGAATATACCATAATACTTATTACCGACACAATGGCAGGCAGGTCACAGAGATTGCTAAGGGCTACGCCCAATGCGCCAACTGCCATACCGAGCGAACCACTGATAAGTAGCGGTTTACGTCCCAATTTCTCGACGGTAAATACGGCAACAAGTGTAAAGAGGATATTTACGATGCCCATCATTACGGTTTGTACCATAGGGTTGCCCATACCCATCGATTCGAATATGCGAGGTGCAAAATAGAGAACGGCATTGATACCTACCGCTTGTTGGAATACCGACAACATGATACCTACGAATATAACCAATACACCGTAAGTGAATAATTTCTCTTTTTTCTCTTCGGCAGTGGCTTTTATTTCGGCAAGAATCTCTTTGGCTTTGGCATATCCGTTGATACGTTCAAGTACCGAGAGAGCTTTGCTGTCGTTGCCGGTCATAGCCAAGTAGCGAGGAGTTTCGGGTACGAAACATACCAATAGGGTAAAGAGTCCGGCGGGGAATGCTTCGCTACCGAACATAAGACGCCAACCGGTAGTAACACTCCAATTACCGTCTCCGACAAGTAGAGCACCGTTGGTTATTTGGTTCAATCCTTCAGCTGTCTTACCGATAATAGGTGCGATGTGATCACCGAGGATAAGGAAGTTCACAAAGTATACAACCAATTGTCCGAAGATGATGGCGAATTGGTTCCATGACACCAATGTACCACGTATGTTCGACGGAGCAACTTCTGCAATGTACATGGGGCAGATGGCCGAAGCCAAACCTACACCTACACCGCCTAATACACGATAAAGGTTGAATGTGATGAGCAGACTGTAGCTGGGTTTGCCGTAGTCAAAGAATAAAAATTCGGGGTAATACGAGCCGAGTGCCGACAAGAAGAAGAATACACCGGCCATGATGAGCGATTTTTTACGACCGAGGCGTGTAGCGCATATACCCGATATGGCACTACCTATAATACAGCCTATAAGTGCGCTCGACGAGGTAAATCCGTGCATGAAGTCGGTATACTCAAAATCGGTTGCGCCCATAAAGAATGCTTGGAGACCTTTTTCGGCTCCTGATATTACGGCAGTGTCATAACCGAAAAGTAATCCACCTAATACTGCAACGAGTACTATGGAAAACAAATAGGTTTTGCTGCCTTTTTCTTGATGATTCATGGTTGATAATTTTGATTTAAAGCGTTTTGTTTTTTCGAAGTTATGTCTGTTTTCATAAAAACATCTCAACCTCATAAGATGAAAGGTTATAACCATCAATTTCTCGACGGTTATAACCTTATGATGATTAATATTAATTAGCAGTACATGTTCAATATAGCCTCGTAGAGCTCTTGTTTACCACTGGTTTGTTTAGGTTCGCCTACGGTTTTTGCGTATGCGACAACATCTTCGAGAGTGAGTTTGCCTTCTTCAAATTCTTTACCTTTATCGGTATCGAATGATGCATAACGATCGGCAAGCATTTGTTTGTAGGGCGATTCGTTAAGCAGTGCTGCTGCACATTCGAGAGCGCGAGCCATGGCATCCATACCTGCGATGTGTGCGATAAAGATGTCTTCGAGATCGGTTGAGTTACGACGAGTTTTTGCATCGAAGTTGGTGCCACCATTGCCGAGACCGTTGTTGCGAATGATTTGCATCATAGCTTGTACAAGTTCGTAGTTGTCGATGGGAAATTGGTCGGTATCCCAGCCGTTTTGATAGTCACCACGGTTGGCATCAATAGAGCCGAGCATACCGTTATCTACAGCTACAGCCAATTCGTGCTCAAAAGTGTGACCGGCAAGGGTGGCATGATTTACCTCAATGTTTACTTTGAAATCTTTGTCGAGACCATGGGCTTTCAAGAATCCTATAACAGTTTCGGTATCAACGTCATATTGATGTTTTGAAGGTTCCATGGGTTTCGGCTCGATAAGGAATGTGCCGGTAAATCCTTTTGCGCGGGCATAGTCGCGAGCAAGTGTCAACATTTGAGCCAAGTGCTCTTTTTCGCGTTTCTGATCGGTGTTGAGCAACGACATATATCCTTCGCGACCGCCCCAGAATACATAGTTAGAACCACCAAGTTCGATGGTAGCATCGATAGCGTTTTTAATTTGTACTGCTGCGCGAGCAACAACGTCGAAATCGGGATTAGTGGCCGCACCATTCATGTAGCGGGCGTGTCCGAATACGTTAGCTGTACCCCACAACAATTTAATTCCTGTTTCGGCTTGTTTTTGTTTGGCGTATGCAACGATTTCTTTCAAATTTGCTTCATATTCTTCAATGCTGTTACCTTCTTCTACGAGGTCTACATCGTGGAAACAGTAGTATTCGATACCACATTTTTGCATAAATTCAAAACCTGCGTCCATTTTGTTTTTGGCGCGTTCTATAGCAGTTTCTCCGGTATTCCAAGGGAATTTTTTAGTACCACCGCCAAATTGGTCGCCACCTTCGGCGCATAATGTGTGCCACCAAGCCATAGAGAAACGTAACCAATCTTTCATTTTTTTACCATTGATCTCTTTTTCGGGATCGTAGTAACGAAATGCCATGGGGTTTTTACTTTCTTTACCTTCAAATTTGATTTTTCCTATCTGAGGAAAATACTCTTTTGTTGCCATAATTTATAAGTTAGTTTGTTAATGTATTT
Organism: Bacteroidales bacterium; assembly: GCA_045606385.1. Taxonomy (GTDB): domain Bacteria; phylum Bacteroidota; class Bacteroidia; order Bacteroidales; family UBA11471; genus Caccoplasma. Next base: position 3,749 of record JAZURX010000032.1, on the reverse strand, counting down.
TATTTAATAATGTTATTTTGTGAGATTCTCTACGATGCTTTTCCAACGAGCATAGGACTCTTTGTATGCGGCTATATCTTTTGTTATAGGCTCAATGATTTGTATCTTTTTCAAGGATGCAAACGCTTCTTCTGTGGTGCGGTATATACCCGCACCGATACCGGCGCCTTTTGCCGCACCTACCGAGCCATCTGTGTCGTATAGCTCTATCGTTGCTTCTGTAACACCGGCAAGTGTATCTCTGAATATCGGGCTGAGGAACATATTGGCATGACCTGCTTTGATTGTACGTATATCAATGCCGATGCTTTCCATTATTTCCATTCCATATTTGAATGAGAATACAATGCCTTCTTGTGCGGCACGCATCAAGTGGAAACGATTGTGACGATTGTAATTGAGCCCATGTATAGATGCTCCTATTTCTTTGTTTTGTAATATGCGCTCGGCACCATTACCAAAAGGAATAATACTTACTCCGTCGCAACCGATTTCTACTTCTGATGCAAGTAGGTTCATTTCTGAATATGATACATCTTCAGGAGCAACGTTACGTTTAATCCAAGAATTTAATATACCTGTGCCGTTGATGCACAATAATACGCCGAGACGGGTTTGCCCTTTTTTGTGATTGACGTGCGCAAATGTATTGACTCGTGACTTAGGGTCATAATTCACAGTGTCATTGATACCATAAACAACTCCCGATGTTCCGGCTGTCGATGCGATTTCTCCGGGATTGAATACATTGAGCGATAGCGCGTTGTTGGGCTGATCGCCGGCTCTATATGTTACCGGAGTACCGGCCTTTAGGCCGAGTGCGTGTGCAGCTTGTGCATGAACGGCTCCTTGGACTCCGAATGTGGGAACTATTTTGGCAATGATGCTCTCATCAAAACCATAATGGGTGAGGAGCTCTTTCGAAACACAGTCGTTTTTGAAATCCCAGAATATACCTTCTGATAGGCCCGAAATAGTTGTGCGTACATCACCTGTGAGTCGCATGGCTATATAATCGCCGGGCAACATTATTTTATCTATCTTTTCGTATATCTCAGGTTCGTTTTCTTTTATCCACGCCAATTTCGATGCGGTAAAATTACCGGGAGAGTTGAGTAGGTGTTCGAGGCAAAACGATTCGCCCAACGTGTTGAACGCTTGTTCGCCATACGCGACAGCACGACTGTCACACCATATGATGGCCGGACGTAAAACATTTTGGTCTTTATCGACGACTATGAGGCCGTGCATTTGATACGAAATACCGATAGCCTTGATTTCCGAACCATCTATGCCCGATTGTGTCAGCACCGATTGTGTGGCTGTCTGCAAGTTTTTCCACCAGCATTCGGGATTTTGCTCGGCCCAACCCGATTTGATGGCGATAATTTCCATTTCTCGTTTGGGTGAAAAATCTGAGGCAATGCATGCTCCGGTTTGTGCATCTACAAGCGATGCTTTTACCGATGAACTACCAATGTCATATCCTAATAAATACATAGTATTTTGTTTTTAGATTGTAGATTGAGCCGTAAAGATACAATTTCTATCCCAAATTGCGATATAAAATTTATTCTTTTTTGTTTTGAGCCTTATTGTAGGTTGTATGTTCTTGTAAATTAGTGTTTAGTTTGCTATTTGTGTATCCAAATTGTATTCCTGTAATATGTGTAAAGTGGATTTTTTGAGCGTCTTTTTTGACGTATTAATTTCGTTCTTGTTGTGTTTTTTGTCAAAATATGTTTGAACTTTATGCTTATTGCCCTTATATATTGACCCAAAAATTGCATATTTCTGCTATTTGTATTATCTTCGCCTTATAATTTTAATACTATATTTATATGAAAACTGTTATTGCTACTGCCGCTGCGCCGGCAGCAATTGGTCCTTATAGTCAAGCTATAAAAGTGGGAAATATGCTCTTTACATCGGGTCAGATTCCTATTGATCCGGAAACCGGACAATTTGTTGAAGGGGGAATTGTAGAACAGACTACACAAGTCTTTGCCAATCTTAAAGCTGTTCTTGCAGAAGCCGGATATACATTTGATGATGTTGTGAAAACTACTGTTTTTCTTGCCGATATGTCACTTTTTGTTCCTATGAATGAGGTGTATGCGGCACAATTTACAGGAGCTTTCCCCGCTCGTTCGGCTGTGGCCGTAAAAGAGTTGCCCAAAGGTGCTCTTGTCGAAATAGAAGTGGTTGCTGTAATAAAATAATTAATATTTACTATAATATATCTAGAAAGGCTGTCTCGAAAAGGCAGCCTTTCTCGGTTTTGTGAAATAAGTAAGATGGAAGATGTTCTCTATCTCTAAATCGATTTTATTATAGTGAGATTAAAAAATGTGCAATACTTACTCCGCTGACAAGACTGGTAACTACAACGATGAACAACTTCCACTTTTTGAGATTACACGATACTTTTACAGCCTGAATATACCAATAATAATAAGTAAGAATGATGCAATTGTCAGTATAAATATGATTAATGACACCAATCCTAATAATATCAGCTCTGCATTTACTTCTGTATTTAATGTGTATTGGTAAAAATTGTCTGCCGACCCGAAAAATATACTGCTATATCTGAGTCGCTTGATAATTGCCAAACATACGATTGTAACAATATATGGCGCTTCGGCAAAAATCGTTGTGCCCAATATATCAATGGCTCTGATACGAGATCGTGATAGTGGTAACGCTATGGTATATGCAATGATGGTCGGGATAATCCATATCGACATATTCTGTAATATGTGTATACTCCATGTCGAAAAATCGCTGATTATGTCGCTGTCAACAATTATAGGTAGTAGGGTATTATTATAATAAGGAAAACTATTCCGATGCCCAATGCCTTACCGCCGGCTAAAGACCTAAACGGGTTCAGTATAAAAGATTTTATAGCCATGTTATGAAATTTTATTTAGTTTATCAATAAGTTCATCTAAAATGTTGCGTACAGTGGGATAGCTTAGTCCCATATTTTTGGCTATCTCTTTTATATTGCCACTGGCTTTCACAAAATCGAGAATTAATGTTTGCTCTTTTTCTGTTAGTTGGGCGAGTAGGGGAAGTTCAAATGTTCCACTTACTTTGGTTTCACATTCAGGGCAAAATAGTTCGCTTACTTTTAGACTGTTGTTGCAACAAGGGCATGCTGCGGGTAATTTTTTGTTCATAAACTATATTTTTATAGGCGTTCTCTTATTAGTTTTGCAAAATAAGAGAAAATATTTAATAAATATTTTTATTAAATAAATTTCTTCTGAGTGTTGATTTTGTTAAAGTTTTTATCATTTATTTATAATCAACTTCTCTGTTTTGTCGCTTTTTATGTTGTGAAGTATTGTTGTTAAACATATAAAATTATTTGTTCAAGCAGAAAAATGTCTTCATCTTTGCAATCCTTTCCTTGAAAAATAGGCCGCGTTCTTCGAAATTCATTTACTGTCATACTCTACTCATAAGTGGATTGTATACTTGAAAACTTTTATAAGAAAAATCCGGTATTAATCGTGGAGTGTGGAAAAAAAGTTTTGTGGGAGCATGTTTTATAACATATGTGATGTTCAATGAGTTGAGGGATTTGGGTAAAAATTTTTGAAAAAAAGTGGTAAAAATATTTGGTGGGAATATAAAATGTCTCTATCTTTGCACCCGCTTTCCCGATGAAACGGGGACATCACAGAGGGTGATGATAGAGCGCAGATCTTTGAAAGAATGATAGACAAAAGTAGTAC
>JAZURX010000031.1:0-48914 GCA_045606385.1 Bacteroidales bacterium | reverse complement strand
TGGGCGGTGGTGATGGAGCGATCCTCCACGCAGATGGGATCGGGCATATAGACCTTGGGACCCTTGCGGGCGAGGAAATACTTCTTCGCGCCGCTCTGACGGGCCATCTCGTGAATGAGGGGGATAGACTTGGCCTCGGCGGTGAAGAGATAGTCATAGCTGTCGGCGGGGACGAGCTTGAGCATCTCACGGGCGCACTCCACAGTCAGCTCGGCATCGCCAAAGACGATGAAAGCGCCGATATACAAATCGTCAGTCACCTTGCAGATGGGCAGCTCACGCTGGAGACCCGCCACATTGAGGGAATAAGTAGCCATAGTAGTTCTCCTTTTATACCTTGCCGCCCACGGCGACAGCGGTTGATAGCATTACAAAAGGGCGGCGAAGCACCCTCCTCTATTATTATAAGGTGCGATTACGAAAAGTCAAGAGAAGGCGGGGGATTTCTCGTAGAATATTTACGGGGTCGGTGGAAATTGCTCCCGGTATCGGATTGGCTGATGCTGTTTTCGATATAGTCAGTTCCGGCAGTACGTTGGTGAGTAACAACCTCAAAGAGGTGACGACCGTAATCGAGTCGGAGGCTGTACTCATCGCTACGCCGGGATTGACTGCCGAGAAGCAAAAAATTCTTGATAAGCTATTATTTCGCATTGCAGCAGTTCTGGCTGCCGACGATAAGAAGTATGTATTGATGAATGCTCCTCGTGATGCTGTTGACGATATATTGGCAGTATTGCCCGGAATCAAAAGCCCTACGGTAATGCCGCTGGCTCAAGATGGGTGGTGTTCTATACATACAGTGCTCGATGAAAAATGTTTTTGGGAAATAATCAACAAATTGAAGGCTGCCGGCGCTGAAGGTATCCTGGCTCTGAATATCGAAAAAATGGTGTTATAGCGATATTAATATGGAAATAATCAAATATCCTTCTCGTTCTGTATGGAGTAAAATCATAGAACGTCCGCATATCGAAGCTGCAACGTTAAGCGACTCTGTGGCTCGCATTCTCGATGATGTGCGTTTGCGAGGCGATATAGCAGTAAAAGAGTATGTAAAGCAATTTCAGAACTCCGATATCGATACAACAGAAGTCTCTGTCGAAGAGATAGACGAAGCGTGTGAAATAATATCTTCTGAATTGAAGAATGCTATTATCACTGCATGTGACAATATATCACGTTTCCATGCTGCACAAGTTCTTTCTGTTACCAAAGTAGAGACCGCTCCGGGTGTCGTATGTTGGCAGAAACCTGTCCCTATCGAGCGAGTCGGCCTATATATTCCCGGGGGAACAGCCCCCCTTTTCTCCACGGTGTTGATGTTGGCTGTTCCTGCCAAGGTCGCCGGATGTTCCGAGATAATTCTTTGTACCCCGTGTGGCGCAGATGGTAGGGTACATCCGGCCGTGTTGTATGCGGCTCGATATGCCGGTGTGACCCGTATATTCAAGTTGGGTGGAGTTCAAGCGATAGGGGCAATGGCCTTTGGAACACAATCTGTTCCTGCTGTTTCGAAAATTTTTGGCCCCGGAAATCAGTATGTTACAGAGGCTAAGCAACAAATTACCCGTTATGGCATAGCCATAGATATGCCGGCTGGTCCGTCCGAAGTGGCCGTTATAGCCGATAAGACCTCTAATCTCACGTTTGTTGCTTCTGATTTTCTTTCGCAAGCCGAGCATGGAACAGATAGCCAATCGGTGTTATTTACCACAGATGAAGATATACTTCTCCCTTTGCAAGATGAAATTAATCGACAATTGTTACGCCTGTCTCGCAAGGAATTGACCGAAAAATCATTAAAAAACAGTCGTTTGGTTGTTTTGAGAGATACCGATGAGTTGATGGAACTGACCAATCTATACGCTCCCGAGCACCTGATTATTCATACTTCCGATTATATATCGCTTGCCGAGCGGGTAATTAATGCTGGGTCGGTATTTCTTGGTGCATATACCCCCGAAAGCGCCGGAGATTATGCATCGGGTACCAATCACACCTTACCGACATCGGGTTATGCTAAGTCGTACAGCGGTGTGAATCTTGATAGCTTTATCCGTAAAATCACATTCCAAGAAATTTCGAGAGAAGGGCTTCGACGGTTGGGCGGTGTAATAGAAATAATGGCGGCGGGAGAGGGCCTCGATGCTCACAAAAATGCTGTTTCAATTCGTCTGAAAGAGCCTTAAAGGTCCCCCAATATATTATTTTCAAAAAACAAACCTCCACCCAATCATAACGTAAAACATCAAAACTAATATATCACTGCAATGAATCTTCAAAAATGGGTTCGTCCCAATATATTGAATTTGAAGCCTTACTCGTCGGCTCGCGATGAATTCAAAGGCGAAGCCTCTGTCTATCTCGATGCCAATGAAAATCCCTATAATGATCCCTATAATCGCTATCCCGACCCTTTGCAATGGGAACTCAAGAAGAAAATTTCGGCTGTCAAAGGTGTGCACCCCGATTCTATATTTCTTGGAGTAGGTAGCGATGAGTGTATCGATGTATTGTTTCGAGCATTTTGTGAACCGGCGGTCGACAACGTTTTATCTGTCGATCCTACCTATGGTATGTATAAGGTTTGTGCCGATATTAACAATGTCGAGTATCGTTCGGTATATCTTAATGCCGATTTTGATGTAGATGTCGATGCACTTTTCGATAGAGTCGATAGTCACACAAAGGTATTTTTTCTCTGTTCTCCCAATAATCCGTCGGGCAATTTGTTGTCGTACGATAAAATCGAGTATATTGTCAAACAATTTGATGGTATTGTGGCTGTAGATGAGGCGTATATCGATTTTGCCGATACCCCGGGATTTATACCTCGCTTGTCTGATTTCGATAATTTGGTAGTGATGCATACCTTTTCCAAAGCGTGGGGTAGTGCTGCCATACGATTGGGTATGGCCTTTGCTTCTCCCGAAATCATATCGATATTCAATAAGATAAAATATCCCTATAATATCAATATACTCACGCAGCAATATGCAATGGGGTTGCTCGACCGTGTCGACGATGTGCGTACGCAGGTAGCGGGCTTGAATGATGATCGTGAATTCTTGCGTGCCGAGTTGGCGCGACTTCCTATTGTTTCTAAAATCTATCGTAGCGATGCCAATTTTTTGCTCGTAAAAGTTGCTGATGCAACCGCTATATACGATTATTTGGTAGATAGTGGTATCATAGTGCGCAATCGTCATAAAATAACGCTATGTGCTAACTGCTTACGTATTACGGTGGGAACACCCGAAGAAAATAAAATCCTTATTGATACGTTGAAAAATTATTCCCGATGAATACTCTCAAAAGAGCTCTTTTTATAGATCGTGATGGTACTTTGGTGGTAGAACCGCCTATCGATTATCAACTTGACAGTCTCGAAAAACTCGAGTTTATTCCCAAAGTTTTTCGTAATATGGCATTCATTCGTAAAAAACTCGATTTTGAGTTGGTAATGGTTACCAATCAAGATGGCTTGGGTACTGATTCATTTCCCGAAGATACATTTTATCCCGCTCATAATAAAATGCTGAAAATTTTCGAAGGAGAGGGAGTAACCTTTGATGCTATATATATCGACCGCTCGTTCCCCGAAGAAAATCTTCCTACACGTAAGCCCGGAACAGCGATGCTGACCGCTTATCTTGATGGTGGTTACGATATGTCGGCATCATATGTTATTGGCGATCGTATTACCGATATGATGTTGGCGCGTAATTTGGGGTGTCGGGGTATTCTTTATGGCGATGCCGATAAGATGGCGGCAGAGGTAGAGGTGAATGGGGTGAGCGAGGTATGCGCTCTTATTACCGACGATTGGGACAAAATAACCGAATTTCTTTTTGCCGGTGAACGTACGGCCGAGGTACATCGTGTCACTTCCGAAACCGATATATATATATCGTTACGACTCGACGGGACGGGAAAAAGTGATATAAATACAGGCCTGGGCTTTTTCGACCACATGTTGCAGCAGATTGCTCGACATTCCGGTGCCGATCTTACCGTAAAGGTGAACGGTGACCTCTATGTCGATGAGCATCATACTATAGAAGATACAGGTATTACTCTTGGTGAATGTATAGCTCGTGCCCTTGGAGATAAGCGAGGTATAGAGCGTTATGGATTCTGTTTACCTATGGACGATTGCCATTGTGTCGTATCCCTCGATTTTGGCGGACGCCCATGGCTTGTGTGGAATACCGAGTTTCATCGCGAGAAGATTGGCGATATGCCCACCGAAATGTTTATGCATTTTTTTAAATCGCTCAGCGACGCAGCACGCATGAATCTCAATGTAATCGCGACCGGTAGCAATGAACATCATAAGATAGAGGGTATCTTCAAAGCCTTTGCCCGAGCCATGAAAATGGCTATTCGACGTGATATTTTCAATTACAATCTGCCTACTACGAAAGGTGCGTTGTAGGCTGTCGATATGAAACGAGGCGGTGTCGAAATTTATATGCCACAAGATATATGTACAATTCGACTCAATAAAGATTGTTTATTGAACTTGCAAATATGTATGGATTGTAATAATGGTAAAGTGAAAATGCTTACCCGAAAGATTGATTATCTAAAACATACCCGAAGTACATACCACAACACACTATTGGATATTGGAGATGTTTTGAAGATAAACGTTGGGGAAGAATTGACGGAAAAGGGAAATTGTATATCTGAAGTTTATGATAAGTCTCGACCCATACAATATACCAAGGAGGAAATGCTAACTCAAATGGAAGAAATGCTTAAAGCAAAAGGTTTGTTATGAAAACTATACGATTATCCTATAATGGGGAAAAGAAACTTCTGGGCTTGCCTTCGGGTAATATAGGGATTGTTGTAACAAATAAATAGGGTGAATTACGTCTTTTGGCTACTGGTATAAGTGGAGATGACGTGTACTATTCATGGTTGTCTGTTGATTTGTGCCCGGGAGATACAATAGAGATTGAATGTATTGAAATTGACTCTATGGAAATTTGTCTTGCAGAACGGGTAATTGAAGATTTCTCAAAAGGTTATCCCGATGAGTGCCTACTGCAAGATTATTATAAATTACGAGAATATTTGAATAAAAAAGAATTGTAGAAAAAGTTCACATATCAAAAACTTCCCTACATATTACAATGCGAAATTTTCAGGGTGCTTGCCATGGCGACCGCGATAGAAATCTTTTATCTCAGCCATATCTTTTTCTATATCTCCCGTAGGGTATATTACTTTGGTAAGTCCTATATGTTTGTCTTTATAGTCGATAAATGCAAGCACTATAGGAATTTTGGCTTTCAGGGCTATATAGTAGAAACCTTGCTTCCAATTAGCATTGGGTTTACGTGTGCCCTCGGGGGTGATGGCTATGGTAAGTTGTTCGCTGTTGCGGTATCGCTCTGCGAGAGTATCGGTAAGTGAAGTGGCACTACGGCGATCTACGGGGATGCCACCCATCGACTTGAATATTGCCCCCATCGGGAAGAAAAACCACTCCCGTTTCATTAAAAAACATGCCGGGCGTCCCAATGAACCGTAGGCCAATTTGCCTAAAATAAAATCCCAGTTACTGGTGTGAGGTGCGACACATATAATACATTTCGGATAGTCGGGTAGAGTTGTCTCTACCCGCCACCCGAATAATCGTAAAATACCTCTGCAGAGGCGTTTTTTCATAGAATTATTTTATTTCAGACGATTAGGCTCCGATTTCATTCAGTATATCTCCGATGGCGGCATCGAAATCTTGAATCAATTTCTGGTAATATTTTTTCACCAGTTTGGGATTGTCTTTGCCATCGGGTGCGCTTATGCGACGCAGATATTCATCTTGTGTATCAAGCAGGCGAGTGATGAGCATATCACATTTTTCGGCCGGCATATCGGGCGTGAAATCTCTTAAGAACAGACATTGACTAACCAATTCTTCGGTGATAAAATTCACCTCTCTTTTTAGGTCTCTTTTATTTGCCATAATCGTATATTATTAGTTGTATTTTTCTATATGTTTTGACATACTTTTAATTTGTTCCAAAAACAAAATTAAATAAAATCTTCGTATCTCCAAATATTTCTTATAAAAATATTCTTGGCTGTATACGAAATAATATTTGAAATATTTGAGGGTGATATACTATCCTTTTAAGCCGGGTAGTTGTAGCGAAAAGAGTGATTCACTTGCCTTTTTGGAAAATGTGTATAATCGTACCAAATATGTATATTATTGTACACGATGACAAATAAATGTGAGAAATATTTGATGTCTTGTCGTGTATACATTAAATTCACTAACATAAACGTTTAATAATAAAAATTATTGAACCATGAAAAAATTCTTTATTCTTATTTCCGCCGAATTGATAGCAGTTTGTGTGAGTACTCACGTAAATTCTACTTGCGTAGAACTCCCCCCCTTTATGCTGATACTGATAATAGCGATAACGCTACATGGCGTTTTACTAATACCTATAATATAGAATATATAATATGAAACGTACAATATTAGCCTTCTTGGCTTTGAGCGTGATGTCGTGGACTTTTATCGCTTGTGAAGATGACAATGAGGATATAATATACACTCACACGCAAACACCCGATTTGTATGCGGCAGGTGTGTATGGAACGTATGCTCCTTTCCGATTCTACTGTACTCGAAGGTCCCGGAACAGTTACTATTGTCTCTGATTCAGCCTATCTTATAACACTGCATTTCCAAAGTGAGGAATTCGAGTTGGATAAGTCTGCGCCGGCAAACATTACGTTCGCTAATAATGGGTATAACTACTTTAATTATACCACGTCTACCGATCTTAAATGTGCATTTACCGGTACTATCGATGCCGATGGCGTCAATACGATTTCGTTTACTATTACACAGATGGAAAATCGACGTGTAAAGAAATTTCAATATACGTTCAACGGTGTAAAATCTGAAGCTCTTGTTGAGCAAGTACCATCGACAGGTGAAGGAGTAGAATAGTCACTTATATAAATAAGGCAAGGGTGTGTCACAATTAAATGACGCGCCCTTGCCTTATTTGTAGTTATATCTTGTGTTTTATGATTATAATTAATGCGTAAAGTATTTTATTTATCGACGTATGATACGTATGCTTAGCTCTATAACAACTAATCGTTTTTATCAGAATGCCTCATTGATATTGACCATGAATCCCGGCTTGAAATCTTTGTCAAATCCGACATCTATACGCAGATTTATACGTTGCTTGAACTCCCACCGGTAACCGATTCCGAAGTTTGGAAGAGTCTCAGAAAAATCAAAATCTTTAATTTTATTAAAAACATTTCCTGCAGCTACCCATATCGCTATACCATTACGCTTCCACAGGTGTTGGCGTAATTCCAATTGTGCTTCGATAATGTTATTATCACGATAACGACCTTCGTAATAACCTCGCATGCGAAATTGCCCGCCTAAACGGCTCTTCATGGTCCAAGGTACATTACCGTAATTGAATTGTCCATGTAAATCAAATGCTAATATCCCGCTTTTCCACGTGCAGACATAATAGTCAAAAATAATGTCGGTCATGGTAAAGTCGTATTTATTCCCGAAAAAAGGAGGATAAAAAGCTTGTTCCATTTTTAAGAAAATCCCTTTATGTGCGTTGGTGACGACATCTCGGCTGTCGTACACAATCGATATGCCGGCGCCGGTCGTCCCTATTTGTCGTGATTCGTGATTGATAATATCCTCGATAGTTCTTGTGTCTTGCAAATTTTTCTTTTTGAATTTTCGGCCTTTTATGTAGTTGTAACTTACCATAGGACCTATATATAAGTCAGATGTAATGCGAAACAGAAAATTGACTTTCAGCTGTGTCTGTAATCGTAAATAACTCCATTTTTTACTGCTGTTTCCTGCGTCGTATCCTATCCCCCAATAGTACCCCGGCATGGAGTAAAACAGCCCGGTATAGAGTAGTCGGTATCTCTCTTGTGGGAAAATATGTGTGCCTTGTATACCGGTCATATAGAATCCTGTGGTAGATACTATACCGAACAGCGTGGCATTAGAGGGCTGTATATGCGTGTCATTTCGGTCGCTTCTGTATTGTCCTGCCGCCATGACAGCAATACCAAATTGTGTTGTGCTTGCGTATTGAGGGCCTCCGATAAAACTGATGTCAAATTTTTTGTGAGGTTTAGGTTTGTTGGCATTTCTGAAGTAATTCCCAATTTTATGAAAAAGTGTTTGACGGCCCAACGAGTCCTTCTTTATCGCTATACTATCAGTCGAAATATCAGCCCCGTATGTGGCGTGTGTGCCAATACATAGTATCGTACCGATAACAAGTATTTGTATAAAATGTGTAGAAGTGGCGTAAAATCTCATAAGGGCAATTATTTATTACCCTTAAAACAAATTAAACACTTCTTTTGATTACAAACCTATCCTCTATAGTTATTATATAAAAATTCTTTTTCCAATACTATATTCTGAAGAATAAACCAAAGGAAAGTAGTTCTTTCATTTGTATAAATGAACCTTTTGAATTAGGGGCTACACTGTCGTCATATCTCATTTTGAACTCTATACGGGTTGAGAAATAACGGTTGAGTATAAAATTGAGCGTGTTTTCCCAATCGATTTGTACTCGTTCGTAAGAGGTGAAATAGTATAGTCGTGTGTGAAACTCCATATTGCGCATAAATGTCCATCGGAGTGTTGCATCGAATGAAGAACCTATTTTGTTAATAGTTTTTTTACCTTCTTCTATACCGAAACGTGTCTCGTTTATCTGTGAATTGATACAAGTTTTCAGGTTGTATGAGAGTGGCGATAATGCGAGAGAGGTTTTCAACTCATTGTTCTTACTTGTATAGTTGTGCGTCATACCTATGTTGACACTGAACTCTCCGGGCGATAGGAATGACGACTCTTTATCCTTTGTGTTTCTCTTGAAATGGTTGAAAACCTGTGTTTTGAAAAAGATACTTGCCGAGTAGTAAAATTGTTTGAATGCTTTGTAGCCAAATTTACTGTCTATGCGGAATAAATCTTCGCTTATGTTGTAACTTCGCATCGTATCATTAGGTGCATTACCGATATTCAGTTTCCATTGAGCCGTGTTCTCAAATACGATATTCCCTTTGGGATCTTTGTAATTGAGTCGATACACTTGGTCGCTGATAAGATTTATGTTGCTCGTACCCCCTTGATACCAATTTTCCGATACGTAAGTTTGTGATATTTGTATAGAACTCTGCAGGCTCGATATCCACCGTTTTATTTTTATTTCCCGACCGTGTATTTCGCGTAGTGTCGGCATATCATGATTGTTGATGTTAAGAAATTCGCGACGTTTCTTTACACGATCCATATGTATGGCTTTAGGGAGCATTTCCGGTGTATAATGCACCAATTCCGGATTTTCAACAATCATTCGAGCTTGTGCATATTCACCAATTGCAGCCAATTCTTTATCTCGCTCTATTTGGGTTTTACGTCGGTTGATAGAGTGAGGTTTATGGTGTGAATGTTTTTTGTTATGTCGGCATATTTGGGGAGCGTTTTCGGGACGTTGTCCATCAAATATTATAGGTAAAAATATTGCGTTTACAGGTATGCCTGTTTTGAAAATTTTCGAATCTATGGCGCGATTTTCGGCTATGATAGCAATCGCTGCAGAATCCATGGCCAAAACTTGAGCGGTATCAATGGATAAGACGTATAATACTTTTGGTTTGGTAGGTATAGATTCTGATGTGTCAATACCGGTAATTAACGTACTATCGGTTTTCCCCGAAATACTATCGAGGGTGTGCATTATGACGTTGGCAAAAATCGAATCTCTTACAAAAGTGGTATTTATGACAACTGTGTCTTGTCGCAACAAATTACTATCCACTTGTACAACCGTTTTTACAGAATCTTTTATCGACATACTATCTATAATGCCTAATACATTGTCTATTAGATTTCTTACACTATCAGGCATTGTCGATGTATCAATGGGAGGATTGTCATATGTGCATATTGGTCGGGCGTACAAAGATACATTTGAACATATTGTTACAGCTATCAATACCCATTGTAATAGGCATCTGTTGAATAGCTTTCTTTTGGAGGAGAACTTCATAGTCTGATATAAAAATGATTACAAGTTGCAAATATACTCAAAAACGAGCGAGAAATATCAAGCTGGCTTGGATATTTTTGCTGCGAGTGTAGTATTATATTCTTTATTTGTATAAATAAAGTGAAAGGCGAGAGGCGAAAAACAAATTCATTTGGTTTTTATTTCGAGTCGTATCTCATATTCTATTCTACAATAGAGCAAACGATTTCATAATAGAGTGCAAATAGCAGAAAAATGAAATTTTTTATCACATTTGAAAAAATAACGTATTGAGAATTTGGCGTGTTTGTGAAAAAATAACTAATTTTGCGGTCTTGAAAACGTGTGTATAATGCAAAAATGTCTCCATCTTTTTTAAGGTGGTGTAAAACAGTCTATTATGAAATAATAAAACGCGGTTCCCTCGTATAGAACGGCGGTAAAAACAAAAAATATGATAAAAATTACATTTCCCGATCAATCGGTAAAAGAGTTTGCAAAAGGTACAACTCCGTTGCAAATAGCCGAGAGTATCAGTATGAGATTGGCGCAAGATGTTCTTGCTTCGGCAGTGAACGGACAGGAGTGGGATATTACCCGTCCTATCGAAGAAGATGCCTCCATACAATTATTTAAGTGGGACGATCCCGAAGGAAAACACGCCTTTTGGCATAGCTCGGCACACTTGCTCGCTGAGGCATTACAAGAACTCTATCCCGGCATCAAATTTGGTATAGGACCGGCTATCGAAAATGGTTTCTATTACGACGTGGATCCCGGTGAAAATTCTATAAAAGAGAGTGATTTTGCTACGATTGAGGCTAAAATGATAGAACTTGCCTCTCGCAAAGAAGAGATTGTACGCCAAAGCATCTCAAAAGCCGACGCATTGAAAATGTTTGATGATAGAGGTGAAACATATAAAATAGAGCTTATTAATGAGCTCGAAGATGGTACCATCTCTACCTATACGCAAGGTGCATTTACCGACCTTTGTCGTGGACCACATCTCCCCAATACTGCCCCGATTAAGGCTGTAAAAATATTGTCTTTGGCCGGTGCGTATTGGCGTGGAGATGAAAAGCGCCCCCAACTTGTGCGTGTATATGCAGTATCTTTCCCAAAGAAAAAGATGCTTGATGAATATCTCGCTATTCTCGAAGAAGCAAAAAAACGCGATCACCGTAAAATAGGTAAAGAGATGGATCTATTTGCCTTCTCCGATACCGTAGGTAAAGGCCTCCCATTGTGGTTGCCTAAGGGTACAGAGTTGCGTCTCCGTCTGCAGAATTTCTTGCGTCGAATACAGTCTCGTTACGAATATCAAGAAGTAATCACGCCGCCTATTGGAAATAAATTGCTCTATATCACTTCGGGACATTACGCAAAATATGGTAAAGATTCGTTCCAACCCATACATACACCCGAGGAAGGCGAGGAATATTTCCTCAAACCAATGAACTGCCCTCACCACTGTATGATATATAAAAATTCTCCGCGTTCGTATAAGGACTTGCCTTTGCGACTTGCCGAGTTTGGTACTGTATGTCGTTATGAGCAGAGCGGTGAGTTGCACGGACTTACTCGTGTGCGTAGTTTTACTCAAGACGATGCACATATATTCTGCCGTCCCGACCAAGTAAAAGATGAATTCTTGCGTGTGATGGATATAATCTCGATTGTATTCCGTTCGATGAATTTCCAAAATTTCGAAGCTCAAATCTCTTTACGAGATAAAGTAAACCGTGAGAAATATATCGGAAACGAAGAGAATTGGGAAAAAGCCGAGCAAGCCATTATCGAAGCATGTCAAGAAAAAGGACTTCCTGCTAAAATAGAGTATGGTGAGGCTGCTTTTTATGGTCCCAAACTCGACTTTATGGTAAAAGATGCTATCGGACGCCGTTGGCAACTAGGAACCATACAAGTCGATTATAACCTTCCCGAACGTTTCGAACTTGAATACACAGGAAGCGATAACCAAAAACATCGCCCCGTAATGATACATCGTGCTCCGTTTGGTTCGATGGAGCGTTTTGTCGCTGTACTTATAGAGCACACGGCCGGTAAGTTCCCCTTGTGGCTTACCCCCGAACAGGTGGTAATTATGCCTATCAGCGAAAAATTCAACGATTATGCGGCTCAAGTCGCAAAAGAACTTCGTCGCAGCGATATACGTGCTGTTGTCGATGACCGCAATGAGAAAATCGGTCGTAAAATTCGCGATAATGAGCTCAAAAAAATACCTTATTTGCTCATTGTTGGTGAAAAAGAAACAGAAAATAATGAAGTTTCTGTAAGAAAACATGGTGAAGGTGATAAAGGTTCAATGAAAATTACTACCTTTGCCGAGCTTATCACCACTGAGGTAGAAAGTATGATAAACCAATGGTAATTTAATGGAGAAAAACAACGATTTAAACAACCGAAATCGCAACTTTCCGCCCAAAAAAGACGGAAAAGACCAGCATGCTGTAAATGAGCGTATTCGCGCTCGCGAGGTGCGCCTTGTAGGCGATAATGTAGAACAAGGTGTATATAGCCTGCGTGATGCGTTGCGTATTGCAGAAGAGCAAGAACTCGATTTGGTCGAAATATCTCCAAACGCCGTCCCTCCTGTGTGTCGCGTTATAGATTACCAAAAGTTCCTTTATCAGCAGAAAAAACGCCTCAAAGAGCAAAAAGCAAAATCGACAAAAGTCGTTGTGAAAGAAATCCGTTTCGGACCCCAAACCGACGATCATGATTATAACTTTAAGCTCAAACACGCCAAAGGATTCCTCGAAGAGGGTGCCAAAGTGAAGGCGTATGTATTCTTCAAAGGCCGTTCAATTCTTTTCAAGGAGCAAGGTGAGGTTCTTCTCCTTCGGTTTGCAAATGACCTCGAAGATTATGGAAAAGTAGAGCAGATGCCGCTACTCGAAGGCAAACGCATGATTATAATGCTTTCGCCTAAGAAAAAATAAAATTGAGGAAACTCAACATATAGTAATTCAAATTAAAAACAAACAAAATGCCGAAGATGAAAACTAATTCCGGTGCCAAAAAAAGGTTTGCCCTTACCGGATCAGGAAAAATCAAAAGAAAACACGCTTTCAAAAGTCACATCTTGACCAAGAAGACTAAAAAGCAAAAGAGAAACTTGACCCATTTCGGTCTCGTAGCACAAGCCGATGTTAAAAACGTTCGTGAACTTTTGTGTCTCCGTTAATCCGAAAAGTCAACAATCTTAAAAACAGAAAGCGATTTTCTAAAAAGCAGTATTAACCGAATGCATTAGCTCAAAGAGCTTCTCTATGAGAAGACGCTAACATTCAAAACAAGTAAAACTATGCCTAGATCAGTAAATCACGTTGCTTCAAGAGCAAGAAGAAAAAAAATTCTGAAACTTACCCGCGGTTACTACGGTGCCCGTAAAAATGTTTGGACCGTTGCCAAAAATACTTGGGAAAAAGGTCTTACCTATGCTTACCGCGACCGTAAAAACAAAAAACGCAATTTCCGCGCATTGTGGATACAACGTATCAACGCTGCTGCTCGTCTCGAAGGCCTTTCTTACTCGAAATTGATGGGTGCTCTCCACAAAGCCGGTATCGAAATCAACCGCAAAGTTCTTGCCGACTTGGCCATGAACAATCCTGAAGCATTCCGCGCTATCGTTCTTCAAGCAAAAAACGCTTAATATAAGATAACGGAAAACGAAAACGACCATTTCATATCGAAGTGGTCGTTTTCGTTATAGATATTCGAATCATGTACTCTCCTTTCTGATATTATTGAATATCATTCTTTTGACAATTAATTTGCTTTTGAAACGATATTTTTCAATCTATTACTTGTTTATATCAAAAGTATTTGTTATATTTGTATTAGTCAAAAGGTAATTTATAAGATTGCGTCGTATCGGATTGGGAAACTCTTCAAATCTTATGAAATACCCGAGACAAGCTTTCTTCTCCAATGGCGGGCCACGCCTTTATGGTATGCTTTGCACGGTGGATTACAAAGGGGGAGAGGCACTCAAATCCTGTCTTTCGGAGTTTCATCACATCATACGGCGCAATCCTTTTATACAATATCTATCATTCCGGTGGTAGATGTTTTTTTTATTGGCACTGTTATTGTGTGAAAAATTATTTTATATAATGTCTATGAATTTTACCTTACGCACTTGATGAAAAAGTCGACTGCTTCATCTGTTAAAAAATATACTCAAAAGTAGCAGTTTTGAGGAGAGTTTATAAATTGCTTTATATACTACCCAATCGAGAGGCTCCCCGCAAAAATCAATAGTTACGGAAAAACTATTAAAAATATAAATAGCAGTAGTTCGATAATTATTTTTACAAAAGCTTATGAATTAATTGATTTGCGATAAATATTGTGCATCTTGGGTCGCCCATAACTATCTTGTTCTTATACATAAACCCGGTGTTATGACTATATAATCTTTTTTACTAATGTATAAAAAATAAGGTTCTTCACCATAATTATTCTGATTGTGATTGATGTAATGCCTCGTTGGCTCTCGCAAGGTCTTTTTCAAAAATATGCAATCTTATTCCTCCAAGATTTGAATCAAACATCGGATATACCGTTGCCAATGTTTCGTTGGTAATAAAGCAAGGAATATCGCACATCTCCAATATACTGCGCGCTTCATAGGCCTCTGCCAAAGTGTTGAAAAAACTGTAGACTATTGTTTTCTCATTGTCTTTTGTTCTACTCATAGTTTATTATTTATTTGAGAAACAATTGAAACAGACCTTTTGTGCTTATTTTTGCGGATAATTAAGATTTTCCTCACCTATTATCTCTAATACCTCGCTGACATATTTAGCCGCTTCATATTTAGCCATAGGCAGGTCGTGCAATAAATAATTTCCACAATCTTTGGGTGCTACACCGGGCACGATGCCTTCATAGTCGCGAATGAAACGGAAAGTTTCGAGCATAAGGTTTACAATACTTTTAGAATCTAAGTCGCCTCTCATCAGAAAATAGTTTCCGGTACAGCACCCCATAGGCCCCCAAAATATAATATCTTTTCCATATATAGGATGATTGCGCAGGTATGTCGCGGCGAGATGTTCTATTGTATGTAGTGCACCATAGCCTAATGCCGGCTCACGGTTTGGTTCCTTCATTCGTATGTCGAATGTTGTCACTACGTTTCCACCGATGTAGTCCTTACGCGATACATATATACCTCGTTGTAAATGTATGTGATCTATGGTAAAACTGGGTATCTTTTCCATGTGATGTAATGGTTACAGATGGTCTATGATTTGTTTTAAAATTATGAACGAACGTTCCGGGGCTTCGTCCCAAAAATTTAAATATTGTTCAAAATGATTTTCAATACCCGGAGTATCGCTGATTATACGCATACTGATAAATGCCGTATTGTGTAGATAGCAAGTTTGTGCAATAGCTGCCGATTCCATATCGACTGCGAGCCCTTCAGGAAAATTTTTCTTTATCTTTTCTAATTCCGATTTGTCAGTTATGAATTGGTCGCCACTGCATATCAGTCCGAAGTATATATTCTTGTTGTTTTGGGTTGCAACTTTTACTTTCTGTAACAAGGCGTCATTGGTCGGGAATCGAGCCGGTAATCCTTGAATTTGACCTATCACATTGCCTTCGCCAAACCATGCGTCGTGATATACCGTTTCGCTACCTATCACCATATCCATGACGCGCGACGATATATCGATGCCTCCGGCGACACCGGTGTTGATAATACAATCGGGACAATATCGTTGTATTAAAACTTGTGCTCGTAATGCGGCATTTACTTTACCTATACCACTTTGTGTAAGTATAAGTTGATGGTTTTCTGTCGAGCCGATGTAAAAAACATCGTTGCCATATCGTTCTTCTTGCTTATTGTGCAACAATTGTTGTACACATGCCAATTCCGACGACATGGCTACGATTATTCCTATTTTCATGTTACGCTTACGATAAGTGTTATATCAACAGAACGAAGATGCAGGTTACATCTTTTGTATCAGTTCCATACCTTTGAGTATGGCTTGTTCGTTCATTGGTATCAATTTGTGGTGGCGCTCGGGAAGTGATTTTTTCAAGCCTTTAAGCACACTATCAAGTGTTACCATCGGACGTAATTTCAATAACCCTCCCAATACCAACATGTTAAATGCTTTGGTGTTTTGCATCTCGGTTGCAGCGTCCATAGCATCAATGCGATATATTTCTATATCGGTGCGAGTGGGAGCATGATGTATACCATATCCATCATATATAAGTAAACCTCCGGGTTTTACTCTGTTCTCAAACTTTTCGAGAGAAGGCTGGTTGAGTATAATAGCTATGTCGAATTCATTGAGTACAGGCGAACTGATACGTTCATCGCTCAATATTACTGTTACATTGGCCGTACCGCCTCGTTGCTCCGGTCCGTATGAAGGCATCCAACTTACCTCTTTATTCTCCATTAGTCCCGAGTATGCAAGAATTTTCCCCATGGAGAGAACTCCTTGTCCGCCAAATCCGGCTATGATTATTTCTTCTTTCATCGCAGTGTGGTTTTTATTCGTTTTTCAAGTCGCCCAAAGGATATTTGGCAAACATATTTTCTTCCATCCACTTGTTGGCCTTTTCGGGGCTCATTTTCCAACCGGAGTTGCATGTCGACACAATTTCTACCAATGATGCTCCTTTTTTTGCCATAGAGTTTTCGAATGCTTGTCGTATGGCTTTTTTAGCTTTTTTTACAGCGGCAGCACTATGCACACTTTGTCGTGTTACGTAGCATGTTCCATCAAGTTTTGCTGCAAGATCAGACATTTTCAGTGGATAGCCATATTGCTCAACATTACGTCCATAGGGGCAGGTCGCCGTAACCATTCCTTCGAGGGTTGTGGGAGCCATTTGACCTCCGGTCATACCATATATAGCATTATTTATAAATATGATGGCTATATTTTCACCTCGATTGCAAGCATGTATACTTTCGGCTGTACCAATAGCAGCCAAATCGCCATCGCCTTGATATGTAAATACCAATTTCTCGGGGTTGAGGCGTTTTATGGCAGTGGCAACAGCCGGTGCACGTCCGTGAGCAGCTTCTTGCCAATCTATATCTATATAATTATAGGCAAAAACCGCACAACCTACGGGTGCCACGCCTACGGTATTTTCTTCCAATCCCATTTCGTCGATTACTTCGGCGATAAGTTTGTGTACAACGCCATGGCTGCAGCCGGGGCAGTAGTGCATGGGATTGTCATTCATTAATCTCGGTTTGGTATATACGAGATTTTCAGGCTTGATAATATCTTGAATATCCATAGTCATCGCTTTTACATAAGTTTTTCTTTAATGGCCTTCAATACTTCGTCGGGTGTGGGTACTATTCCTCCTAATCGACCGAAGTGTTCTACTTTGACACGTCCATTTACGGCAAGACGAACGTCTTCGACCATTTGTCCGGCATTAAGCTCTACCGAAATCATTCCTTTTACTTTGTCTGCATAATGTGAGATGATTTCACTTGGGAAAGGCCACAACGTTATAGGACGGAGGAGTCCGATCTTTATACCATCGGCTTTAGCTAATTCTTGTGTTTTTTGACATATACGTGCCATGGAGCCAAATGCAACGATTATATAATCGGCATCTTCGCAATTGATTTCTTCGTAACGAACTTCGTTTTTCTCTATTTCGGCATATTTCGCTTGGAACCGAATATTGTTTTCTTCCATGCGGGCAGGATCAAGTTCTAACGATGTGATGATATTACGTCCGCGACTTGCCGGTTTGCCGAGTGTTGCCCATGGTCTTGCTACTCGTATCTGCTCTTCTGTGAGACGCGGTTGGAAAGGGGGTAATACTACCTTTTCCATCATTTGACCTATAACTCCATCGGCCAAAATGATTGCAGGATTACGATATTTGAATGCTAAATCAAATCCCAATTTTACAAAATCGGCCATTTCTTGTACCGATGCCGGAGCCAATGTTATAAGTCGATAGTCACCATGTCCACCGCCTTTTACTGTTTGAAAATAGTCGGCTTGACTGGGTTGTATGGTTCCTAATCCCGGACCTCCGCGCATTACATTTACGATAAGCGCGGGGAGTTCAGCACCGGCCATATAAGATATGCCTTCTTGTTTGAGACTAACTCCCGGACTTGATGATGAAGTCATGACAGCTTTTCCGCAGCCGGCTCCTCCATATACCATATTGATGGCGGCTACTTCGCTCTCAGCTTGCAATACAACCATACCTGTTGTTTCCCACGGCTTTTCTTCCATGAGAGTTTCCATTACTTCCGATTGAGGGGTGATAGGGTAGCCAAAGTATCCGTCGGCTCCATAGCGTATCGCTGCATGAGCAATAGCTTCGTTTCCCTTCATCAGTCTTACATCTTCTGCCATATGTTTTGTTATTTTTTTTTCGATTAGATGTCGTGCTTTGATTTCGAGTCTTTTTTGTATAATCTGTTTAAAACGATTTTACAATTTTACTTTATATACCGATATGCAACCATCAGGACATACATATCCGCAACTTGCACACCCTATGCAACGATCAGGGTTTTCCATATAAGCATAGTGGTATCCTCTATCGTTTACTTCCTTGGGTTGTAGAGATAATACACCGACTGGGCAGGCAACCACGCATAAGTTGCACCCTTTGCAGCGTTCTTCGTTTACAACTACTGCACCTTGAATTTTAGCCATACATTATATTGGATTAGTTTATATTAATGAATATAATAAGGATGTCCTTATACACATAGTCAAGGTATTTTCTTATATATTCTATTATTGTTTATTGAGTACAAAGATATATTTTTTTTTGACTTTTGTGTATGAATATTCAAATTTTTATCATCTCATAGTGTTAATAAATCTTATTTGGGGTAATAATCATATCCATCGCGATGTCGTGTGATTCGGTGGGGATATGTTCTATTATTTGACAATCGTAGGCTACGCCTATCAGTGGGGCTGAAAGTTGTGGCAGCAGACGATCGTAATAGCCCTTACCGCGCCCTATTCTATTGCCGATGTGATCGAAAACTACGCCGGGTACAATTACAAGATCTATAAGTGATAAGTTGGAAATGCTTGGGCCTTGGGGTTCGATTATATTGTATGCTCCTTGCTGCATACCGGTTTTTTTATAAGGCTTCACTTCTAAATAATCGCCGACAACTACCGGAAGAAATAGCTTTTTTGTTTTATCCCAATCATCGAGCCATGGGTGTGTGCATACTTCATCGGGGAGAGAATAATATAATAATATGTTGTGTGCTTCTTTGAAGTGATTGAGTGACTCTATTTTACGACGTATGCTTACAGAAGACGATTGTTGTTCGTCTTCTGTAAGTAGCGCTTTGAGCTTTTTTATTTCTTTACGAATATTACCTTTGTCAATTGACATTTTTAATTGTAGTCGGGGAATCCTTTGTTTGCATTAAGCACTTCTACTGCTTTCATGAATGTCTTATCAATGGATAAAAGAATGGGGTAGAAGGCGTCATCTCCTATAATATTTCTGGCAATATATCCTTCTATATGATTGTTGATGACCGATGCCGATTCTTTTATCTCTTTTGAATTTCGTTTTACCCCTTTTTGTTCGGCGTATATTATAAATTCATTTAGCAGATTTTGCGATTGTAAATACTTTTGTAGGCTATTGTGGTCTTTATATGACGATAGTAGTTCCCTATTTTCGTCAGAGTATTTGAAAGCAAATTGGTAAATGAGAGCTTTGTTTACAATTTCGTTGAAGTAAGGTGTTATACCTATGGTATCGCGAGCTACAAATATGTCGGGCATAATACCTCCGCCTCCATATACGATACGTCCATGAAGTGTGTTATATGCCAGTGAGTCGTTTTGCTTTATACTATCGACGCTATCAAACTCTCCATGCATAAAGCGATTTAAAATATCTTTTTCATAATCTTCTCCGTGCCCCATTTCGTATTCTTTTTGTATGGAGCGTCCCGATGGGGTATAATAGCGAGCAATAGTCAAACGAAGTGCCGAGCCATCGGCAAAGGGTAATTGCGTTTGTACAAGGCCTTTTCCGAATGAACGACGTCCTATGATTGTACCTCTGTCGTTATCTTGTATGGCTCCGGCAAATATTTCGCTTGCTGAGGCTGACCATTCGTCGATGAGTACTACAACTTGATTGTTTTTAAATGCTCCCGTACCATTCGATATAGCTTCGTTGCGCGGGAAGGCTTTTCCTTCGGTATAAACGATTAGCTGTCCGGCCGGCAGGAACTCATTTATCATATTTATGGCCATTTCTAATATACCGCCGGAGTTGCTTCGTAGGTCAATAATAAATTTGTCTGCATTTTGGTTTTTTAATTTGGCTAGTCCGGTAAGAAATTCATTATATGTTGTGCGGCCAAATTTGTTAACCTTTATATAGCCGATTTCATTATTTACCTTGAATGCTACATCTACACTATGCACCGGAATATCTCCGCGTGTGATTTCGAAGTGTAGAATATCTTTCGATGTAGCTCTTGCTATGCCTAATTTTACCTTGCTTCCCTTGGCTCCACGTAATTTTTTTAAAACTTTATCGTTGGAGACGTTTTCTTTTCCTACAAATGCCGAGTCATCGACTTCGATGATGCGGTCGCCCGGCATTATACCCATCTTTTCTGATGGGCCACCGGGAACGACACTCACCACTGTTACAGTGTCGCTTAGTATGCTGAATTGTACCCCTATGCCACTGAAACTTCCATCCAGTTCTTCGTTGACCGATTGTAAATCTTTGGCGGGAATATATGCGGAGTGTGGATCGAGTTCATCGATAATTTGTGGTACGATTTCTTCTATCATATCGTTGATGTCTACCGTGTCGACGTATTGAGCATCGATTATGTCGAGAAGATTGTCTATTTTATTGCGGGAAATTTGAATATTTGTTGATTTTGGTGGGGTGGAAGCGTTATATTTAAGCCCGATAAAAATACCTATGATGATACTGATGGCAATGATGAATGGTAGCCATACTATCGATTTCTTTTTCATAATTTTATATTGGTGATTGTTTTGTTATAATTTTAAAAAATCCACCGTAATTCCGGCCTCTCTTAGTAGGTCTATCCCGTCGGTGAGTCGATAGTGCTCCGAAAATACGACACGTGAGATGCCTGCTTGTATAATAAGTTTGGAACACTCTATGCATGGCGATGTAGTGACATACAGTGTGGCTCCTTCGCTATTGTTGCCCGAACGTGCGATTTTTGTTATAGCATTGGCTTCGGCATGTAATACGTAAGGATATGTGTGTCCGGTTTCGTCTTCGCATACATTTTTAAATCCCGCGGGGGTACCATTGTATCCATCAGATATAATCGTGTTGTTTTTCACTAATAGAGCGCCTACCTGGCGACGTTTGCAATATGAGTTCTCAGCCCATATTTTTGCCATTCTTATGTAACGGCGGTCGAGGGCAGCTTGTTTTTCGTGTATATCTGCGGTCATGTTCGTTAATATTATAAAGCCTAATTTGATTATTATATCTCACTACAAAAGTACGATAATTTCATGAATGAATGTGCGATAAAACGTGAAAAACAGTGATATATCTCTAATATTATCCTGCATATGTATGATTTTATGAAAATTTTTGTCAAAATATTTGTTTATTTCTCAGCTATGTTCTATATTTGTTTCGATTAAAAAAATGTAATCATTATAAAATGAATAAGCCCAATATATATAATCATCTGTTGAAACATGGTGTTAAGCCATCGATTCAGCGTGTGGCTATATTAGATTATTTGATGTCTCATCGTACTCATCCTACGGTCGATGTTATATACACATCGCTTTGTCCGTCGTATCCTACATTGTCTCGTATGACTGTATACAATACATTGAAGTTATTGGTGGAACACGGCGCGATACAAATGCTTACTATCGACGATAAGCAGGCTCATTACGATGCGGACATATCACAGCATGCGCATTTCAGATGTCATTCCTGCGGTACTATATACGATGTCGAAGCGCCGCTTCTGACTCCTCTACAATCGCCTCATTTTGAGGTTTATGACACACAAATATATTACCATGGGCTATGCAATAAATGTAAACAATAAAATTGATACACACATATTATAACATTAAAAACTCCTGATTATGAAAAAGAAATTTATCTGTACTGTATGTGGTTATGTTCACGAAGGAGAACAAGCCCCCGAACGTTGTCCTCAATGTAAAGTCCCTGCATCTAAGTTCAAAGAAGTAGAAGATAATGGTGAAGCTCTTCAATTTGTAACCGAGCATCATATCGGTGATGGTATTGTTGAAGATGAAGAGGTAATGGAAGGTCTTAAGGCTCACTTTATGGGTGAGTGTACCGAAGTGGGTATGTATCTTGCCATGAGTCGCCAAGCCGACCGTGAAGGCTATCCAGAGATTGCTGAAGCTTTCAAACGTTATGCATGGGAAGAGGCCGAACATGCTTCAAAATTTGCAGAACTTCTTGGTGAAGTTGTGTGGGATACCAAGAAAAATCTCGAAGCCCGTAAAGATGCCGAATGTGGTGCCTGCGAAGACAAAATGCGTATTGCTCGCCGTGCCAAAGAGCTTGGTTATGATGCAATTCATGATACTGTACACGAAATGGCTAAAGACGAAGCTCGTCATGGTAAAGGTTTTGAAGGTCTTTACAACCGCTATTTTAAAAAATAATTTCAGACTTTCGGTTTATAAAGAAAAAGCTCGGTTAACCGAGCTTTTTCTTTGTGTGTTCCTATTGTGGAATTGTTGGATTTATAGCAGTAATGCGCAGAACCCCATATATATAAGCATTCCTATGATGTCATTGGTAATTGTGATGAACGGTCCGGTAGCTATGGCAGGATCGAGACGATATTTTTCAAGTGCTATAGGTACGCAAGTACCGAAAATAGAAGAAAATATAACAATGGTAAATAATGATAGAGTTACCGACATGGTCAGTGCGGGACTGCTGAGCCCGAGTAAGTAGCATGCTCCGAGCACCAATATCGATATCATACATGCATTAATAAAAGATATGCCAGTCTCTTTCAATATTTGTCGTCCTGCATGTTCTATCGACAGTGATTTGTTGGCGAGACTCTGTACCACGATAGCCGATGATTGTATACCGACGTTTCCTCCCATACCTCCGATGAGGGGAATAAATAAGGCTATAGCGGCGTTTTGTGCCAGATTGCTTTCAAATTTCCCCAATATTATAGATGTGGCAATACCGCCCACCATACCTATAAGGAGCCAAGGAAGCCGGGCTGCTGTTTGCGTAAATACGGTATCGGTCGCTTCGATATCGTGCGAAATACCCGATGCCATCTGATAGTCGCGTTCGGCTTGTTCACGTACTTCGTCCATCACGTCGTCGACAGTGATGCGTCCCACAAGTCTACCTATGCTGTCGATCACAGGTATTGCTACCAAATTGTATTTTTCTATGGTTTGAGCTACAGATTCTATGGTGTCATCGGTATGCACCGAAACGGGCTCTTTTTTCATTACATGTTTTATCTTCGATACAGAAGGGTGGGTAATCATTTTTTTCAATGGGAATACTCCCCGCAATCGTTCGTCATCGTCGACTACGTATACATAGTATATTTCGTCCATCTCTTCAGCTTGGCGACGCATCTCTTTCACACATTCGGGCATACTCCAGTTTTCATTTACGATTACCATCTCTGTACCCATGATACCACCAGCGGTATCTTCGTCATATTTCAGTAGATCTACAATATCGCCGGCTTGTTCTACATCGTCGATA
Organism: Bacteroidales bacterium; assembly: GCA_045606385.1. GTDB lineage: Bacteria > Bacteroidota > Bacteroidia > Bacteroidales > UBA11471 > Caccoplasma. Next base: position 25,017 of record JAZURX010000031.1, on the reverse strand, counting down.
TGTGAGAGTACCTCTTCTTGATCCTCTTCGTCGAGATCGCGAATAAGATCTACGGCGTCGTCGGTATCAAGGTAATCGATAAACTCCTTAGCAATGGTTTCATTAGGAATTTCCTTCAAAAACTCTTTACGTTCGTCCTCATCAAGTTCCATGAGGGCATCGGCTGCTGTTTCTTTATCGAGCAGTGTGTTGAGAAATTCTGCCTCTTCGTGATTCAATTCTTGGTATAGCTCGGCGAGGTCGGCAGGGTGTATTCCTTTGAGTTCTTCTTGTATTTTTTCGATATTCTGTTCGGCTATTATAGCGCGAATATTATCGATATATTCTTCGGTAAATTTTTCCATATTACACTGTTTTTTGAGGTGTGATTATATGGGGCTCTATATCTATTGTAAGAGTAATAAATTGTTCTACGGATAGTTGTTCGGGACGTTTGTCAAATATTTTGTTCTCGAACAGCGGGCACTCTTTCCCCAGCAAAGGCCGTAATGAGTTGCGTAGTGTTTTGCGACGTTGGTTAAAACTTGTTTTTACTATCTGTTTGAATAGTATTTCGTTACAACCGAGGTCGTGTTTCTGGTTACGTGTCATGCGTATGACAGCAGATTTTACTTTTGGTGGTGGCTCGAATACATGCTCGGGAACAGTGAAAAGATATTCGATATTGTACCATGCTTGCATCAGTACACTCAATATTCCATATGCTTTACTGCCCGGAGCCGAAGCCATACGCTCGGCAACCTCTTTTTGTATCATTCCGCTGCAACAGGGTATTTGATCTTTATAGTCGAGTACACGGAAAAATATTTGGCTCGATATATTGTAGGGATAATTACCTATTACGCAGAATTTTTCTGGGAATAAGGTCTCGAGTTTGAGTTTCAAAAAGTCATCTTCTATGATGCGATTGTCAAGTGCAGAAAAGTTGTCTTTGAGAAATGCGACAGATTCGCGATCGAGTTCTACCACTGTAAAGTCATGTTTTTCGGCAATCAAAAATTGGGTGAGAACACCTGTTCCCGGACCGATTTCGAGTATGGGGATACCTTTGTATTCAGACAGAGTTTCGGCTATACGGCGAGCTATGTCCAAATCTTTTAAGAAATGTTGACCTAAGAATTTTTTGGGCTTTACAGGCGAACGCATGTGTTTGTATTGTCTATTGTTGGGCAATAAAGTGAGGAAAACTTACGTATTCCCATAAAAAAATGTACCTTTGTACCATACAAAGGTAATAATATTATTTTAATCTCGGCGAAATTGAAACAGAAGATACGCAAAATAATACGTAATACCCTGAAAGTCTTAGTGCCCTTATGTTGTGGTATAATTATATTTTGGGCATTGTACCGGCAACTCGATATGGCGCAGATTTTACATATTCTTGAGTCGGAAATTAAGTATAGCTGGGTTTTACTTTCTATGGTTGTCGGTGTGTTCAGTCACATAGTAAGAGCCATGCGATGGCAGTTACAGTTGCGTGCATTGGGGCGACCTATCTCATTCCGCACGCTCACGAATGCTATTTTTGGCACCTATGCTATGAATCTGCTTTTCCCTCGATTGGGTGAAGTGTGGAGATGCGGATATGTCAATCGTCGAGAAGATATACCTTTCACATTACTATTAGGTTCTGTTGTTTCAGACCGTCTTATGGATACCATTGCGGTATTATTGCTTACGATGGCTGTATTTTTCTTGCAGATGCATGTCTTGCTCGATTTTTTGAAACAATATCCCATGATCGAAGATACTATCATTTCGCTTGTTACCTCTCCGTATCCATATTTGATACTATTAGTTGTAGCAGTGTCAATTATATGGCTTTTCAAGCAGAATGGTGATAACAGATGGGTACTGAAGCTAAAAGAATTGGTTCATAATCTTTGGTTGGGTATACGTACTGTTCTTACCATGAAACAAAAAGGTCGTTTTGTTATATATACAATAATGTTGTGGGGTTGCTATTACTTACAATTATATTTTTGTATATTTGCTTTTGCCGATACCGAATATTTAGGTGCGTTGGCTGCTTTATCTCTATTTGTCATGGGTAGTATCAGTATGGGAATCCCTGTACAAGGAGGATTGGGCCCTTGGCATTTGGCTGTAATGGCTACATTGGCTATATATGGAGTTACCGATGCTAATGTTGCTGGTTCGTTTGCACTTGTGGCCCATGGCTCACAGATGGTTGTCATCGTTATTTTGGGCATATATACATTTTTCTCTATTCTTTTTGAGAAAAAACGTGTGTCAACTTCAAATTTATGATTATTTTTATACCATAATTATATCCTATAGACTATGGAAAATAAAATTTCTGCCTTACAACCTGTTGAAGTTTGGAATCATTTCGATAAGTTGTGCGCTATTCCCCGTCCATCGGGACATTTGGAAAAAGTAACTCGTTATGTGGCTGATTTTGGACGGTCATTAGGCCTCGAAACTCATGTCGATATGGTGGGTAATGTTCTTATTCGCAAACCGGCAACACCCGGTATGGAAAATCGTCGTCCGGTAGTATTGCAAGCTCATCTCGACATGGTTCCTCAGAAGAATAATGCGACAGTACACGATTTCGAAACCGATCCTATACATCCATATATCGATGGTGAGTGGGTAAAGGCGCGAGGAACAACCCTTGGTGCTGATAATGGTATCGGCCTTTCGGCTATTTTGGCTGTTCTCGAATCTGAAACGCTATCGCATGGTCCCATTGAGGCGCTGTTTACAAATGATGAAGAGACCGGTATGACGGGTGCAAATGGATTGAAAAGCGATTTCTTAAAAGGCGAAATTCTACTCAATACCGACTCTGAGCAAGAATACGAAATATATGTCGGTTGTGCCGGCGGTATCAATATGAAAGCCTCGTTCCGTTACCATGATGAGGAAATCGATGCCGACAACGATGTTGCATATAAAATTACGCTTGCAGGCCTGAAAGGCGGTCATTCGGGTATTGATATTAATTTGGGGCGTGCCAATGCCAATAAACTTTTATTCCGATTCTTAAAAGAGGCTGTACAGAGTTATGAGGCGCGTATGTCGTCGGTAAGTGGCGGTAATATGCGAAATGCGATTCCTCGTGAGGCTTCGGCTGTTGTTACTATTCCTGTTGAAGCCGAAGATGATTTTATGGCATTTGTGGCAGAATATGCCGAAATATTCTTTGACGAATACGGAGTGGTAGAACCCGATATTACATTTGTCGCCGAGCAAGTTCCTATGCCGACGACATGGATTCCCGAACCCGTACAAGACGACCTTATAAATGCCATTGAAGCATGTCATAATGGCGTTTTGCGTATGGTTCCCGGTGCTCCCGATATGGTCGAAACCTCGTCAAATATGGCGATTGTAGTTTCGGAAAGTGGCCGTATTGATGTGGTGTTCCTGGTGCGTAGTTCGAGCGAGAGTATGAAAGCCGCATTGGTGTCGAGTATTGAGAGTATTTTCCTTTTGGCCGGAGCCAAGGTGGAGACTTCCGGTGGCTATCCCGGGTGGCAAAGCAATCTCAATTCGCCTTTCTTGCAAGTGGCAAAAGAGGTACACAAGCAGGAATTGAGTGTCGAACCGCAGATTATGATTATACATGCGGGTCTCGAATGTGGTATTATCGGTGAGAAGTATCCTCAAATGGAGATGATCTCTTTCGGACCGACGTTGCGTCACCCGCACTCTCCCGACGAAAAGGTAGAAATTGCCTCTGTGGCGCATTTTTGGAAATACCTTATCGCACTTCTTGCTAATATCCCTGTTAAAGAGTAGCTAAAGAAAAACGCCGGAAATAAAACTTTCCGGCGTTTTTCTTTAGTGTCGTTTGTGTTCTATTTTTTTATAAATTTAGCTGCAATCCAATTATTCTTTTCGAGATGCGAATGATATTTTATGTCATATTTAGCGGCTGTTTTTTTCAATATGTCTAGGTCTTGTGTGTAGAAACCACTCATATATATAACTGTCCCATTTTGCATGACAGATGCATATGTTTGCATGTTTTCGATATGAATATTGCGATTGATGTTAGCAAGTATCGTATCATATTTATGGCTGTCGATTAAGAGTGATGCGTCGCCTAATAACACGTCTATATTTTCTATGTGATTCAATTTCAGGTTTTCTTTGGCATTTTCTGTTGCCCAATTGTCTATGTCTATGGCAGTAACTCGTTTTGCGCCACGCATGGAGGCCAGTATGGCCAGTATGGCTGTACCGCAGCCCATATCCAATACCTCTTCTCCCGAAAAATCGTGTTGCAACATCCATTCGAGCATCAACGATGTGGTTTCGTGGTGTCCTGTACCAAAAGCCATTTTGGGGTCAATCAATATGTCATATTTCGCTTGTGGTATATCGGTGTGGAATGTGCTGTGTATCACACAATCGTTACCAATAACAATGGGCTTGAAATAGTTTTTTTCCCACTCTTCGTTCCAATCTTTGTCAGCAATAGGGGTGTTGGTGCATGTTATATTGCACTCTATGGGTAGTGACTTTAATGTTTCTTGTAATGTGCTTTCATTCCATTGACTTTCGGGAATATAGGCGGTAACACCTGTCTCATCGGGCACGAAACTATCGTAGCCGATGTCGGCAAGCATAGCGGCGATTATGTCGCAAGTAAGCGATGTATCGTCGGCGATAATATCTATACGGCTTTCTATATACTTCATTGCTTGTTAGTTTTCTTTCATTTTTCCCTCCACACGAGGTATGAGTACCTCGCGAGTATAGGGGTATGAGGGGAATATCTCGTTTACGCGGCGATAATATTTCAAAGCTTCTTCGTAGTTTTCAGCTTTCTCTTCAACAAGACCGAGGGTGACTATCAGTTGCAGGTACATCCAATTTTCGCGACGCAGTTCCTCGTTGTTTTCGTATAGTTGCAGAGCTTTCTTATATAATATTAGCGATTGTTTTGTGTCGCCTCCGAATGCATTGGGCATATAGAACAATATATTGGCACCCCATATATTCACTTCGGGATCTTCTGGGGCAAGATTGGGCGCCTTTTTGGCTTGGTTCAGCATGGAACGTGAAAGGGTTGTAGCCTTGATGGGGTTGATGGCTATCTGATAACCAAGCAGATTGGCCGATATACCGAGCAGACTCGCATTTTCTGGGTGTTCTTTCAGTAGAGGCTTAAGTATATCGAGTGCATTGTATATCAGTTCTTTCGCTTTATTGTTGTCTTTGCCCATCAGGTGGCCGCTCAGTCCGTAATAGTAGGTTAGTAATTCTATGTTTTCTTCGAGAGTGTAACTGTCCGATCGAGTACTCATCTCTTTTATGACATCTTCCCATTGCAATATATTACCGTTGATGAAAAGATTGTATATTTGAGTTCGATAATTTTCAGTTGCCGATAGGGCTATTGTGATGCCGGATATAAGCAAGGTAAGTAGAAATTTTTTCATCGGTTATGTATATTGTTCGGTGTAATACAATCAGCGACCTCTTTTGTTGTGGTTGACAATGTCGATGATTCTGTGTGCAAAGTTATATTATTTTCTTCATACCTCAAATTCTCGATATGTCGTATGTGATATTCTATTTTACTGTATGATAAAAAAAACGCGCGAACTCTTGCGAGTCGCGCGTTCCTACAATAATACCAATTATTTCTTTTGAGCAGTAATTTCTATTTTTACATCTTGGTCCAGTGCTGGAGCTGTGGCAGTGATGTTAAGATTGGCTTTGCCGTTCTTGTCTACAGTTCCGGTTACTGAATTGATGATAACACCGATACCGATTATCTCTTTTTCGAGATCCATATCTGTACCATTCAAAGTCAATTTTTCGCTAGTTGCGGTACTGGGAATATTGTCTACGGCCAATTGTATGCCAAGGTCTACATGTTCCAAAACATCATCGATAGAAAGATTGGTGGTCGATGCATTTTGTACAAGGTTAAATTCTATGGCACTCGATGTTGCATCGGGATTTGCTACAGTAAAGAGATTCTCATCATTTACGAGCATTACAATTTGTCCGGTGTATACACCGCTTGCATTTACATTTGTTACTACATCTCCGTCTTCATCGTCACCACATGCTACAAATGCCATGGGCATTGCCAAAAGCATCAACATGTAAAGTAAGTTCTTTTTCATAATTATTTTTTTGTGTTTAAGGGTTATGTTTCCTTTTCATTGGCAAAGATAATACTTTTTTTTGAATCTTGGAAAACTTTTTGAGTGTTTCTGCGTTTTCTTTACCGGGACGTACTTGATATTCTTGTTTTATAGCTTGTTACCTTCTGAAAAAATTTCGAGCTTTGGCAACAAGACGCAGTCCGGTCCATAATCCTTGCACTACGGCAAAACTTGTCGATAGTTTGCCGAGTATCGATATAGGAGAGTTGCCGAGCCTGTAAAACGGGGCTATGGTGTCCCAATATGTTTTGGCTATATGGTCATGTTTGCGTGAGATTTTAGCTTTTACCTCCGCTTTCTGCCGGGCAAGAGCAGTCATGGTTATTTTTTGTTGTGTCATAACTCGTTATCTTTTGATGGGAGGTTATTGTTCGATGTCGTTTTTTCAGAGTTGTCTTTAACAACAAACATCTTATAAAAGAATCTCAAGAGGGGGGTTACCACACAGGGCACACGCAGTATCCATAGCAAAGCAAGCAGTAGTACAAAAGCTCCTGCCATAATGGCAAAAGCTGCCGCTGTTCCTACATATGGCTCCAATAGGTGTACGGTGGCAAACGATAAGTAGAAAAGTGTTGTTGCAACCAATATTATCGATATTATCAGCATTATGAGTGCCGATACGATACGGGTCAACTTTTCTACACTATCGAGTTTTATCCATTCATATTGTAGCGATAAGTATTGTTTTACCTCTGTGATTATCTGTCGTAACGATGGGGTGGTGTTGTTCATATGTTTACATATTTGTAGAAAACAACAAATATAGGATACGGCTTAGAAGATAAACTAATTCTTCAGATTGTACTTCTTTCGCTTTTCTCTATATTGGTAGAAGCCGATTGTTGACAATCAGCTTCTATGGTTTGTATCGAGTAGGAAAAATCAGTCTTTTCTCTTTACAATTCGGTTTCCGGTTGGTTACCCGGTTTCAGTTTGGCCATAATTTTATTTACGAGGTTCTCCATATCCTCGCGACTCAATTTTATACCTTTTTCACGTAAGATGTCACAAATTTTTTGGCGAGTGTCTTCACCTTTTTCTGGAGCGAACAGAATTCCCAGTACTGCGCCGAGCGCAACACCGGCCAACATTCCGGCAATTAAAGAAGATCCTTTCATAATTTCTATATTTATTAGGTGTTTTTATATCATTCGTAGAATTCTACTCTTTTACAAAGATAACAAGAAATTCTATAAAATGTATCGCAATAACCTAATTTTTTTCTTCTTGTATGATTATAGCGGTTGAAACTTGTTGCCTTATTTTATTGTGAGCCATTGTTCTTTTCCATCAATATTTACCGATTGAAGTATTTCATCTTTATATCATAGGCTATTCTCTCTGTAAGCGTCATTTGCGATATTCTTGGGGGCTGAACATACCCTTGTATGGCACTGCCACAGAGTAGAAGTAGAATAAGTAAGAACTTTTTCACAAAAATTATTTGAATTAATTTTTGTGTAAGATATAGATTTAATTATAATAGTCTGATATTTTCCTGAAAAATTCTAAAAAATGTAATCAATATGTTTCTGATTTGAATTTTGCAGTTACTATATCGTTTTGCAGGTCGGGTAGAGAGCTATAGCGTGAGGCTTTTTCCAAGATAGGTAATGCTTTACCGTGCTGCTCGGCTTGTAGCGCACATTAGTATCGCAAATAATATGTGACAATGAAAAAATCGCTGTCGGGGATTAACGTGCTGATGAATAGCGTTTCGTTTTTGCTATTACACATTTCCCCGACTTAATAAAATAAATTCGGTAATATGTAAGAGAAATGTCTCGCTGTTATCGCAAGCGGTCGGCTGAGCGAACAAGGCGTTCGTCGGCGCGAACCTTGCTCTGTGCTATTATATTCAGTACAAGTGCCACAAACGGCATCGACAAGGCTGCACCCCATTGTACGCTTTCGGCTTGCAGCGTATTGCTCATATTGAAGACATATATGCCGAATGTCGCATAGATGGCAAGCAACATGAGGGTGGTAAATCCGCATACACGTATTTGCAATGGACGATTACGATATAAAAAGATATTTACCAACGGTAATATAACGGCCAGAGCCGATACTATGGTCAGGGGAAGAATCGTTGCTACAGCGTTACCGCTACCGGCTTCGCATACGCCGATTGCGCTGAATATTACCGGCGCTCCGGGTGTGAAAAGTGTTGCTAAAGGAAGAAACATAAACAGAACGGTCACTATAGCGGACAATAAGAGATATATCGATTGAATGCGTTGTATCATAATAATTGTATGTTATTGGTTAAACACATGTATTGTATGAAAGTTCTTTTTGAAACAGATATGTCAGCATGTGATATTCAGTTTCTGCAGTACCTCACGTATCTTTTCGTAAGTGGTGATGCGGGTTGGTACCAACGGCAGACGCAGTTGATTGTGAATATACCCCATGGCATTGAGCAGGCATTTCACACCGGCCGGGTTGCCATCGACAAACAGCAGACTGAATAATTCGGTAAATCGGTGATGTATGGTCAGAGCCGATTCGTAATCTCCATTCAAGGCAAGGCGCACCATGCGGCTGAATTCTTTTGGGAAAGCATTTCCGATAACCGATATGACTCCCACGGCACCCAATGTAATAAGCGGGAAAGTGATACCGTCATCGCCCGAAATTACCATAAAGTCTGTCGGCTTGTTTTTTATGATGTCGTCCATCTGCGTGATATTGCCCGAAGCCTCTTTAATGGCCACTATGTTATCAAATTCGCGGGCCAGTCGCAAAGTTGTTTCGGCGGTCATATTCACACCGGTACGTCCCGGTACGTTATACAATATTACAGGTAATTTGGTAGCTGTGGCGATGCTTTTGTAGTGTTGGTATATGCCCTCTTGTGATGGCTTATTGTAATATGGTACTACCGATAATATGGCATCTACGCCGTCGAAAGTTCCACTTTTCAATGTATTGACGATTGCTCGTGTGTTGTTTCCACCCAGTCCCATCACTATGGGAACACGACCTTTGACCTGTTCTATGACAAAGTTCAGTACCTGCTTCTTCTCCTCATCGGTGAGGGTAGGTGTTTCGGCTGTGGTACCTAAGACCACGAGATAATCTATTCCGCTCTGTATCTGATATTCGACAAGACGTGATAGTGCTGTGAAATCAATACTCTCATCTTCGTTAAATGGAGTTATCAGGGCAACACCCATGCCTTTGAGATTAATTTGTGCCATATGGTTTTATACCTATTTGTCGGCAAAAATAGTGATAAACGAGTGTAATCTATTTTCGCGGTTTCACTGCAAAGATACAAATTTATTTCGTCTGTAGTATGTAACCTATACTTATTTATTCCATTATCTGCCGATATTCTATTTTGAATATTGCGACAAAGATAGTAAATTAACGAGTAAGAAATATCAAGCCTGCATGAATATTTTTCACAGCGAGAGCAAACTATTTTCAAAGTTTGCCTCTTAGATAGGGTTATTTTTTATATGACAATAGTTAAATGGTTGTCGTTATACGATTTTGAAACATTGTCAGACTTGGGTAACACCAAAACCGAATATGGTACTATGTCGATATTTTTGCCCGGGTAGTAGCAGGCACGATGGAAAATGTGGGTGAGAAGGGGTATCGGGGTAATATTGCGTTTCGAAGCATACCGCCGTGTCTGGATAAATATAATAACCTGCGGTATACAACAACACTGCAGGCAAGTCAGTTGCAACGTGCAATGTGCGCCGGCTCGTCGGTTCGAGCAATCGTACGGCTTCTATCATTTCGAGCGAGTTGCTTTCGTTCAATATGTAGCAATGATTATAGCCTCTATTCCAACGTATTTGCGCGTTATTGCTATGCAAGTCTGTCCCGATAGATTTTTCGCATGTAAAATCGAACGGTGTGCCATGTACATCTATTTTCCGTCCGGTAGGGATAAAATCATCTCTTGTTTCAAGTATTTCAGTTGCAGGTATCATTAAGCGATGATCGTCTATTTTGCATTTTGTACCACTAAGGTTGAAGTAGGTATGATTTGTAAGGTTGAGGTATGTTGCTCGGTCTGTAGTTGCGTGATAATTGATGGTCAATTCATTCTGCTCATTCCATAGATATTCCACGGCGACAGAGATGTTACCGGGGTATCCACCTTCTCCTTCGGGTGAAATGAGTATAAAACGTACCCCATCGTTTATCATTTCCCACCCCCATACTTTATGATGGAATCCCGACCAACCTCCGTGGTTGCTATTTTGCCCATCATTCTTTTCGAGCCTATATTTTTTCCCTTCTATGACTATCGATGCCTGGGCTATGCGATTGGCATATCTGCCGATGATGGCACCCATATAGTAGTCGTCGGTTAAATATTCTTCCGGATTATTGGGCCCGGCTATTACATTGGCAAGTGTGCCGTTTTTATCGGGTACGTATGCCCCAATCCATCGAGCACCCCAATTGGTCAATTCTACCGATGCTTCAGTGGAATTGACCAATCTAAATAAGAGTATTGGCTCTCCCGACGATGTGTAGGTGAGTATATTCTGTTCTATTCGCATAGTCGACGGTGTATTTGACATCCTTGATGATTGATATCCAACGTCTGTACTTTGTCGAAAAGTTCTCGTGCTTTGTCTGTTTCTCTCAAACCTAAGTATCCCAGCGCCATCACATAGTTGCAGTGTATGAGATTACGTTTGTTGAGGTCATCTTCCCAAATCGCGAGGTCGGGTAATGATACAGCAAAATAGTCGATATTGCATTGGTCGAAAAGGTGCTTTTCGCCATGTTTTATCAGTTTGTTGAATCGGCTGCGGGCTTTCTTTTCATTACCTAATGCGCGCCAGGCCACTCCTTGGTAATATATTTTATCGGGTTGAGGGTCGTTATAGAAGAAAGCTTGCTGAGGCTCATCGGTTCCTATTGTTGCACGTTCGAAACATGCTGTTGCATTTTCTTCTTGCCCCAATCCGCGGTATGCAACACCTTTGTAATACAATATGTCATTTTCTTCGGCGTTGCTTAGTTTTCCTTCGCCCAGATTATGAGGATATTGGTCTGTGGCTAACAACAAAGTAAGCGCTTCGTCATATTTACCCTCTTTAATGGCTGCCTTAGCCAATTCGGTATGACACAATACATATTGCCCGGTAATTTTACCTTCTCCACCTTCCCACGGGTGGAATTTACGAGAGGCTATCAATTCTCGGGCTTCGTCATATCTTCCTAATTGGTTATATAGGGTGATACGTTCTATCGAAAGGTCATCGCGGCTTTCTACCTCGGTCATATGCGATTCAAGGATGTCCAATCGCTCCTTTTGCGGGTATCCCAATCTTTTATACAATTGGTCGAGTTCCATCAGTATACGAGCGTCGTGTATATCGAGATTGTATGCTCTCTCAAGACACGCTACAGCCTTTTCTTTATCGTTTTGTTTGTTGTAATATGCCAAGGCCAGGTTGCGTAGGGTGGTGGGGAATTGAGGATCGATTTGTGCCGATTTTTCCCAGCATGAAACGGCATTATCGTATTGGCGTGCAGCATACCAAAAATTCCCTAAGCAATAGGTCGCTTTGGCGCATTGTTCATTGGTATGTATGGCCTCTTGTAGTATTAAGACCTCTTCGAGACGATTCGGAAAGCAGTACGAATGATCGTCTCTCTCTGCTTGTATAAAATTTGCTTTGGCATTATCGTAGTCACCTTTTTGCGAATAGAAATAGCCCAATGCATAATGTATCATCGGGTATATGTCGTTATTGTCTGAACAATAGGTTTGCAATAGTTCTATGGCTTCGTCATAAAGGCCGCTCATGGAAAAATCGAGTGCATATTCGATGTAGCTGTGTGCTCGTTCTTGCATGAGATGTTGCATTTCATGCAGAATTGTCGTATCGCCGGTTGCAAGATATAGTTCATATTTGCACCCCATATTAAACCGGTCAATGGCGAGAGAGTCATTAATCCAACGTATGGCTTCTTCTGTACGTCCGAGTTTGCGTAGTATCGATGCTTTCAACTGACGGGCTTTGTGGTTGTGCCAATTGCGTATCAGGGAGCGTTCTACTTTGTCGACCGCTTTGCTATATTCTCCCTTTCTACAATCGATTTGAGCCAGAGCATAATATGCCGCATCTTGCCATGCAGCGTTCCATGCCGATTTGAAGAAGGCTTCATAAGCTTTATCCTCTTTGTTTTGCATCAGACAGCACCACCCCAGGTTGTAATAAGGTTCTCCGTCGTAAGGGTTGGGATTACGTTCTGTAAGAGTTTCGATGGCTGTTTCGAAATAATGCTCGGCTTTGGAAAATTGACCTTTGCGCATCAACAGCAATCCTACGGCGTTATTGCATCGGACATCGCCCGGTTCGCGCCTGAGGGCCTCTTCGTAGTAATCAAGTGGGTTATAGGTGGCGTGGCGATATTGCTCGAGGTGTAATCCTGTGAGGTACAACTGTTCTATCGAAGCAATATCACGTGGCGCTTTGGCTGCTTTGGCTGGGTCGGGTATGGGTTTTATTTCGGGCTTATCGGCTTGATAACTGACAAGTATGCGACCATGTATATCGCGTACTTCGGTGAGACAATTTTCTTCGGTAGTATTGGATGCTACAAACTCGGACTTGAATGGAGTATCCGGTGATATTTCTATTACTTTTTCAAAGAGAATTTTGTTCTGCACGGTATCTCTCACGACAATATGTACATCTTTGTTGATACCGGTTGTGTAGAGTATTATGTAACCTTTACCATCGGCAATGTACACGTTTAATAGAGCATCTTTAGTGGCATTTTTTACATATCCCGCTTCGGCATAGGGCATGAAATACTGTACCCACGATTTTTCTTCGTAGGGTTGCAACCACGAAAAGTCGGGTTGATTGTCGGTATACATTCCTGTCATCAGTTCTATATACGGTCCATCTTCGTCGGTGAGGTTTCTGTCCCAAGCTTGCCCGAAATCGCCATTGCCCCAAGTCCATTGCTTTTTGCCTGGCGATACATGATAATCGGCAACATGTAACAGCCCTCCGCGTGTGTCTTCCTCGTAGCCACCGACGAAGTCAAATTTCGATTTGATGGCCATATATGAGGTCGGAACAGGAATGTTTTTATACTTCGATATATCTACTCCGGCCGAGTAATCTTGCTTGTAGTATACACCTGTGGCAATGGGAAATGATGATACATCGCGTTTGCCATGATCGAATACGGCGTTTACATCGGGGGGGAATACGGAGTGATAGTGGTCATTCACTACCACTGCAGGATTGGCCCACCATAAGAATGTCTGAGGGAATGCGGTCCGGTTGTATATCTTTACATGTATTTCAATATATGATTTATCGGGGTATAAGCGGAATCCTTGCATACCCTTGGTGCGAAACATACGTTCTACTTCGTTGCACCATATGGTTTTACTTCCATCGGTGTGCTCTTCTATCGAAAATTCGGTGGGTAAGAATGTTGAGGGGCGGTGGTGCTGTGGCCAGTTAAATTCTATACCGCCCGAAATCCATGGACCGGTAAGACCTACCAATGCTGGCTTTACGACCTGATTGTAATACACAAAGTGACGTTGTTTCACTTTGTCGTATGCCATGTGTATGCGACCGCCCAATTCGGGCAGTATCATTACCTTTATGTATTTATTCTCGATAAAAAGGGCATGATACTTTTTATCTCTTTTCTCGTCCGAAATTTTTTCTACTACAGGGTAGGGATATACCGAGCCGCAACTGCCTTGATATACACGTTTTTCGAGAAATATGGGGTTCTTTTCCTCTTTCCCTGTTTCGTAGGTGGGAAGCATGATATCTTCTTCCCATGCGCGTACTTCATGGCTATCTACTGTGCTCTGTATAAGGTATGGTGTTATTTTTTCCATTTTAGGTCTTAAAAATTTGATTTCAACTCAGTTTTGATTGTTTATAATTGTATTATTAGTTGATAAGCTCTTTTTCTATCTCTTCGAGGCTTTTATTTTTAGTCTCGGGCAGACGATACCATACAAATATTCCACCTATGAGGCATATTACACCATAAAGCCAAAAAGTACCGGCAGCACCTAATGTACTATTCAGTACAGGGAATGTGTATGTAAGAATGAAACATGCAGCCCATAGGGCAAACGTGCATACCGACATGGCGATGCCTCGTATGCGATTGGGGAATATTTCAGATATGATTACCCACATCGTGGTAGCAAGCGTCATGGCGTAACAAGCGATGGCGGCTACCACTATCACCAGCAATAACACTCCGCTTATACCGAAATAATAGGCTGCTCCCATGAAGGCATAGATGAGTGTAAGTCCGAAAGCACCTATCAAGGTGAGTGCTTTTCGTCCCCAGCGGTCGACTACGCACATGGCAATGATGGTAAATATTACGTTGGTAATACCGGTGACGACGATATTCATCAGTACATCTGATACTCCATATCCGGCTGCCATAAATATCTCTTGGGCGTAGTTGAATATCACATTTATACCACACCATTGTTGCAAAACGGCCATCACTACACCGATGAGCAATATTTTGAGCATGGCCGGTTGTAACAGTTTCTTTATGTCGCCTGTTTCGTTTTTTTCGATCGATAAACTCTCTATGGCTTCGACTTCACTGTGGGCATATGCTTTGCCTCCGATACGTTCAAAAACTTTCAGAGCCGATTCCCTGCGACCTGTCGATGCCAGCCAACGCGGGCTTTCGGGTAATACAAAACTGAAAATAAAAAATAATGCCGACGGCACTATCATGGCCCAAAACATCATGCGCCAGCCCATCTGCCCGTTCCAAGAGTCGTGTATCATTTCGGCGGTGGCGTCAGGAGCTACCGGCTCGGCTATCAGCCAATTTGCGATTTGTGCCGACAAAATACCCAATACCACGGTAAGTTGATTTATCGATACGAACCGGCCCCGCAGGCGTGCCGGGGCTATCTCGGCTATGTACATGGGTGACAAACTCGATGCAATGCCTATGGCAAATCCTCCTATCAATCTGAAAACATTAAATAGATTAAAACTATTGGCTGCGCCGGTACCAATGGCTGTACATATGAATAGTCCGGCCGACAATATCAATATCGGTTTACGCCCGAATCGGTCGCTCAGTTTCCCTGCGCTTATAGCACCGAAAAGGCAACCTATAAGTGCGCTGCTCATAGCCCAACCTTGCAGTGTGGGGCTGTCGGATATTCCGAAAAACTGTTCGTAGAACGGTTTGGCACCACCTATTACCACCCAGTCATAACCGAAAAGAAATCCTCCCATAGCCGAAATCAAGGCGATAAGGAATAGATAATAATTTGTCTGTTTACTCATCTTTATATCGATTTTGAAATTATTCTTTTACTACATTGGAGGTATACGTTGTTTTATTTCTATCGATTTTCTGCTCTTACTTGGCAATTTGGTGCTGTTTTCATAGTGCTTGCACAGTTGCTTTTGAGACCTGCTTTATACATACCGCATAGTTTCTCCATATACTTGTTCCAATTGCAAAGAAACGCTTATTTCTTCATATCTTATATAGATAGAATTATTTATAATATGGACAATATTACTTTTATTTAGTTACCCTCGGACGCACAGACCGTGCGTCCCTACATTATCTCTGAAAATCGTTTACGTATATTGTAGGGACACTCGGCTCGAGTGCCCGTCATCAACCATATGAGGTAAAATGTGATAACGCCAAACATGCGTCCCTGCAATCATGAGGTATTTGAGATGTGTATAGTATATTGTGCTGTTTTGCAGGATTATGTGTGACAATAACAAATAACGGTGATGCAAAAACTGTGCATCACCGTTATAAATATATGGATTGGTGTGATTATTCCCCTTCGGCAATGAATGTTGTAATCCATTGACCCACTTCGCTACATTTGTAGGCTTTGCCGTCGCCGCAAATATCTTCGGTCACGATACCGGCTTCGAGCGATGCCGCAACGGCACGACGTATGGTTGCACCCTCTTCAATGAGGTCGAAGGCGTATTCAAACATCAATGCTGCAGATAAAATAGTTGCTACGGGGTTGGCAATGTCTTTGCCGGCTACTTGGGGGTATGAACCATGTATCGGCTCAAATACCGAGGTGTGTATGCCAACTGAAGCCGATGGTAACATCCCGAGCGAACCGGTGATGATTGAGGCTTCGTCGGTGAGAATGTCGCCAAACATATTTTCTGTGACCATCACATCGAAACGTTTCGGAAATTGAACTAATTGCATGGCGGCATTGTCAACAAACATATATTCTGTGGTGATATCGGGATATTCTTGGGCGATTTCTTGTGCTATTTCGCGCCAAAGTCGCGATGTGCAGAGTACGTTGGCCTTGTCTACAACAGTTACCTTTTTGCGACGTTGTCCTGCATATTTATATGCGAGACGTACGATGCGCTCTACCTCTTCGCGACTATACACACAGGTGTCGTAGGCTGTATTCCCGTCTTCGCTACGACCTTGCGGACGACCGAAGTAGATTCCTCCTGTAAGTTCGCGAATACACATCAGGTCTGTACCTTCGACAATGTCGCGACGCAGTGGCGACTTGTGAAGTAGGGAATCAAAGGTTGTTACCGGTCTGATGTTGGCGTATAGACCCAATTTTTTGCGCATACCGAGCAATCCTTGTTCGGGACGAACTTTGGCTGCCGGATTATTATCATACCGGGGTGAGCCTATCGCACCGAACAATACGGCATCGGCATTCATGCACAATTCGTGTGTAGAGGCAGGGTAGGGGTCGCCACAATCATCGATGGCGCATGCGCCCACAAGGGCATGTTTGTAGGTAAGTTCGTGTCCGAATCGCTTACATACCGCCTCTGTAACTTGCAATGCTTGAGCTACTATTTCGGGACCTATTCCGTCACCCGGAAGTACAGCGAGATTCAATTTCATATAAATTCTTTGTTTGAGGTTCTTTGTTCGATAGTATGTAAAGTGTTAGTTGTCTCGGCTTTATGAAATATAACTTGTATGTATCATATTTCTGTATCGGCCGTTTTTCACATATCTTCTATTTGGTTTAGCATTTTTACGGTAGCTTGTATGGCGGCTTCGGTTTGGTCGGCATCGAGTCCGCGTGTTTTGAATGTGTGATTGTGGTATCGCCATGTAATGACCGTTTGTACAAAGGCATTGGTGCGTCCTCCTGGAGGAATATCCACTGTATAATTGGTGAGTATCGGAAATTCACGTTTCAATTGTTGCTTATATATGATGCGCAGAGCTTTGACAAAAGCATCGTATTGACCGTCGCCGGTTGCCGTTTGTTCATAATGTGTGCCATGAATATCTATTTTTACCACGGCTACGGGATGCAGGCCTTGAGCCAACGCCAACGAGTAGTTGAGCAGATGTATTTTCTGATTTTCGATATTGTGATTCAGAACATCGGAGATGATGTACGGAAGGTCTTCTTGCGTGATTTGCTCTTTCTTGTCTCCGAGAGCGATAATGCGATCGGTGACTTTGCGCATCGATTCGTCGTCAAGCTCTATGGCCAATGCTTCGAGATTCTTACGAATGTTGGCTTTTCCCGATGTTTTTCCTAAGGCGTATTCGCGTGTACGGCCAAAGCGTTCGGGCAATAGGTCGTTGCAGTATAAATTGTTTTTGCTATCACCGTCGGCATGAACACCGGCGCATTGAGTAAATACATATTCTCCGATAATGGGCTTATTGGCCGGTATGCGTATCCCCGAATAAGATTCTACTACGCGACTCACCTTATTTATCTTGCTCTCATCGATATTGGTCGATAGTTTCAATTGGTCATGCATCACGGCTAAGACACTCGATAATGTAGCATTACCAGCACGTTCACCAAGCCCGTTTATCGTGCAATGTATGCCACGTATACCGGCTTTTGCCGCAGAGAATACATTTGCCACGGCAAGGTCGTAGTCGTTGTGTGCATGGAAATCGAAGCTACAATTGGGGTAGCGGGTTATCATTTGTCGGCAAAAGTCGTATGTCTGATATGGGTTGAGTATACCCAAGGTATCGGGAAGCATAAACCGAACGATGTTCTCGGTATGCAATGCGTCCATGAAGTCAAAGACGTATTCGGGCGAATTGATCATACCGTTTGACCAATCTTCGAGATAGATATTTACTCGCATTTTGTAATGTTTGGCAAGGGCAATTTCTCGTTTGATATCGGCAATATGCTCATATGGCGATTTTTGCAATTGTTCTTCGCAATGGCGTAAAGAACCTTTACACAATAGATTGATGACCTTGCCCCCGGCCTCTTTTATCCATTCTATCGACGCACCGTTGTCGATAAAACCGAGTATTTCTATACGATCGATACATCTCTTTTTACGAGCCCACGAACACACTTGTCGTGCCGAATAAAATTCTCCACTCGATACACGAGCCGAAGCTATTTCTATGCGGTCGACACGTAGTACATTGAGCAAAAGTCGGGCTATACTCATTTTTTCTTGTGGAGCAAACGATACGCCCGATGTCTGTTCTCCATCACGTAGCGTGGTGTCTAATATTTCGATAGCGGGCATCATATTTATTTGTGGTTTTGTTCCCATATTTCAATAGCAGATTTTTGGCTCAATAAGTAATCTATATCATCGAGACCGTTTATAAGACAATGTTTTTTATATGCGTTGATTTCGAAAGTCTCATGATGACCGGTCGCTTTGTTGGTAATTGTTTGTCGTGGTAGGTCGACTTCTACTTTCGTTTGTGGGTCTGTTGCAATTGACTCAAACAGCTCTTGAAGAAATTTTTCGCTCACTACTACCGGCAATACAAAGTTATTCAACTCATTGTTTTTGTGAATATCGGCAAAAAAACTCGATACTACAACCCTGAAACCATAGTCGGCAATAGCCCATGCGGCGTGTTCGCGACTTGAGCCCGACCCGAAATTTTTCCCGACAACCAGTATTTGTCCACTATAAGAAGGATTGTTCAGTACAAAATTTTTATTGAGGCTGCCATCGGCATTGTATCGCCAATCTCTAAACAGATTTTCGCCAAAACCTTCGCGTGTAGTGGCTTTGAGGAAACGTGCTGGAATGATCTGGTCGGTATCGACATTTTCCAATGGAAGCGGCACGCAAGTATCACATATTATATCGAATTTTTGTTTCATCGCTTTTCGTTTTTAAGTTACATCAACTCTCTCGGGTCTGTAATACAACCGGTTATTGCGGCGGCTGCTGCTACCAACGGACCGGCAAGTAGGGTGCGGGATCCGGGGCCTTGTCGCCCTTCAAAGTTACGATTACTTGTCGATACTGCATATTTCCCGGCTGGAATTTTGTCATCGTTCATTGCCAAACACGCCGAGCACCCCGGTTGTCGTATTTCAAATCCTGATTCAGCAAGTATCTTATCCAATCCCTCTTCTCGTATTTGTGCGTCGACCATCCATGAGCCCGGCACTAACCATGCGATGATATTGTCTGCCTTTTTACGTCCCTTCACTATTGAGGTAAATGCCCTGAAGTCTTCGATTCGTCCGTTGGTACATGCTCCGAGAAATACATAGTCGACCGATTTTCCGATGAGTTTTTCGCCCGAGTGGAATCCCATATATGTCATAGCCTTTTCGAATGATGCCTTTTCGGCTGTACTCATACCTTCGGTTGTGGGTATGGTCGCTGTGATGGCCGTACCCATACCGGGGTTGGTTCCGTATGTTATCATAGGTTCTATCTCGGACGCATTATAATACATCTCTTTGTCGAATACAGCGTCATCGTCACTGCGCAACCCCTTCCAATAGGCTGCAGCTTTGTCCCATTCTTCGCCTTTGGGTGCGTATTCACGACCTTTGATATATTCAAAAGTGATTTCATCGGGAGCTATCATGCCACCTCGGGCACCCATTTCGATACTCAGATTACAGAGTGTGAGCCGTCCTTCCATCGAGAGAGTGCGTATTGCTTCACCCGCATATTCGATAAAATAGCCTGTCGCTCCGCTTGTCGTGATTTTCGATATTATATACAGTGCCATATCTTTTGCGGTGACACCTTTGCCGAGTTGTCCGTCGATGGTGATGCGCATTGTTTTGGGACGTGATTGCAGAATACATTGCGAAGCCATGACCATTTCCACTTCACTTGTACCTATACCGAATGCGACGGCCCCCATGGCTCCGTGTGTCGATGTGTGCGAATCGCCGCATACAATGGTCATGCCCGGAAGTGTCAATCCGCGCTCGGGCCCTACGACATGGATAATGCCGTTCTTGGGCGAGAACATACCGAAATGATTCAACCTGAACTCCTGTGCGTTACGGGCCAATGTCTCGACCTGTGTTCGCGAAACAGGGTCTTCGATAGGTTTATCTTGGTCGTGAGTAGGGGTGTTGTGGTCGGGCATGCAATAGATGTGGTCAGGTCGAAAACATCGCAGCCCGCGAGCTCGCAGTCCGTCAAATGCCTGTGGACTTGTCACCTCATGACAATAGAGCCTGTCGATATAAAGTTGGGTGGGACCCTCTTCAATCTGTTGCACGATATGTGCGTCCCATATTTTGTCAAATAGCGTGTTCATAGTATAATCGGTTTATTAGTGAACAAATTTGTTGATGGCATCGATAAATGCTTCGACCGAGGCTGCTATAATATCGGTGTTGGCGCCAAATCCGTTGTAATGTACGCCTTCGTATGATACCGCCATGTGTACCTTTCCCATATCATCGCTGCCTTTGGTTATGGCTTGTATCAAGAATTCTTGGATTGTCATTTGTCGATGAATAATCTGCTTTACAGCCTTAATGGCAGCATCTACCGGCCCGTTTCCGCTTGCGGCGGCTTCGAAACGCTCTCCGGCAATAAGCAGGCCTACGCTGGCAACCGAGCGTACACCTACCCCCGAAGTTACTTGCAGATAGTCGAGAGTAATACGCGCGTTTTTTGCGCGGGCTTTGCCTACAAGCATCAATACATCATCGTCATTAATATCCTTTTTGCGATCGGCGAGTTTCAAAAAATCTTCGTATGCGTGATCCAACTGCCCTTTGTCGAGTTCTACGCCCAATATGTGTAAGCGATGTTTCAGTGCGGCTCTGCCACTGCGGGCAGTCAATACTATTGAATTTTCATCGATACCTACCTCTTGCGGAGCTATAATTTCATAATTTTCTCTGTTTTTAAGTACGCCATCTTGATGTATCCCCGACGAATGTGCAAATGCATTGCGCCCTACTATCGCTTTATTGGGTTGTACAGGCATATTCATAAGACTCGACACAAGGCGGCTGGTACTATATATTCTTTGTGTATTGATATTAGTCTCGATACCGAGATGTTTGTGGCTTTTCAGTATCATGGCTACCTCTTCGAGCGATGTGTTACCGGCTCGTTCTCCGATTCCGTTTATGGTTACTTCGGCTTGGCGTGCTCCATTGGTTATACCGGCAATGGTATTGGCTGTGGCCATACCCAAATCGTTGTGGCAATGTGTCGCAATGATTACATTTTCTAAGCCTTTTACATTCTCTTTGAGAAATCGAATCTTTTGACCGAATTCTTCGGGAAGACAGTAGCCGGTTGTATCGGGTATATTTACAACTGTAGCACCCGCTTTTACAACCGCTTCTATTACGCGGGCGAGGTATTCATTATCGGTACGTCCGGCATCTTCGGCATAAAATTCAACATCTTCTACATATTTTTTTGCATATTTTACGGCAGCGACGGCTCGTTCTATAATCTCTTCGCGTGTAGAATTGAATTTATACTTTATGTGGTAATCCGAAGTGCCGATACCGGTGTGTATGCGCTTGTGCTTTGCATATTGCAGAGCCTCTGCGGCTACTCTTATATCGTTTTCGTTGGCTCGTGTCAGAGCGCATATCGTAGGCCATGTTACTGCTTTTGATATTTCTACTACCGAATTGAAATCACCCGGACTCGATACGGGAAATCCTGCCTCTATAATATCCACGCCTAACGCTTCGAGTGCGCGAGCTACCTCTATCTTTTCTACGGTATTCAATTGGCAACCGGGTACTTGTTCCCCGTCGCGCAGTGTGGTGTCGAAGATGTATAATTTATCACTCATTGTTTTGCATCTGTTTTTATTCCTATTTTATTTTTCAGAAACTTCTTTTTTTGAGGTCGAGACCTGTTTTTCAAGAAAAATTAAAACGGTTTCTAACTTAAAACAAAATAAAAAAACCTTTCTGCACAGACCTGTGAGAAAGGTTTATATCGTTTCTGATTTTGTTACCTATTAACGCACCGGCTCACAGTCCATCGATATTTTCGATAGAATAATAATTCGTAGGCTGCGAAGTCGGAAATTCATATTCATACTGGTTCTTTTTGTTTTTACGTTTGCAAAGATAAAATCTCTATTTTATTTATGCAAATAAAATGTGATATTATTTATTTGAGAATTTACGTTTCTTTATTTGTGGGTGCATCTTTCTGTTAATTTATAATACATGTTTGGTGGGATTTGGCTCTGATTTTTAAGTAACTTTTACATAAATGCTTTTATTTCGATAGATTTTCGCCATTGTAATATTTTATATATAGACACACCACATATTATCCCTGAAATTTGTTGAATTATTGTAGGGACGCTTGGCTCAAGCGTCCGCCATGTAACCGAATGAGGTGAAATGTGAAAGGCGAAAACGCACAACTCGTGTATTCTCCGTCAATACCCTCGGACGCACCGACCGTGCGTCCCTACATTATCCCTGAAATTTGTTGACATTATTGTAGGGACACTCGGCTCGAGTGTCCGCCATACAATCATACGAATGTAAATTATAAAATCCCTTTTTATTTCGTTATCCTCGGACGCACCGACCGTGCGTCCCTACATTTGTCTGTTTAATCTTCCGATACGATAATACGACCAAACGGGCATAAAGCTACTTTCATCAGTTTGAAATGTTGTATGCCGAAGGGAATACCGATAATGGTGATGCAAAACAGTAACCCGAAACCGAGGTACGACAAAGCTATACCTATACCGAAAAAGAACCAAAGGATATTCATTAGAATAGAGATGCAGCCTCGGCTGTCCCCCTCTACGATGGTTGTCTGTCCGAATGGAAAGAGGGCAAGCATACCCAGTTTCATAACTTGCAGCCCGAAGGGAATACCGATAATGGTGCAACACAATGCAAACCCGCTTAAAAGGTACTCCAATGCCATGACGAAACCTCCGCCGATAATCCAAATAATGTTCCCTAATAATCTCATGGTGATAATCTGTATTTGATGATTCTGTTTTATGTATAATAAAATAAAGAATTTCAGTTGTTTTCTTTCTCTTTGTGTGCTTCTATGTGCAAATCTTTTACCAATGTTTTCTCCCCCTCGTTGTAGGAGGCATTGAGCGAAGAATATAATGATTGCCAATAAGCCGCATATTTGTGTCGATCT
The DNA here is from genome assembly GCA_045606385.1 of Bacteroidales bacterium. Lineage (GTDB taxonomy): Bacteria > Bacteroidota > Bacteroidia > Bacteroidales > UBA11471 > Caccoplasma. Next base: position 1,469 of record JAZURX010000031.1, on the reverse strand, counting down.
ATTTTGAAATTTTCAGATCCGTATCGGTCGAGCCGTTGCAATAACATGCCCATAGTGAGCTGTTGCGGGTCTATGGCGGGTATATAGGCCCATACACGATCGTCGCCCGAAGGAGTTTCTCTTATAATGCGGGCATCGACGAGAAGTTGCAATATTTCGCCGGTAAGACGTATGGGAATTTCGTGTGATGAAGCTATATCATTACGTGTCAAGGGTGGTTGTCCGGTGACAAATTGTTTGAAAATGGCCGATGATATAATCGTTGCCACAAAATATTTATATCGATGACTTATATTTTTTATCTCCTTGTCGAAGTTGAATTTTTCCACATTCTGGGCAGAGTAGGAGAGTACGGCCCCGAAAAGGCATATCAGCCATGAAAACCATGTCCACAGCAAGAACAGCAGTAAAAAAGCAAAACTTCCGTATATGGCATTATAGCGCGAAAGCCATACTTGTCCGTTTATATATATAATTTGCATCAATTGGAATGCTATGCCACAAATAATACCGGAAATCAGAGCGTTACGAAATTTTACTCGGGTGTTGGGCACAAGCATATATATCAGTGTGAATATAATGCACGTGAGTACATAAGGGCTGATGGAGATAATGATGCGCACTATCGGACTGAGAAACGCTAATGATGGCGACGAGGATATACCGCTGCTGACAAATATCGAAAGTCCTCCCGTTATAATCATAAGCAAGGGAAGCAGTACGATAATGGCGATATAGTCGATTACTTTGCGATAAATCGACCGCTCTTTATTCACCTGCCACACATCGTTGAATGTGGTTTCTACGCTGTAAAGCAGGCTTATGACCGACCAAAGCAGAAATACAATGCCTACTCCTACAAATATGCCGTCTTGTGTATGAGCCAAATAGGAATCGACAAATGTGAGTGCTTGTTTTAAGGCTGTGCGTTGTGCAGGGAAATAGTCGAAAAGCTGACTTTGTACTATCGATTGAAAGCCAAGCCCCTTTGCCACGGCGAATATCAATGCCAAAGCCGGAACAACCGCCAGCAGTGTATTGAATGTAAGGGCTGCCGCACGCAATTCGAGGTCGGCTGTAATAAACCGACGTACCGACAGATGTAATGTCTTTATCAGTAGAATCAATTTATGCCGCCAACCACTGACCTCGTTGCCGGTAATGCGCCACATATCATATATGACAAACCGATAGGTTCGGCGTCGCGCTATACGCCATCTTTTATGTATTTTTTTTACCATATCGGAATCAATTTATTATCTATAAAAAAACAGCAGGACGATAAGCCGGGTTCTGTACTTTTCGGTGAAAAGTGTCTGTCATTTATCTGGTCTTTATGTTGCCATAAAGCTCAAGCGGTTTACCCCTCGGCAACGGGCGAGCAACCCACAATCGCCGGAGTACATAACCTTGCAACCCATAAGACGAACGGCACACGATGTCACCACCAAGACCGGTGAGCTCATACC
>JAZURX010000030.1:0-23717 GCA_045606385.1 Bacteroidales bacterium | reverse complement strand
ATATTTATCGTCTATTTCTATTTAGTAAAAAATCATAAATGTGTTGTAGAATACGGTAGATTATTGTATATTTGTGTATTATTCTTATGTGGGTAAATATATGATGTAATGGATATAACAAAGATACCTTCTCCGTGTTACGTGTTGGATGAGAGCCTTTTACGCTCAAATCTATCGCTTATTCGTTCTGTGAAGGAGCGTGCTGGCGTTAATATAATATTGGCATTCAAGGCTTTTGCATTGTGGAAGGCTTTTCCTATCGTGCGAGAGTATATACCAAATTCTACGGCAAGTTCTCTTTTTGAAGCTCGTTTGGCTTATGAAGAAATGGGGTGCGAGGCTCATACATATGCTCCGGTATATACAGATAAAGATTTTCCGGAGATACTTTCGTATAGTAGTCATGTTACATTCAATTCTTTGAGTCAGTTTGCCCATCATTATCCTACCGTCAAGGCTTCGGGGAAGAATATTTCGTGTGGATTGCGTATTAATCCCGAATTTTCTGATGTAGAAACAGCTTTGTACAATCCTTGTGCTTCGGGAACGCGATTAGGTGTTACAGCTGATCTATTAGGCAATTCGTTACCTGAAGGGATTGAAGGATTGCATTTTCATACCTTGTGTGAATCGACCTCATATGATTTGGAGCAGACTCTCGTACATGTAGAGGAAAAATTTGGTAAATTCTTATCCCGCGTAAAATGGCTCAATATGGGGGGCGGTCATCTTATGACGCGTAAAGATTATGATGTAGAACATCTTATATCGCTACTGAAAGCATTTAAACAACGATATCCCAATTTAGAAATTATTCTTGAACCCGGTAGCGCATTTGCTTGGCAGACCGGTGTGTTGGTATCGACAGTTGTGGATATAGTAGAGAATGCGGGTATTCGCACAGCTATACTTGATGTCTCGTTTACTTGCCACATGCCCGATTGTCTCGAAATGCCATATAAACCCGTGGTACAAGGTGCTTTAAAACCTACACCGGGACTTCCTACGTATCGTTTGGGTGGAAATTCGTGCCTCAGCGGCGATTTTATGGGTGATTGGTCTTTTGATCACGAATTGCAAGTCGGTGAGCGATTAATATTTGAGGATATGATACATTATACCATCGTGAAAACAACCATGTTTAATGGTATTTCGCACCCCTCTTTGGCCTTGTGGGGTAGTGATAATACCCTTACCATATGGAGAGAATATACTTATGAAGATTATAAAAGTCGTATGGCATAATATAGAGTGATAATAAGATAAATATAAACCTTAATCGATTCAACTATGGATATTAAATCGTATATTGAGGCAAATGCTGCCCGATTCAGAGAAGAATTATTTTCTCTAATTCGTATCCCATCTATCAGTTCTGATTTTTCTCGTAAGGCAGATATGGTTGCTTGTGCCGAACGTTGGCGTGAGTTGATGCTGGCGGCCGGTGTAGATAGAGCTGAAGTGATGCCTACTTCGGCGGCTCCTGTGGTATATGCCGAAAAAATACTTGATGTATCTTTTCCTACTGTTTTGGTGTATGGACATTATGATGTAATGCCGGTTGAGCCTCTTGAATTATGGAAATCATCTCCTTTCGAACCAGTAATCAAAGATGGCGTATTATATGCTCGTGGAGCAGATGATGATAAAGGTCAGTCGTTTTTACAACTCAAAGCATTTGAATATGCTTTGTCGGAAGGACTATTGAAATGTAATGTAAAATTTATCATAGAAGGTGGTGAAGAAATCGGTTCACCAGGTGTTGAAGAGTTTTGTCGTAATCATACTGATTTGCTTAAAGCTGATATAATGCTTGTATCCGATACCAGTATGGTAGGTGCCGAAATGCCTTCGATTACAACAGGCTTACGAGGATTGGCATATTGGCAGATCGAAGTTACAGGACCTAATCATGATTTACATTCAGGTATTTTTGGTGGAGCTGTGGCCAATCCTATCAATGTGCTTTGTAAAATCATAGCTGATATGACCGATGCTGATGGTCGTGTTACATTACCTGGATTTTATGATGATGTAGATAATGTTTCGCCTGAAGAGAGAACTATGTTGGGTGCGGTGCCCTATGATGAAGATAAATATAAAGCAAATGTAGGAGTGAAAAGTTTGTTCGGAGAGAAAGGTTATACTACGCTCGAACGCACCGCTATTCGTCCGACATTTGATGTATGTGGTATCTGGGGCGGATATATAGGAGAAGGCGCAAAAACTGTATTACCCTCAAAAGCGTATGCAAAAATGTCAAGTCGCCTTGTGCCGCATCAAAATCATGAGAAAATAGCTCAAATGATGATAGATCATGTCCGTTCGATAGCCCCTGATTATGTACAAGTTGATATTACTTCAATGCACGGAGGTGAAAGTTATGTTTGCCCCATTGATTTGCCGGCATATAAGGCTGCTGAAAAAGGGTATGAAGAGGCTTTTGGAAAGCGTCCGTTGGCTGTTCGTCGTGGTGGAAGTATTCCTATTATTGCCGTTTTTGAAAAGGTATTAGGAATAAAATCTATTCTTATGGGATTTGGACTTGAAAGTGATGCAACCCATTCTCCTAATGAAAATATTCCTATAGATATTTTGCGTAAAGGGATTATTGCAATAGTCGGTTTTTATAAAAATTTTGGATATTAATCGCAAATGGAGCAATTATCGCCATATAATGATTTCGGAGCATATTTGCGCCGAACTTTTTCCTACAAAGTACAGAAAATCTCGCTTCATGCGGGATTTTCTTGTCCCAATCGTGATGGAACCAAAGGGTGGGGCGGTTGCACGTATTGTAATAATCAAACATTTAGTCCGGACTATTGTCATGTCGGGAAAACTATTTCGGAACAGATACAGGAGGGAATAAAATTTTTTTCTCATAAATATCCGGAAATGAAGTATTTGGCATATTTCCAGGCCTATACAAATACTTATGATGATTATGAACGATTGGTGGCTCGATATGAGGAGGCGTTGACGCATCCTGGCGTCGTTGGCTTGATAATTGGTACTCGTCCCGATTGTATGCCACAACGACTGCTCGATTATCTTATGCGATTATCTGAGAAATATTATGTAATGGTGGAGTATGGTGTAGAAAGTACTCTCGATAAAACCTTACAACGTATCAATAGAGGTCATACATATGGTGAAGCTGTAGAGGCTGTTCGACGTACAGCCGATGCCGGAATTGCTGTTGGTGTCCACATGATACTCGGCTTACCGGGTGAGTCAAGAACGGAAATACTGCAACATGCAACGCGGTTGTCTCAATTACCACTTACAACAATCAAGTTACATCAGTTACAGTTGATCCGCCATACCCGAATGGCACATGAGTTTGAGCGTAGACCCGAAGATTTCATGTTCTATGATATTGATGAATACATCGATCTTGCAATTGATTTTATTGAACGATTGAGCCCGAGCATCGTTGTTGAGAGATTTGTTTCTCAATCGCCCGATTCATTACTGATTGCACCTCGTTGGGGATTGAAAAATCATGAATTTACGGCACGATTATTACGCCGTATGCGCGAACGAAAAACATATCAGTCTCGCTTGTGTATATAACGTATTATATATTGTACTTTATTTAGGCCGGTATTTCGTTTTCGTAGTACTCTTTTATGGTTCGGTTACACCACAAGTCGGCATATTGATACGCCCTTTTACTACCATAAGGGACTAGTATTATTACATCTTCGGGAAGAATTTCACATCCGAATGTTGATGGTGGTTCTTCACCTTTAAATACAATCTGTTTTATTGCACTGTGAATAAAAGCATTGCTACATATATATGATGTGCTAGGCAGTATGATTTTTTCGATTGAAGTAAAAGCGAAAGCACCGCTTTCTATAATATTTAATTTCTCGCAGTCAGAATGTATAGTTTTTAAGTGATTGGCATATGAAAAAGCCCCACTTTCTATTTGAGTTACCCATTGAGGAATGGTGTACGACTTTCCTTTTTTGTTTGCAGGATATGTATGTAGAGATTTCTTATCTTGGTTAAATAAAACATTGTCTATTATTTTGTATCTATTTTCATTCCCGGATATTGTAAAATGTGTAAGTAATTTGCAATCGGAAAAAGCTTCCGGATAAATTTTTTCAATACTTTCTGGTATATTAAATGAGTGTATAGATGTTCGCGTAAAAGCATTATAACCAATCTCTTTTAATGATTGGAATAGAGGTAATGTTTTTAGTGATATGCAATCGGAAAAAGCATTATGCCCAATTGTTTCTATCTGCGATGCGCCGGTTATCGTATCAATTTGGGTACATACAACGAAAGCTTCTTGTTTAATATGTCTTACGCTGTCAGGTATGTGGATATGGCGTATATAGTTGTTCCAAGCAAATGCCCCGTATTCAATATGTGTTACACCTTGAGGTATAGAAAATTCCTCAACTTGTTTATTGCGGGGAAATTTCACTAAACGAGTCATCTCTTTGTTATATACAATTCCGTCGTGGCTACAATAGACATTGTTGTTTTTGTCTATCTCTATATGGCTCAAATTTATACAATTATTAAATAATAAAATGTCTAAATTTGTAATGTATTTCCCAATACGAATGTATTCTGCACAGCATCTGATAAGGGCGAATGACTCGATTGCAACAACTTTGTATCTACGAGATTTATATGTTACATATTGAGGTATAATAATACGTTTTTTCTCTTGGTTTATATCATGAGAATATAAGCTCACTGTCCTTTTTGATTCATCTATGATTTCGTATATCAGCGAATTGTATGCAAATTTCGTATCCATATTTTACGATCACATTAGGGCGCGATATATATTACATGTTTCGTTAACCATTTTTTCAATAGTAAATTGTTTTACTCGTTCAAGTCCGGCCTTTCTTAGGCGGTTTCCTTCACCAGACATGTATAAAACATTTTCAATTGTATCGCGCATAGATTCGGCCGATTGAGGGTCGAAATATATTGCTGCGTCGCCGGCAACTTCGGGGAAGCAAGATGTGTGGCTCAAGCACACGGGACAATTATTGGCAAAGGCTTCAAGTATTGGTATGCCAAAGCCTTCATAGAGCGAAGGGTATATAAAGGCTTTGGCATAGTGATATAATGACATTAATTCTGCGTCTGTGGCATGAATAGCTCGTATTTGTGTCGTAGAGATATTGAGTTTCTTAAACAGATTAAATTCCTCATCGGTAAAAGAATTACCGGCGCATATTAGAGATAATGTATTATTATCATGTAGTATTGGAGCAACGGCCTCGCACAGCGTCGAAAAATTTTTATATTTTCTACGATCACCCACATATAATATATAATTGTCGGCAAGTGGAGCTGCCGGAGTGATTGTAGAGCGGTATCCATGGTGCACAACACTTATTTTTTGAGGTGAAATACCCGTCATATTTATAATGTCTTCTTTAGTTTGATGACTTACTGCAATAATATGATCGGCTTTTGTCATCAGCAAGTGTTTCTTTTTTATACTGCGGTCGTAAAAAAGGAAATCTTTACTGAATCGCTCTTGAATTAGGTCATGTATTGTGATTACTAAAGGTTTTTTTCTTTTTTTCAATATGTATGAGTCGTACCATGTAGGATGTATGATGTCATAGTGTTTTTTTCGGGCTAATTTATGAGCAGCAAAATTATTCATAAAATAATATATACGGCGTTTTACTCTGAAATTATTGGGAAAGCCTAATTGTTTTACAGGCTTATTTACGGTTTCGCGCAGATAATAGTTGTCCGACCAAATAGATTGGGGCATACATGCCTCTATATCAGGAGGAAGGCAGGTTATTAATTCTGCAAAATATCGGGTAACTCCTCCGAACTTTTGCATAGTAAACATTTGGTGGTCGTAGAGAATCTTCATGGCTAAGTCCTTTTTATAGAGCAAATGTAGTTACAAAATTATGAAATTAAGCCTTAATCGGTAAAATTATTCCCTAAAATAAAAAAGCGCATATTAAAATATGCGCTATGGTGGAGTATAGCGGACTCGAACCGCTCACCTCGACACTGCCAGTGTCGCGCTCTAGCCAGATGAGCTAATACCCCATTTGCTTTTTGCGATGCAAAGATAACCGCTTTTTTTTATTCATACAACTTTTCAGCCAAAAAATTTTTATCTTTGTCTCGGTATTAATTTTAAATTCGATAGTATATGTATATTTTCAATACAACATATAATGTTGATAATACAGTGAAAGAGGCGTTTGTCGATTGGTTGCGAGCGACATATATTCCGTTGGCGATTGCCAATTCCGAACTTTCGTCTCCTCAATTATGCCGTATAATCACCGCTGAAGAAATTGATGGAGAAAGTTTCTCGTTACAATTTCATGTTGCCGATCGTCAATCTCTCGAGAGGTGGTATGATTCTGTAGGCGAGTCTCTTGATATTTCTATTGAAAAATTATTTGGGAATAAAGTACTTCGGTTTAATACATTGCTTGAACTTTTTGATTGATTATATGAAAGAATCTCATCTCACACAAGATCGCATAATACTTGGAATTGATCCGGGAACAAATATAATGGGTTATGGAATATTGCGTATCAAAGCAAATGTTCCGGAACTTGTTAGTATGGGCGTATTGCAATTGGGTAAGATGGGTGATCATTATATGAAGCTTCGTCGGATATTTGAACGAGTATTAGGTCTTATTGAGCAATATCACCCTGATGAAATGGCGATAGAAGCACCTTTTTTTGGAAAAAACGTACAATCGATGCTCAAATTAGGTAGAGCGCAAGGTATAGCCATGGCTGCGGCTCTATATAGAGATATACCTATTACAGAGTATGCTCCGCTGAAAATAAAGATGGCAATTACAGGAAATGGTAATGCCGCGAAAGAGCAAGTTGCTGATATGTTACAGCGCATATTACATATTCCCGATGAGAATATGTTGCCACAACTCGATGCGACAGATGGGCTTGCCGCTGCTTTATGCCATTTTTATCAGACAAACAGACCTCACGTCGAAAAATCCTATACAAGTTGGAAGGATTTTATCAATCAGCACCCATCGAGAGTCGCTTCCGCGAAAACATCTTGTAACAAGAAGTAATAATTTGAATATCTATTTATTAATTGGGAGTATTTAAGAGAATGGCTATGATGGTTCTATCCAATCACCATGTTCTTTAATAAGTGCAATAAGATGTTCGACAGCTTCTTCTTCTGGAATATTTTTTTCTACGCAAATTTTGTTTTTGTATAGGCTGATACGATTGCGTCCGGCTCCGACATATCCGTAGTCGGCATCGGCCATCTCTCCGGGACCATTCACTATGCACCCCATGATACCTATTTTTAAAGTCTTAAGATGAGATGTCGCGGCCTTAACACGTGCAATGGTTTTTTCAAGGTCAAACATAGTTCTACCGCACCCCGGACATGATATATACTCGGTTTTACTGGTGCGTTGACGAGCCGCTTGAAGTATACTATACATGCAATCAACAATTTTGTCAATAGAGATATTCCCATCATTCTGTAACCATATACCATCGGGAAATCCATCGAGTAGTAAAGTTCCGAAATCGGCTGCGGACTTTAATTGTAAATCCTCGATATTTTGTTCGTGATATGCAAATTTTACGATTACCGGAATACGTAAATCTTTATCCATTAATTTGTGGAAAAATGCTCTACATTCACCTATAGGATTGATATGTTCACTACTTAAAATTATCACCAAATTGGGTACATAGCTTATGGTATCAATCGTGTTATCTGATAGTTGAGAGTATTTGAGTTGTATAAATTTAATATTCTCACTATCTTTCCATAGCTCTGTGATATTGTTGATATTATATATATTGAATCGCTTATTTGTTTTTGCATCAATGATATAATCGTCGGATACATAAATATAATCGGGCTGCAATCCGTTTTTAGACATTGCATCAGCAATTATGATAGGGACCTTATTATTACCGATATTTTCAACTCGATAAGTTTGTCGACGTTTCATTTCGGTATAATAAAAGGTTTGAGCAGTTATCCCCTTGATTGATGGGTGATTGTATCGGCCAATAATATGATTTACTAATTTACGGGCTACAGGAATTTCAAGTTCCGGTGCTTCACTCAGTGAAACTCTTATAGTATCACCTATGCCATCGGCAAGTAAGGCTCCTATACCTACGGCCGATTTTATACGTCCATCTTCGCCTTCACCGGCTTCTGTTACACCCAAGTGTAAAGGGTAATGCATATTTTCTTGCTCCATTGCAACGAGAAGCAGCCTTACCGATTGCACCATTACTACGGTATTTGATGCTTTGATGGATAATACGACATCATTGAAATTTTCATCTCTGCACAAACGCAAGAATTCCATACACGATTCTACAATACCTGCGGGTGTATCGCCATACCTGCTCATTATACGATCAGACAGAGAGCCATGATTTACACCTATGCGTACTGCTGTGCCATGTGCTCGACATATTTTAAGCAGTTGTACAAATCGATTGCGTAGTTTTTGTAGTTCTTGAGCGTACTCTTCATCGGTATATTCAAGATGTTTGAATGTGCGGGCATTATCGACAAAATTGCCCGGATTGATACGAACTTTTTCAACAATACCTGCTGCTACGTCGGCTACATGAGGATTGAAATGTATGTCGGCCACAAGTGGTGTAGTATATCCATTTTTTCGAAGTTCTTTTTCGACATGCATAAGACTTTCAGCCTCACGTAATCCTTGTGCTGTAAGACGTACGTAGTCTGCTCCTGCTTCAATGATACGAATGCATTGTTTTACACTTGCATTTATTTCATGAGTATGAGTATTGGTCATCGATTGTATGCGGATAGGGTTATCTCCTCCGAGTGGAGTATTTCCTATATGTGTAACAGAACTTTTACGTCGATGGTAATTGAAAAAATCCATATTCTTCTGTATGGTGGTTTCATTCTATTGGGGCTACATAATGTTTGTGCCATTTGTAGCCCCGAAAAATTACTATTTAATTTGTTTTGAAAGGATATTTCACTTGAGCTAATTTTTCATTGGCATCAATGATTTTTTTTGCCAATCCCTTTTTGTACGATTTAAGTTTTTCGGCAATTTGTACGTTGTTCAGTGATAGCATTTGTACTGCAAGAATAGCTGCGTTGAGAGCTCCATTTATACCTACTGTTGCAACAGGTATACCGGGAGGCATTTGTACTATGGCGAGTAATGCGTCCATTCCGTCAAGTGTCGAATTAATAGGAACTCCTATCACGGGGAGTGAAGTCGATGCGGCTATAACGCCGGGTAGATGTGCTGCCATACCGGCGGCAGCAATGATTACTTTAATACCGCGAGATTCTGCATTTTTAGCAAATATTTCTACCTGTTCAGGAGTACGGTGTGCCGACAATGCATTCATTTCAAACGGTATCTCAAAGTCATTGAGCAGTTGAGCTGCTTTTTCCATAATGGGCAAATCTGAAGTACTACCCATAATAATGCTTACAATAGGTGTCATAACTTTATAAGGTTGAGAATAGCGACAAAGATAGTATTTTTTGAGATATTATAGGAAATATAAGCCCGCAGAGTAATCCCCAAAATAGTTGAATAATATTTTCTTTGTCGAGTATCTGACGAGTTGTACCTGTAATTCCGGTTGCCAATATCAATATTATAATTATCTCAAGTGCTATTGGTGATTGTGTTTGTGGTATTATAAATATTAAGCCCCAAAGTGCTCCGAGAGCTGCCATATGTGCACTGATGCTGTAATTACACATTCGGCATACCCATACTGTTGTTGTTGCTAATGATGCCCCAACCAGATATGCTTGTGTCCATATAGGAGCATGTATGCGATGCATAAATATACTGCAGAGAATTAGTAGTATGCTATTTAGCAATAATTCTACCCTTAAAATGATTTCGTTATTATTTTCTTTCTTATTCATAATTTTGAGCATCATGTGCGATACGACGGGGAGTAGGCAAGTAAAAAAGAAAATAGTTGCAATAAAATATAGACTGATTATCGTCGGTAAAGCGATAAGATAACTATTTGTTATGAAAATTATGCACCCATAAAATGGAATAAGATAGGGGTGGAATAATGCAGATATGATATGAGATATCAATTTCATGATTTATATCATATTTGTTTCCGCATACGGGCAACCGGAATCCCGAGTTGTTCCCGATATTTAGCAACAGTACGTCGGGCTATTGAATAGCCATGTTCATTCAGTAGTTCACACAATTTATCGTCGGTATAGGGTGTTTTTTTCTCCTCACCATCAATGAGAGATTTTAAAATACGTTTAATTTCTCGTGTTGAAAATTCTTCTCCGGCTTCGTTTTGGCGCGATTCGGAGAAAAAATATTTTAACGGATATAGTCCATAATTAGTTTGAACATATTTGTTGCTGGTAACACGTGAAATGGTTGATATATCGTATCCTGTAACTTCTGCAATGTCACGCAGAATCATAGGACGCAACATACTTTCATCTCCCGACAAGAAAAAATCCCGCTGTCGTTCGAGTATGGCTTGCATGGTCGATAGTAATGTAGCTTGCCGTTGTTGTATGGCATTGATGAAAGATTGGGCTGCATCTATTTTTTGTTTGACAAATAGTATTGCATCTTTCCTTTCTTTAGTGCGATTGGCTTTGTTCCCTACATAGTCGGTAAGCATATCACTATAACTACGACTTATGCGTAGTGTCGGTATGTTGCTGTTATTTAGGTTTAAAATCAATTCTCCATTTATTTCTTCTACATAAAAATCGGGAACGATATGATTCATTCCATCAGTAAAAGTATTGTTCCAGCTGCTTCCCGGTTTAGGATTGAGTTGTGATATCTCTTCTATGGACGCTTTTAAATCTTCATCAGAGATATCGAGTATGCGTTGTATTTTCTCGTAATGACGTTTACTGAAGGCGTCGAACATCTTGTCTATTATCTCATAGGCAAGTTGAGAAACGTGTGTTCCTCGACGGCGTTCGAGTTGTAGTAACAAACATTCTTGCAAATTTGATGCTCCTACACCTGCAGGTTCGAAATCTTGAATAATTAACAATAATTTCCCCAATTTATCGGCCGATACGTCTATGCCGACTTGGAATAGTAAATCGTCAGATATAGATGGGAGTGTGCGTTGTAAATATCCGTTTTCGTCGATATTACCAATGATATATTCGGCAATTTTTTGATCAACATCGCTGAGGTCGCGAAGTTGTAATTGTTCTATCAGAAACTCATGAAATGTTGTGCCACCCGAGAACGGTATTTCTTCGCGTAGGGAACTCTCTGTATTATATTCTCGATCGAGATATGTCGGTATTTCATCGTCGTTACGATAGTCGGCAAGTAATATCTCATCGGCACTTTCTCCGGAGGTTTCATTGTTTGTCCCATCATACATGTCCGGCTCGTTTATGTCATTGTGGTCATAATCCTCTTCGAGTGCCGGATTGTCTATTAGTTCTTGTTTTACTTGCTCTTCTAATTCTATTTCAGACAATTCAATGAGCCGTATCACCTGTATTTGTTGCGGTGATAACGTTTGTTTCTGTTGTATTTGTTGCTGTTGTTCTTGTCTGAACATAAGAATTACACTTTTGTATAACGAAGGTACGCTATTTTATCCGATTACACCAATAATTTATCAAACTTTTTGTAAAGATCATCTGTCGGGTCTATCTGTAATGTTTTGAAACCGGCTTTCTGTGCGCCCTCAATGTTTTTGGAAAGGTCATCGACAAATAAACTTCTTTCAGCAATTTCTTTGCTATCTTCAAGTACTATACGATAAAATGCTTCATCAGGTTTTTGAGCGTGTATTTCGTGCGATAAATAGAGTTTATCAAAATAGTCATCAACGCACAGACCTTCGTCTCTAAACAAGTTCTTTCGAGTAAAGTCGAAATGGGGGGCATTTGTATTACTTACCATATACACTCTATAATGTTTGCGAAGTTCTCTTAATAGTTTTAATTTATATATTGGTACTTCGCCTATTATCAGATTCCATGCTTCATTAATTTCCCTGTCTGATAGATTGATGTTTACTAATTTTCTCAGTTCTGCATAGAATTGGTAAGTATCGATTTTTCCTATTTCAAGTTTTTGCATCAGATTGTTAAATACATCATCGTAGAAAAGTATCTTTTCCGGGGTATTTACACCCAATTCTCTAAACTTGTTGAAACAACGATTAAATTGTAAGTCGAGCAATACGCCACCAAAATCGGTAAAGATAGCATCAATTTTTTCTTGCATATATGAACTGTTTATTATTTATAAATCAATAGATAAAACTGCTTCCTCCTACAAATTCTCGAAGTAGTGAAGTCGATGGAATTTCTTTCTCGTCGAGTGGCATGAAATAACGTAATTGTTGTAATAATCGTCGGGCGGTGTCATATTCAGGACAACTTTCTGGCACGGCCAGAAGAGTTGGTTCTGCTTGTTGTTTGATAACGGAGAGTTCAAAGAGCAGAGATGAGTTGAACATTGCATCTGCATTTTCTTGATAGGGAAATATCCATTTTTCTTCGCCACGTCGTACACTTGCCCAGCGTGCTATGGTCTGTTGCGCCGATGTACCACGATATTTCTCATCGCGTATAATACGTCGTAGTAATCTGTTGTCGGCGGTATGTATCCAATTGTGATCATCTATTGATATGGTTGTTAATGCCGAGACGTAAATACAAAACTTTTGTTTCTTATCAATATTCGGAGTTAGTTCGGGATTGAGCGCATGTATACCTTCTAAAATCAAAACATCTTTTTCGCTCAATTTCATGGTATTTCCTCGATACTCTTTTTGTCCGGTCTCGAAATTATAGGTTGGCAGATTAACCTCTTTGCCGGCAAGCAAGTCGTTCAGTTGTGTGTTGAATAATTCCAAATCGAGGGCGTAGAGCGATTCGTAATCATAGTCGCCATTTTCATCAAGCGGTGTTTGATTTCGGTCGAGAAAATAATCATCAAGCGATATGGCACGTGGAAAGAGCAGATTGGTCATCAATTGTATCGATAGTCGTTTTGAGAAGGTGGTTTTTCCTGATGATGAGGGACCCGAAATCAATATTACGCGAGCACCACCTTCTGCACTATTATATTGTTCGGTTATACGGTCGGCGATGCGAGATATTTGTTTTTCGTGTAGCGCTTCGGTTACTTTTATCAGTTTGCCTGAATGATGATTTTTGATAGCCTTGTTCATATCGCCCACATTGTTGAGCCCTACGATGGCATTGAGGCTCAAATAATCTTTGAACGCTTTGAACATCTTGTCTTGACGTATCATCTCATTCACTTTGCTCGGATTGTTCTTCATTGGTGGCAACAGCAACATTCCGTCTTTATATTTTACTAAATCAAAAACGGTTAATTCTCCGGTTGATGGCAACAGATATTCATAGTATATATCGTATGTGTTATCAAGGTTGTAGTAGTCGACGTATAAAGGCTTCAATGTGTCAATGAGCGCAAGTTTATCGTTGAGCCCTTGTGCCTCAAATCGTTTTGTTGCTACATCTGTTGTAGTTTGTATATGATCTATGGTCATGTCGGTCGATATAATCTCCGTCATGCGCTGTTTGATTTTGTGCACGGTTGCTTCGGGTATATCTTCTCGCTCGTTAAGACAACAGAAATAACCATTTGATACAGAGTGCTCTATACGCAGTCTTGCCTTCGGTACTATCTCTGTTACAGCTTTATATAATACAAAGCATAGTGTTCGTACATACATACGCATGGCCATAGGTGATGTGGCATCGGTAAATAAAATTTGTTTAGGCGAAAAAATTCTGTATGATAGATTTCGTGTCCGATTGTTCACTTTGGCACATAATACGGTATGAGGTAATTCTATACCGGTCATTTTATATATTTCTGATAGGGTGGTGCCTTCTTCTACTTGGTATGTATTGCCATTGTTTAGGCAAATAATTTCTATACTCTTTTTCATAATCTATCTGTATAATATTCTGTTGTAATACAAGTTTAGATGTTGAATAACATTGTTATGGCCTTTTTTCTAAGCTACTGCTAAGTTATAGAATTTATCTATATTATACAATATTATAACGGAATTTAACGACCAACAGTCCCCTTTTATGGAGTGTATTGATCATTGTTCCCATTTCTTCAAAACAAACATTCTTTCACATATTTCTGTTTTAGGAGATAAGATAGAAGTAACTAATTCCCATAAACATCTTATAAAAACGATCATTGATGTCGACAGCGATACGAGTGGCTAAAAACAGTGGTTATCTCTATGCCAAAATGGGGATAACGATGTTTATCTCCCTTTATACCACGCGACTTGTACTCGGAGCATTAGGAGAGGAGGACTATGGAATATTCAACATTGTAGGCGGAGCAATAGCAATGTTGGGATTTTTCAATGCTGCTATGTCAGGTGCTACGCAGCGTTTTATTTCTTATGCCGAAGGGGCGGGTAATAAAGATCAATTACGATACATTTTCAATATCAGTGTATTGTTGCATGGAATATTGGCTCTATTTCTTGTAGTGTTGCTCATGGTATCGGGTGTGATACTTTTTGATAAGGTGCTCAATATTCCCCCGGCACGTATATCTGCGGCGAAAGCAGTGTATGGTGCTCTTATTGTAAGTACTGCTTTTACGGTGATGACTGTCCCATACGACGCAGTGCTTAATGCACATGAGAATATGCGTTTTTATGCTATTGTAGGGTTATGTGAATCACTACTGAAATTGGTTGTCGCATTTATCGTGGCACACATATTATTAGATAAATTATTGATATATGGTGTATTAATGGCTGTAGTTTCTGTTATCCCATTGGTGATAATTCGTCTATATTGCCGAAACCGATATGCAGAGTGTCGTATGTCATTGCAACATTGTAAAGACCGAAAATTAGTACGAGAGATGAGCACATTTGCAGTCTGGAATTTTTTTCAGACTGCTGCAGCCATGCTCACCAACTATGGATTGGGGATAATACTAAATTCCTTTTTTGGCGCGAAGATAAATGCTGCACAAGGAGTGGCTTCACAACTTAATGGACAACTTTCGGCTGTAGATAACGTACTGATGAAAGCCGTGCGACCTGTCATTATGAAAGCCGAAGGAGGCGGCGATGTACATTATAGTCTGTCGATGGCAAAGAGTGTTAGTAAAATCTCGTTTTTGTCAACGGTGGTTTTTGTAATACCGGCGATTATTACCATGCCCCGTTTGTTGTATTGGTGGTTAGATGAGGTTCCTCAGTATACCGTTATATTTACGACATCGATGCTTATTATTACTATGCTTGAGCAGTCGGTAGCCGGATTTATCACATTGATAATGGCTCGAGGAGATATACGTGGAATATCAATAGTAAAATCATGTTTCAAAATAGCATGTTTGCCATTATGTTATTTATTTTATAAATGGGGTATGTCGCCTGTTGCCGGATATATTTTGCTGGTTGTAATACAAGGTGTTATAAATGGAGTAGTAGTTACTATGGCCTATATGCATTGTCGTGTGGGTTATTCATTCATACAGGCTATCAAAGAATTGTTTATACCAATCTTATATGTATTGTTTCCTATTGTGATTGTCTCGAAAACATTGGCATGTATAGATGGTTTATGGGGAATGTGTGTAGTATGGATTGTTTCTGTACCCTTGATAGTCATTCTGACTTATTATCTGTTGTTTGATAAACGAGAGCGTGCGATGTTTATACGTATTTTGAAATCTATAAAACCCTTGCTACAACAATTATTCAAATCGAAGCAAAACTACAAATTATTATGAAAATAGGAATCCTGACATTTCATACAGCTCTCAATGCTGGAGCAGTATTACAAGCATATGCCCTACAGCGCTATCTTTCCGATTGTGGGCATGTTGTAGAAATCATTGATTATAGACCGCGTAAACATTATCGATTACGTCATTTTGCTGGAAAATCTTTTCGAGTGATCATCAATCGGTGGCGAGATTTATATCACGGCTGTAAATATGCGCATAATGGAGTATTTACAAAACATTTGAAAATGGGTGCTGTTCATTATAATGATGAATATAAGTTACGGAAAAATATATTAGGATACGATATATATATTGTTGGTAGCGACCAAGTTTGGAATTTCGCTTCGAGATTGATGCCGGCGTATCTATTGTCGTTTCTTCCACAGGGTGCCCGTCGTGTTGCTTATGCAGCCAGTATGGGTGGGTGTGATATACCTGCGAAATATCGAGATTACATGCGAAAGGAATTGCTCCGATTTGAAGCAATAAGTGTTCGAGAGAAATGTGGGGTACAATTCATAACAGAACTTTTGTCATCGCAGAAAAAGATTTTTCACACCATAGACCCAGTGTTTTTGATACATAGGTCTGTTTATAATGAAATTATGTGTATAGAAAAGTTGAATAAAGAACATATTTGTTCCTATATTTTATCACACATAGAACCTCACTATCATACCATTACTACTTGTGTGCGAGACTATTTTTCCGATGTTCAATACATAAATTTGCGTAATCCCGATACAGGAATCATGTTGAGTGACGCAAGTAATCGTATAGTTGATCCTTATCAGTGGTTGTTTTATGTAAGTCGGGCTCGTTTTGTGATTTGTGGGTCATTCCACGCTGTAGCATTCTCGCTTATATTTCATAGACCATTTCTTGTCCTTTCCCCAGAATCAATGCAGTCTACCGGTGCTAATGCAAGGATTACATCACTTTTAGAACCATTGGGATTGTTGTATCGATGTTTTGCTTGTCATGATGTTAATCGGTTGTCTGAGGTATTAACGCAAAAAATCGATTGGAACGATGTCGATAGAAAGTTGGAATATCTGCGAGAAAATTCCCGACAGTTTTTAGATAATGTACTTAAAAATAAATTTTTATGATAAGCATTATTATACCTTTATACAATAAGGCACATACAATTGTGCGGACATTGACATCGGTTATGAATCAAACATATGGCAATTATGAAGTAATTATTGTCGATGATGGGTCTACTGACAATGGGGTACAAGTAATTAAGACACATTTTTTTGACAGCCGTATAAAGATTATACGACAAAATAATAGAGGCGTGAGTATGGCTCGAAATCGTGGCGTAGAAGATGCTCTTGGCGAATATATTGCGTTTCTCGATGCTGATGATGAGTGGCATTCTTCATACCTTGCATATATTGCTAAAGCAATATCGTCATTTCCCGATGCCGGTATGATATGTACCGCAGGTGTTATATCGTCTCTATATTCAAAAAGCAGAGAATATGTTATAGCGGCACGTTATCTTGGTCGTATCTCCGAAATAGATTTTTTTGAAAATCCTGCGATTTTTTCTCATACAAGTCGAACAGTGGTGCAACGTAAAATTTTCGGTGTTGTCGGAGGTTTTTCATCGGATATGGAATGTTGTGAAGATTTATACCTTACACAAAAAATAGCTCTGCTATCATCTGTTGTATACATAGGTATTCCTTTGTCGAAATATCTGGCTGATGTTCCGGGGCAGATTACCCGAGCTTCACCCCAAAAAAGGTATAGTATGTTGTCGTCTGTTGTTGCTTATTATAATCGAATATGTATATTTAGTAGCGGAAAATTTTCTGAAAAAATGTGCCGACGTTACTTACGTTATGATATTCGTCACCGCATCAAAATGTTTCTTAGGCAGAAAGATATGCGTTCTTTGCTCTATTTGGTCAATCATTTTGATGTATCGGTTGTTCGCTTATTTCTTCCCGGAGAGTTATCTCTCTATTGCTCGAAATTTCATAAATGTTCCATTCTTTGGGTTAATTTTACCAAACTTCTTTGGCGTTTGCATTGTTATCCGATTGTAGGAGCAAAAATTCATATGGAACACATATCTCCTATATATAGAGATTGGTAATAAAAGCAATGTATATATTATGAAATACTCTATACTCGTCAATACGTGTGATAAATTTTCCGATTGTTGGACTCCTTTTTTTACTCTATGGGCATTGTATTGGGATAATTGCTCTGCACGCATCTATCTCAACACCGAATACAAAGAGTTTAAGTATCCCGGGCTTGACATTACATCTGTCAAGGGGTGTGTAGGATTTTCTAAGTCACAAGATATATCAATATCGTGGAGCCTTTGCCTGCGTCGGGCATTAGAGAAAATTGATACAGATATAATATTGTATATGCAAGAAGATTACTTTTTCACAGATAAGGTGCATAATGAATGGATAGAATATTTTGTCGATCTCATGTTGCAGCACAATCATATACAATGTATTCATCTGACAGATCAATCGGTAATTTCGTGTGGAAAATCTCCGTATGAAAAATTGAATATGGTAAAAAACAAACAACGATATAGAGCATGCTGTCAAGCAGCATTATGGCGCAAAAGAGAGTTGTTAACTTTGTTGCGCGATGATGAAACCGCATGGGATTTTGAAGAATACGGTTCGATACGCTCTGCTATATTAGCACATGATTATTGTGTCGTTGATACGGCTTGGGTACGTAAAGGCATATACGAAATAATACCCTATATATTTACAGGTATTGTACAAGGTCGTTGGAATGACGCAGTCATTGAATTATTCAAATCTCATGGTATAGATATTAATTATTCGCAACGAGGCCTTCTGTCTCAACTTCCTAAGAAATCGTTGTTGCAACGAGTTAAATTCAGAATAAATAAATGGCATAAGAATCTCGTAAAAAAGATGGAATTGTATCATTGGCAAAAATCTGTTTCCTTATAATTTATGACACGAGAGGAATATGAATATTATCTCAAGACCGATCGAGAGGCATTACATGATTATGCTTATAGACCTTATCGTTTATATACTCCATTTTGTATTGATAAGGAAATCGGACGTTTCCAATATTTATTGCGCACGTGTGAATATTACAATTCACAGCGATCAAAGAATCTGTTCTTTTTATTACGTAAGTGGTTATATGCTATATATTTCAAACAACAATCGATACGTATGGGATATACTATTCCTCCCGGTGTTTTTGGCCCGGGATTACGTATTGCACATCGGGGAACAATAGTTGTGAATGGTCGTTGTAGAATAGGACGGAATTGTACGATAAATGTTGGCGTAAATATTGGTATGAAAGCCGGTCTTCCCGACGAATGTCCTATAATAGGTAACAATGTGTATATAGGACCGGGAGCAAAAATTTTTGGAAGAATAACCATTGCCGATGGCTGTGCAATAGGTGCCAATGCTGTTGTTTGTCATGATATACAGGAGCCATATAGTATTGTTGTCGGTGTTCCGGCCAAAGTGGTCGGACAAGTATCAAGAAATCTTCATGTATAATATGTTTATTAAAAGTATAGCACGATTTAATCAACGAATATTAGGCACAGGGAAAGTCCGTCCATTTAATCGAGTCACTGACGCAGATGAGGTTTCGGATATTATATATGCAGAATTACAAGCTGATAAGCCCTCTATGGTAGCTCGATATGGATATACCGAATTGATGTGTATTATTAATTATTTAGGTGTAACGAATGGTCGTCCTAATCTTTTGCGCTATTTATTAGGAATGGAGTTGGACTGGTGGTGGCGAAAGTCGTCATTGTCGCAAATGGCTCAATGGAGTGGATTTTTTCCGACAAGTATATCTGAAATTGAGCGCTTTTGCCGTATGATGTTGGTCGATTCGACTCAATTGGATATATTGGCAAGTTGGTTGACGGATGAACGACGTTTACATTCAAATATCGGAGCATATGCTTATATTCAAGGGTTGTACCTCGACCCCTTTTGGGCAAGTCATCCATGGTCTCGCATATTAAAAGATAAAAAGGTTTTGGTCGTTCATCCATTTGCCCCACTTATCCGACAACAATATGAAAAACATCGCGAGCAGTTATTTTCCAATACAGAAATTCTTCCGAAGTTTTTTTTGAAAGTATTGCCTGCTGTGCAGAGTTTAGGAGGAATTGACAATGGATTCAAATCGTGGTTTGATGCATTGGAATATATGGAAAAGCAAATAGCTGCTATCGATTTTGATATATGTCTGATAGGTTGTGGAGCCTATGGATTTCCTTTGGCCGCATATGTAAAACGTCTTGGGAAAAAAGCCGTGCATATGGGCGGGTCATTGCAACTATTGTTTGGAATACGAGGACAGCGTTGGGAAAATCCCGATTATGCCGCAGAAGAATTAGGCGAAAAGGGACGTTATCTTTCGCTTATGAATGAATATTGGGTACGGCCAGGTGTTGAGTTTCGTCCTCAGAACGCGGAAAAGGTAGAAAATGCTTGTTATTGGTAATGAAACTTTCTGTATCGGAACATAGGTTTTATGTGGCATATATTATCATTGCCATGATGTTCTGCCTTTCGTGGAGTATTATTCCGGGTGGGGTGGCAGTGGCAACCTATATAACGCCTATTGCGGTTTATTGTTTGGTGTGGATTATATTTTGTGCTGTTCTTCGGTATCGCTATGATGCGGATATTGACCTGTCATTATTTGTGAAACTATTACTATGTTGGAATGTGATCATACTCATTCGAGGATATTGGAATGCAACCGATTATTGGGATTACCGCGGACTCGTTATGTCTCGTACACCGGCTCTGTTATTGCCCATCGTTGTGTATATGGGTGGTTCATTGGAATTAATGTCAAAGATATATTCGTTCGTATTGAAAGTCTATATCCCGGTCTCGATGCTTATTGTGAAATCCGTTTTTTATCAGGTCATAGGTGTCCCCATATTGTTCCTTGTACCTTGGATAGGATTACTCTCTCGTCGATGGTATAAGTATGTATTTATATTATTTATCATTTTATCTATAAATTTATCGGCACGCGCTTGGTCTTTACGATTGTTGTTTGCATTTCTGCTTCTGTTTATTTCCTTGTTCAAAGGAAATAAACAGAAAATATTGTTACGAGGAATATATACAGTCATGGTCGCTGCTCCTATATTTTTTGCGCTTTTGGCATATATAGGTAAGTTTAATGTTTTAGATGCTGAGAGTTATATTGATATATCTAATGGAAAAATACCGACAGTCGATACACGTTCGCATTTATATACCATGGTTCACGAGAAGTTGGAAAAAGAAAATATGGTGTTGATCGGGTTGGGGGGCGTATCGGAATATTGGCATGGATTTAACTCTGAATATCGATATTCCGATAATAAAGGGTTTTCTCAAAAAGGGCGCGATCGTACAGAATCGGGATTACTCAACATGTATCTCTGCGGCGGAATGATAGGTGTCATATTATATTCGTTACTTTTTGTAGTGAGTGCATATAAAGCCATCTTTTGTTCTAATAGTCGTCTTTGTGTGTTACTTGGAATATTTCTGCTATTCAGGTGGATTATCTCATTTGTAGACGAGCCCGAAAATTGGTTGGCAAGTATGATTATTTTATATATGACAATAGGTATTTGTTTGAGTCGAAAATTCAGAACTATGAGTGATGATGAAGTGAAAATGTGGATTAAAACGATTTGAAATTATGAAGGTATTATGGATTGTAAATACAATATTTCCTGAGGCAGCGCGAATATTGAATCTACCGGAACCCGTAATAGGTGGTTGGATGTATGCTTCTGCAAAGCATTTGAAAGAGAAATATCCACGTATAGAGTTGGCTGTCGCCACATTGTACAAATGTAAGAACCTAATGAGGTTACAAGGTGAAATACTCTATTATATGATTCCTTATAACACCGATATGGTTTATGATGTGACAATAGAGACATCGTATAAATGTGTATACAAGGAGTTCAATCCCGATATTGTACATATTCATGGTACTGAATATCCTCATTCGTTGGCGTGGGTAAATGCATGTGGAACTTGTGGTTTGGTTGTATCGATTCAGGGGTTGGTTTCGACCTATTCACAGTATTACTTTGGTGGGATAGATTCTTCGCAAATAAGAAGATATATAACAATACGCGACCATATTACAAGAGACACATTGATTGCTCAAAAAAAAGACATGTCGAGAAGAGGAGAATATGAAAAAGAATTACTCCGTAAGGTAAAATATGTGATAGGACGTACATCTTGGGATAAGGCAAATGTTTGGGCTATAAATCCTAATATACAATATTTTGCATGTAATGAAATATTACGTACGTCATTTTATGCATCAAAGTGGAGATTGGATAGATGTAACCGCCATACTCTGTTTGTTTCTCAAGGATATTATCCAATAAAAGGGTTGCACAAGATAATAGAAGCATTGGAGTTGGTATTAAAAATGTATACCGATACACAGGTATATATTGCCGGATATAATCCAATTAAAGTGCCCATATGGAAACGTAGTGGATATGGAAAATATATACAATCAATGATTACACGAAAAGGATTGATTGGTAATATTCATTTCTTAGGAACACTTACCGAAGAAGAGATGTTAAATCAATATCTTTCAACACATTTATTTGTCTCTCCGTCAGCAATTGAAAATAGCCCAAATTCGGTAGGTGAAGCTCAATTGTTGGGAGTGCCTTGTATTGTTTCGTATGTCGGAGGATGTATGGATATGATAGAACACGAACGAAGTGGATTGCTTTATCGTTTTGAAGAAACTGCAGAGCTTGCATCGAATATTTGTAGATTGTTTGCAGATGATGATTGGTGTGAACGTTTGAGTGTAGTAGGGCGTAATGTGGCTCTCAGACGACATAATGTATTGGCAAATACACAACAACTATATACAATTTACCAAAACATTCAAAGATATGATATATAGAGTATTTCGACGATTGACTTATAATACATACAGAAGATATAGTCATTTGTTTACAACTTTAAAGTTCAAAGCAAATGATGTGAGTTTTTCTACATTTCGAACAATAGGTATTCCTTATGTGATGGTTGCTCATAACGGAATCTGCAAAATAGGCAGAAATTTGACCATGAACAATAGTATGGTTGGTAATCCTATAGGTTGTATGACTCCTTGTACAATTTTTGTTGATAGTAATGCAGAATTATATATTGGTAATGATGTGGGAATATCTCAGACAACACTTGTTTCGCATTGTCGTATAACTATTGGTAATCGGGTGAAAATAGGTGGCGGAACATGTATATACACCACAGATTTTCACTCGTTGAATGCCAATGTGAGATGTGGGAAAAACGATTTAGTAAATAAAATATGTAAACCTGTAATTATAGAAGACGATGTGTTTATTGGCGCATTTTCAATTATACTAAAAGGTGTGACAATTGGTGCTCGCTCTATCGTGGGAGCAGCTTCGGTTGTCACGAAGTCGGTACCACCAAATCAATTATGGGCAGGTAATCCTGCGCGTTTTATTAGAAATTTGTAAAATGTTTACAATACGAGAAATTTACATAACAAGGCAGCAATCGTTATTATTGCGCGGTGTTGCTATGATTGCAGTTGTTTTGGGGCATAATATTATATTACAAACGCTCTATTGGAATATGCGAGAGTATTTTTACCTTTTCCATTTAAGTCTATTTTTTACGTTGCCATTTTTCTATAAAGATAGTAAAACATTATCATTGAAAAATTGTATAGATTTGATGGTTCGATGTTTTGTTCCATATATTTTCTTTTTTACATTGAGCTATTTATTTAATGTATATATGTTTCGAAATGTTACATTGAATTGGAATATTTATATAAAAGGTTTGTTTTGGGTTGATTCACAGATTTCGGGTG
>JAZURX010000029.1:0-19181 GCA_045606385.1 Bacteroidales bacterium | reverse complement strand
GGGGTGAGTCCGAAATACAATTGGGCGCCGATACACACGAATATGCTCTTTCTCAGCCGTTGCAATGCTTGTGGGGACTCAAAATCATGGATTGGGTACTTGCGCATCGTCGCGATGTCGACATCGAGCGCATCGGAGTCTGTGGGGGCTCGGGAGGCGGAACTCTTGCAGTATTTCTTACCATGCTCGACCATCGATATACCGCTGCGGCTCCGGTCATGTCGTTTACATCACATTTCGATGGAGGTTGCCCTTGTGAGAGCGGCATGGGTACTACACGTGCCGCCGGTGGTACATGTAATGCCGAGTATGCTGCCACGTTTGCACCACGCCCTATGCTTATTGTTTCCGATGGAGGCGATTGGACTGCCAGTGTACCTGCTCTCGAGTATCCTTTTTTGCAAGATATTTACGGCTATTATTATGCTGCTGATAATGTGCGCAATGTACACTTTCCTACCGAGCGTCATCAGTTCACACCCACAAAGCGCCGTGCGGTGTACGATTTCTTCTGTGATGTTTTTTCTCTTGACGTCATGTGTTGTGATGAAAACAAAGTTACGATAGAGACTTCCGAGCAATTAAAAATATTCGGTACTATCGATAAGTTCCCCGAAAATGCTATACGCAGTTTCGATGAGTTACAGCACCTTATAAACCAACACTAATTTCTTTCTGTATGCCGGCAGTTACTGTTATCATACCCAACTATCGACACGCGCCCTATTTGCGTGAGCGTATTGATTCTGTGCTTCAGCAGACATACCGCAATTTCGAAGTAATTATTCTCGATGATTGTTCGCCTGATAATTCGCGTGAGGTGATAGAGTCTTATCGTCAGGTACCGCAAGTGACACACATCATATACAACGAGGTGAATAGCGGCTCTACGTTTTTGCAATGGCAGCGGGGATTCGATTTGGCGCAAGGCAGGTATATATGGATTGCAGAGAGCGACGATTACGCGTCGCCACAATTTCTCGAAAAGTGTGTGGCACAACTCGAAAGTGATCAGCAATGCACATTGGCATATACCGAGAGCCGATTGGTGACATCTGACGGCAGTCCGATAAAAAAAAGAATGAAATCGGCTTACTTCCTTGGAAATGAATGTGATATATGGGATGGTGGTGAATTTATTATTGCAAATATGTTGAGGTGCAACGTTGTATATAATGCAAGTATGGTAGTATTTCGTAAAGATGCCATACCCGACGACAAAGCATATACTCGGTTTCGTCTCAATGGCGATTGGCTGTTTTGGGTGGATATTATCAGGCAAGGACGTGTGGCGCATATCAACGGGTATTACAACAATTTCCGTCAGCACACGGTCAAGGTTACGCGCTCGGCGCATACCGATGGTACGGCTCTTATCGAACTGTTGCGCCTCTACGATATACTCATGGAGCGTATTGATTTGCCTGCATATACGCGTTACGCAGTCGAGGGGCGTATCATAGTTACAGCCAAACGATTGTCTTCAAAAATATCAGATAAGGGTCGTCGACGTGAAGTTTTGGATATGTGGCATCGTCGTTACGATCATTGGACCAAACGAATTCTTTGGTCCAAAATTTACCGTCATTTGCATTTCCGACCTCGTTTTATTCGTTAGATACAAGTAGGTAATATCAAAAAAAAACTATTTTAGGAACAATTTTGTAACAAGAATCGTTATCTTTGCACCCATGTAGCGACTTATGGCAGCGGTCGATGAGTCGCTACACATATTCTTACCTTTGGGGGTGACCGGTTTTGACAGCGGGTAGAAGGAGTATGTAAGCATGCAGAGCGTTGATGGCTTGCTCTATAATCTCAGACATCAAAGAATTAACTGGCGAAAATAACTACGCTCTCGCTGCTTAATCGAAATACAGTAAATTAGCTTTATTCCGACAAAAGTTGCCGGAACGAGACATCACCCGGTTGCTGTGATTCCGAAGCGGACCGACATGGTGGTGCTAAAATATCGGAAATAGTGGAAGTCTCTCCTCGCGACGACTGCGAAACATTAGAGGATAAGGCACGTATTGGTGGCTCCGGTCTTGTGCGTGTCCGACAATCGAAGCGGAGATAAGCATGTAGAAAGCCTATTGTTTCCTCGTTTGGACGAGAGTTCGAATCTCTCCACCTCCACATAGATGGCAAAAGCACCTCGCATAGAGGTGCTTTCGTCGTATTTTTAGATACATTGATTATTAGGATACTACATTTTGAGGTGTACCCGACAAGAATGCTTTTATATTGTCGATGCAAGTAGTGAGCAATCGGCACCGGGCTTCGTAGCTGGCCCAAGCGATGTGTGGTGTAATGAAACAATTTCGTGCTGATAGCAACGGATTGTCGTACGAAGGCGGTTCGCTACTCAATACATCAGCACCGAACGCAGCTATACGTCCTTCATTGAGAGCATCGGCTACAGCTTGTTCGTCGATGAGTGGCCCACGTCCGGTATTGATGAGTATGGCCGATGGGCGCATGAGAGATATCCGATGAGTGTTGACCATGGCTCGGGTGGAATCTGTAAGCGGACAGTGCAGACTGATAATGTCGCACGAGGCAAACAATTCGTCTATCTTTGCGATGCGAATGTAATCGGGGAGGGAGGCTTCGTTTTTGGAGGTATATGCCCACGTCTCCAGTCCGAAGGCATGTGCTATACGTGCTGTTGCCATACCCGTATTACCCAATCCTACAATACCGATACGTTTCCCCGATAACTCTACAAGCGGTGTGTCCCAATAGCAGAAATCGCTGTTTTTTACCCATCGTCCGTGGCTGTTTTCAGCGGCATAGTGGCCCACACGGTTGGTGATATTCAGTATGTGAGCAAACACCATTTGAGCTACCGAATGAGTACTGTATGCCGGGATATTGGTCACCACGATACCTCTGCGGCGCGCGGCCACAGTATCGACAATGTTGTATCCGGTAGCAAGTACCCCGATATAGCGTAACGCCGGAAGTGCCTCTATGGTTGTCGCATCGAAGGGTACTTTATTGGTGAGTACTATTTCTGCATCGCTACAACGAGTAATTATGTCAGTACATGCAGTGCGGTCATATGCCACAACCTCCCCCAATGTAAGCAGTTCTCCCCATACCAGATCTCCGGGGTTTACGGTATATCCGTCGAGTATCACTATTTTCATGTTGAATTTTGAGATTTTATCTTACTGCAAATATACAATTTCTAAAGCAATTCACAACCCCTTTATGGATGCTTGGAAAGGTGGAGTTGATATATTCAATATGACAAGATAGCAAAATATATCAGAACATTTTCCAAACAATAATAGAATAACAAATATTGTCGAAATTTATAATTCAGATTATAAACGAAATATCCGAACGTTGTCTTTCTTGCAACAAAATGTATTAATAGACAATCTTTAATATGTCAAGTTATTGCATCGATGAGTTGTATTATGTCAGAAATAAATGTTGGTGTCCATACTATAAAGATATGAACACCAACTATTTATTAGCGACAAGAATTATTGTTTTACCCAAGTTTCTACTTCGTCGCCGAAATCGTAAATTATTAATCTTGTATTTGATATCTTATCGTAGCACACATTTTGAATATAACCATCCTCTTCAATATATTTGAATCGATACTCTTCTGGGTAGTGTATATATGTGAAAGTTTCATCTTGGTCAATACTTCCTCCGTCATTTTAAAAGACTCTTCCTGAACCATCTTTATTGAAAGTGTAGTAAACGTATCCATCATCATGAAATTGATATTTCCATGTGCCAATTAAAAAATCCTTTATTTCTGACTCAGAAGATAATTCATCATCGTTACATGCCACGACAGAGAATGTCATAAACACACCCATTAAGTATGCTAATGATTTTTTTGAAATTTTACCATAGTAGTTTTGTTTGTTGTTTTGATTTTATGTAAAGGTGTATATAACTGAAATGAATTGCAAACATTTTTATTAAAATTATTCTAAAATCTACATTTCGTATTGATTCATCTCGGTTTCAGTCTGATTTGCTATTTGTGACCAATAAACAGTAAATCAGATATTAATTGAAGATTCCTGCAACGAATGTGGCATATATTTATAGCAAAAATACAAATGATAAATACAATAATACTTTTTAGTACTTATAAAGTACACCAATGACCAATTGAGAAAAGCATTGTTATCAATACCCTCGTTACTAAGAAACGATGACATTTTCTAATAAACTCGGGAAAATACTGAGATTGTTGTAAAATTGAAAATTACGTTTTAAGGAGTTCGATCCCGAACTCCTTTTCTCTTTCCTTATAATTACGAAATGTTATAAAAATGGCCTATCACCTGTTAAGTGATGGATAAACACGTAATAATTGATATTACAATATGAATGATAGGGTTGATATGTATCAGTATTAATTTTTTAAATAATTGGTACTTGATAATCTAAAAGCACTTTTCTCGCATGAAATTATAAATCTCAATAAGGGCTTCTTCTGCAAAAACCTCAGGTAGTGATCCGATTTCGTTTTGGATACAGGTTTTACAATGTTGGAACATATGATTGAGACCGGGTAACTCCACAATCCGAAAGTGTTTATTTCCACCAATCCTGAGCAAACTATCTGCAACCGCTAAATTCTCTTTTGAAGGTACCATAATATCAGAATCTCCATTAAGAGCTAAAACGGGGACTTTTATTAGTGGTACATATAGTGCGGGGTCGTATTGAATCAATTCTCGGTACCATCGTCTTTCGGCATCGTAAAGGTATCGAGATATATACATTTCTTCTCGGTGTTTGAGCCCGGTCATTTGCAATACAGAATCGGGTTGCTGTGCGCACCAATGCTTGAACTTGGCGCGAAGAGGTTTCGCTAATGAATCGGTCGGCGGAATTTCACGAACCCATGAAAAAAGTTGATGCAGGAAGTTTTTATTGATGCGTTTCCACTCATCGGAATATCCCGGATAACTATCAATAATAGCATCATTTTGCAATATCAGACTTGTATATCCATCGGTTGAGAGTCCGGCTAATGTGATTACAAATGCAATCTCGTCTGATGTTGCTGCTGCTATCATTGCTGCAGCTCCCCCCTCGCTATGCCCTATGACTCCGACTTTCGATTTCTTTATTCGTTTATGTGATTTCAAAAATTTTACAGCCATCAAAGCATCTGTCGCAAAATCGATTGTGGTGGCGTCAGCATATACTCCGGTTGATTTACCAACGCCTCTATCGTCTAATCGCAATACGGCTACGCCACGTCGCGACAAATAGTCGGCAATACGTGCGAATGGACGATGTCCTGTAAACGATGCATCACGGTCTTGTAATCCGGTGCCCGATATAAGTACAACGGCAGGAGAACGTCGTCGTCCGGTCGGAAGAGTTAATGTCCCCGCTAATGTAATAGAATCATTAATAGGTAACAGAACCTCCTCTTCGACATACGGATATGGGGGTTGTGGATTTTGTTCCCAGAAGAGTGGCATCAACGAGTCAACAGGAGACATTACAATTTCATATTCTCTGGCATTTACCAAAAATCTTGCAATAAAGTTATTGCTTGTGCGTACACCTTTCATTGAAAAATATGAGTGAGAAAAGCGTAGATTTATAGTGTCGGAAACAACGTAAAATGTATCACAAACAGCATTATCGATCCACATCTCGGGAATAGAAATTCGTGTCCCATTTTGCGTGTAATCGGTATCTATAAAGAAACGATATGCGTCAACTTGTCCTTGCCATTTATCGGCTATGGCAGAAAAAGTTGTGAATAAAGAAACTAATAGCAAGAATTTTTTCATAGAACAGAGGTAGGGAAAAAGGGTGTGCCACCCTTTTCTATATCCGGAGGCACACCCATATATATATCAGTTAATAATAACCTTAGAAAAGAATGAATTTCGCTCCATTTTGTATTACAATACCTTTATAATCGGTATTTACGGGTTGGCCGAGGATATTGTACATGGGTGCATTAAGATCGAGAACTTTTACATTGTCTTTTTCTACCTCATTGATTGCAGAAGGTCCTTCTTCCGGAGTAGATATTTGATCATAAAAGTTGGCTATCACTTTGTTTGATGGCTCAGAATTACCGGTTTCATATAGTGCGATAACGTACAATGTAAGGTCTACACCCTCTTCACCATCTTCGCCATTGATTACAGCATTCCATGAACCAACAGAAATATCACCGGAAGTAGCATCAGCGGCAAAATCATTATATCCATATTCACTATAATATACGCGGTATCCGGTTATTGTACTATTGGTTTCAGGTGCTTTCCATGAAACGGTGGCGTTATAATATACACTGCCATATGACATTGTGGTGTCTTTGAATTCAACAATGGCAAAATCGGTGGGAGCTTTGATACCGGGGTCGGCAACCGAGAATACTTTGAAATCGCTGATATTTTTTGTTTCGCCATCGGCTACAGCCACTACAGCTACCGTGTGAGTACCGTTCTTGAGCACAGTGCTCTCGTATGAGGTTGCGGAGGTTTCTTCAGAGAGAACACCATCGAAGAATACACGATAACCGCTAACAGCTTTTTGGGGTGCGTCCCATGTAACGATAACGGTATTTACGGCATCACTCTTATTGGTAACAGCTAGATTGGTCGGTACATAGTCGCTGCTCAAAGCAGAATATGTATAAACCTCTTCACCAAGATATACCCCCCAACGTGAGGCGCTTGCCGAAGTCGATTTGGCGAGGCGACCGGAAGCGTCGTATTCATAAGTATATGTCATAGATGCAGGTGTGGTATATGCACCATTGTTACTATCCCATGCATATTGCGCACTCAAGATGCAGCGTCCCTCACTATCGTATGTGTATGCGGTAGAGTCGAGTTTGTTGCGTGTTTCGGCGTCAGAACAATAGTAGGCTACCGAATAGGTCAATTGATCGCCGGTGAATACATGATCAAAAGAACGCCAATAGTTTATAGTCTCACCATCTTTAGCCAAAGTTTTCATATCTCTATATTGCCCTTTTACATAACCTTCGTAGATGGTATAGCCTGTTACCTCATCGGATGTATTGTACGCGGTTTGTTTGATAAGTTGATCTTGAGCATCATACTCATACACCGAGTATGATTGAGGAATGAATGCACCGGTATTGTAATCAGACGCCCAACCTTTTGATTTGATCATTTTACCGGTTGCATCATATTCATAAGTGGTGTATGATGGAGAATACTGTTGATAAGCAACTGCATTACCGGTAGCATCATAGAATTTGTAATAAGTCGAAGAGGGAGTAGTTGGCTTTTCTATACCCTCTTGCCATGAGTACACATTAGCTGTAGAGTACTGAGCCTCTGCCGGAGCTTGTGCAAAAAATGGCACGGCTATGAGCAATGCCGACATAGATGTAAATAATTTTTTCATACCTTTACTTTTTATGGTTAATATTATGAGTTGGTTTGTTATTTGTTTTCGTTTTTGAGGTATTCGATAATGTAACTTATTTCGTCGCAAAGAGCCGAGGGCGAACCATAATATCCTGTTGAACGCCAACGAAGATTCCCATTACCATCGATTATCATTTTCTGAGGGATACCAGAGAAATGAAATGCTTTAGCATAGGTATTATACACATGGTCGCGATATTTTGCGTCGTCGGGACGTGGTTCATCAAATACTACTTGGAAGTTATACCCCTTTTCGGCAATGAATGAGGCTATTTTTTCTTTGAATTTGGGGTCTGTCTCTTGTGTTGCCACAAAAAAGAATTTGACATTATCATCATCGGCATACTTGTTTACAGCCATTTGCATACCCGGCATTGCTGCTTTACAAGGTCCGCACCATGTTGCCCAAAAATCGAGTACAATTACTTTCCCTTTGAGTTTGCCCATATCTATACGATGACCTTCGAGTGCATCGACCTCGAAGAGTTGTATAGGAGAGTTGCACATCTCTTTCATTACACGATCTTTAAGCGCTTTTTTTGTTTCATCGGATTTGAGATCTTCGATGTATATGTCGAACCCTTTTTCCGTATTGTTTTTAGCTATGTATTCTTTTTTTAAGAGTCCGAGCATGGTAGGAGAAGCTGCATTTTCACGTACTCCGGCTTCGATGTATGGTATTATTTCATCGTCACGTCCTATTTTTTCGAGAATTTGAGTATAGAAATCGTTGAAATCAGCTTTTTGGGTTCCATAGAATTGTTTGAGTTTTTCGGTCAAAGCTGCAGCCTCATCTATAAGATTATTATCGTTCAATATCTGTGCATACACAAAGTAGGCATCTTTTCGTGTATGCATAAGGTGTTGAATCCATTCTGTATCGGTAGATGCGGCCCAATATCCGTAACGCTTACGGGTTTCCAGTTCTGTCATCAAAACTTTTGCATGAGGTAAAAGTTCTTGCGAAGACATCTGTTTATTATTGTACGGAATTTGCACTAAATGCCAGAAAAATGTAACCAACATATCTACAGGTACATCATCAAAGTATTTGTACATCATGTCATAGTTTTTATCATTCATAACATGGGTGTATATTACCGCGCGATAGATATGTCCATAATAATATGCAGACGTTTCGGTTGATACATCAACAAATTTTTTGGTAGGAAAACGTTTTAAAAATTTGTTGAGTTCTAACTCTTTCTCGCTCATGTCGGTCAATCTGTATATACGTAAAATTTCTTTATCGCGAGCAAGTATCCCATTCGGGTGACGTTTGAGTATCAAATCTTCCAAAGATTGGCACAATTCTTTATCGTGCAAATATTTATCAGCTGCGACATGACATTGAAAAAGGTATTTTTCCGGGAGTTTCTTTTCTGAGTCAAGCGATAATATGTAATCTATTTCTTGACGAATACGTTGTCTCGAGCCTTCGGGATCGATAAGATGGAGTAATTTTGTCGCGTATTCAAACATTTCTTTACGAGACTCGGGGTGAAAACTTATCTCCTGATTGAACCAGAAACGGACTACATCATTTTCTATCCACATATCAGTAGAATCGTTCATATAATGAGGGACGGAATATTCTTGCAAATTACGCGCCCGCAGCAAGGCCCAACCAACATTAGCAGATGGGAGTGTTTTCCCTTTTGCATCGCGAGTATAGTACGCATAAGTCATTTTCCCTCCATTGTCGCTTTTGTTGCCGGCGCTATATTTATAGGCCACCAACGCAGCATTTTTGGGGACAGATATAGTACTTACCCAGCCGGTATCGGTCTTTTGCAGTTCTAATTCTTCACCAATCCATTTGTAATCTTGCCAGAAATATACCGTCCCTTTGATATTTTCTTCTCCGGTAAGAGGCGTATTTTGAGGACGATAGATGGTCGTTGTCTTCTTGCCCGTAACAAATTCACCAGACAAGGTTTCCCAATTTTTCTTTACCGTTTCTTGTGCTTGTGTAGAGATAATTACACTTAAACACGACAACACGATTATCGATTTGTATTTTTTCATATGATAAAGTTTTGTTATTATCGGTTTTCATCGCCCGACCCTTGTACTTTCACCGCCATATCTTTGATTTTTCCTATACCGGTAAATACATTGGTAGGGGCTTTCTTGTCATCGCCCGATGTATTATTCATCTCGCAGGTATTGCGTGTGATGGCAAACTCGTAGATTTTTCCTTCGGTACCATTCCAAGTCGATACATAGAGCCAGTTACCACGGACAGCATTGAGCGAACTCTGCTGGTGGTAATTGGGGTTGAATATCATTATTCCGGTAATTACTTCATCTTCGGGAAAATCATTATTGATTTTGGTGGTACGTAGCGTGGTACTTTTGATAGAGGTTACATAAATGTCTCGCTCGGTTGCATACATAAATAGAGTTGCGAATTCACCACAATCGAAGAACTTGGCGTTTTCTATCCCGGGCTGCTTGCTCATATCGTAGATACGCACGGCAAGGTCGTTGATTTTCTCATTGTTCTCAGTAGAGCCATCGGGGTTCAATATATATTGGTTCATATTGAAATCGGCTCGATAAAGAGTGTAGTCGGTCATAAGAGCAAAGCCATGAGCATTATACCCTATACCAAACCATATAAGATCCTTTCCGATATTGTTTACGTCGAAAGCGGCAGATACTTGGTCGACGAAAGGTTCTAAGTTTGATGACTCTTTGAAACTGTATGGCAGACGCACAAAACGTTTACCTATGGTGTCATAGAACACAGCAATATTTGGAGTCCAATAATTATCAGGCATATAAATATATGGCGCAACAGCGATATCTCCCATATCTGTATCATGACGCAGTGAGTCGGAGAAAGTGTAATTCCAATATTGAGAAGACTGATTGTTGATGTTATGTACCTGTCGGTCGTTAATCATAACCGTTGTATGGGCAATTTGCCCATCTCGTAATATACGATGAGGCATTAAAACATCGGGTCGTTGATAAAATAATTCTGTCTCATCGCACATATAGGAAAAATCTTTACCGGAGAGTTGAACAAACTTTTCATCGGTTGCTACATATACATAATTGATAGTACTCCATGATATACGTATGGGGGATACTGATACCGGATTTCCAGGTAATTTAGTGCCGGTTATAGATTGTATAACATTTCGCATGTGCTTTGTACGAGCAAGGTCTGGTACTGCATTGGTAGTCGCGATATAATCGATGTCGCAACCATCGTCGGCCGAGTGTAATACCATAACTCCTGATACAACGCTGGGTTGTACGTGAAGAGTATAACGTTGCTGGTATACCGTGTTGGTCTCTGTGTCGGTTATATAATATACAATAGCATAACTTTCAGCTTTGGCTTCTTGTATTACTTGCATATGTAAATCTTTCTCTGTCGAAAGTTCAATCATTTCACTCTCGCTCGACGAAATAGAGTTGGTATACATTCCCCATCGATAGGACAATTTCTCTTCGGTAATAGTCTTTTTTGAGAACAATAATATCGGTTCTATGTGGAGAGAATCGTATTGTTCTACGATAAAATTTGTTTCTACTCCAGAGGTATCGACAGATATTTCATTTAACGATATGTAATCGTAATTACCCTTATCATTGAAACAAGCTGTAAAAGTTGTTGCGATAAATAATAAATATATGATTCTTTTCATCGTATTCCTCCTCCTTATTTAGACCCAAAATATATCTCAACCAAAGAATCGGCATTATCGTCGACATATATTGGTCCATGTGTTTTACGATACTCCGCATATGCATCGTTTAGTTTATCGGCTTCGCGCTGAATTTCAGTGATAGTATATATTCCCTCTTGTTTGCCTGTGGTAACGCGAGGTGCTTGTTCCCAATCTGTATGTCCGGTTACATCTATGGCAAAACGATATTTATTGACACTATATTCTCCGAAGAAGTATTCGGGCCAATGTGCGGGACGCATCAGCATGTCAGCCCAATGCAATGAAAAGTTTATTGCATCTGGATTCCCGGGTTTCAAATCGTTTGTAGCAATGATTTCTATAAACAATGAAACCGATAGTTCCTGAGTATCTTCCGTGCGATATAGTATAATAGGAAGATATGATTCATATTTTCCGGCAGGCATGATTCCATCGAGAATTTTATAGTGTTGCCCTTCTATTGCTGTTGTCGAATCGGGCAAAACCTTTACACGGAATATTCTGTCATAATCGGCAGGATTCCCCATAAGTTTTGTCGTAATCTTTATGGTGTCTTGCGTAAGAGTCGATTTTTGGAGCGCAAATGAGTAATTTTTACTCCAAATGTTACGTTGTAACGTTCCCGTTCCAGTGGTTTCATTGAAATATACGCGTGCGTCAAGAGCAAAATCCATTACTTCGTTTTGTTGGCATGCGTAAAATATCAACGAAATAAAGAGTAAAGAAAAATATCTGCAAAATGTTTTCATATTCATACGATTAGTTGAGTTCTGTATTTCGGCCACCATACTCTATTTCATCGTCGGGCAATGGTAATACATAATTGGGTACCATATATGTTGTCACGACATCATATCCCGATGAAGAAACGACGGGAATTTGTGGAATATCAAGGCGTTTGAAGTAAAAAAAGAGTTGCCCTTCGCAACAGAATTCTTTGGCGTACTCTTTATATATTTCATTTTCTACTTCACTGACAGATAATGATGTCGATAAATCGGCCGTAAGACCACGATGTTGGCGTACCGTATTGAGATAAGTGATAGCGTTAGTTACATCATCGTCCATGCGTAAAGCGCATTCTGCAGCAATATAGTACACCTCGCTGAGGCGCATCATCGGCAAACGGAAATGGTAAAGAGGATTCCCATTCTCGGGTTGTTTGAGTTTTGTACAGACACGCATTTCGGTAAGAGCCTCGGTTTGATATATATAACGATAATCGGCAAAAGCCCCGTAGGTGTTCATTTCGTAAAGAGCCTCGTATGACTCTTCTGTCATGTAAAGTCCGGAATTAGTCGAAAATGATGCGGTATAAAGATCTCGCATATTGCTCACATACAATGCAAATATAAGTTCTTCAGAAAAGATATAATTCTTAGTGTATGAGTCGGTCGTTGATATTTCTGGCTCGGGAACCCAGGTAAATACAGACTGATCGATAAGTGGTTTTACTGCATGAGAGGCATTTTGATAATCACCACGATACATATAAATTCGAGCTTGCAACATCTTTACTGCGTAATAATTGAATTTATAGGCCCGATCGCGCTCATAGGTGGCATCGTCTGTCGTTGATGTTACAATCGAGGGTTGTATAGGGTCGATGATTAATTCCTGCTCGGCAATATCGAGATCTCGGAGAGCCGCATCAAGCACCTCTTCGACAGATGAAAGGTGTGTAACGTATGGACCACTTCCGGTAACATAGGGTATGCATTTTTTTGTTGCATTGGCTTTGTATGACGGACCAAATAGCCGTAGTAAATCGTAATGCATCATTGCCCTTAATCCGTAAGCCTCACCACGAATTAGATGGTAATTGCGTCCGGTAAACATGGTGATATCAGTTTTTTCAAGATATTCTATCAGCTCGTTGAGATTAGCTATAACGTTGTAACCTTTGTTCCAAATAGCATTTATGCGATTTTCGACCGAAGCTTGGTCATAATCGTATTGTGTGTCATAATAGTATGAATGACTGGTTGTTGTGATGCCGGTATAATATTGTGCAAGCACATCGACCATGCCATATGTGAGCTCTTTGCCATATAAGCTGGTTTCAGATAGAGTGAGATATACTCCGGTAAGGGCGTCTTTGAACCCTTGTTCGTTGGCAAAATTATCTTCGGCCTTAATTTCTGTTCGAGGGCTCACATCTAGCCAATCGTTACATGCCGAGAACAATGTTGTGAAGGCAATAAGTATTATGTAAATAATATAATGTTTCATATCTTATGTATTAAAAGCGGGCTTGTAAAGAGAACGAAAATACATTGGCACGAGGATATGAGAGTCCTTGTTCTCTCTTGACTGTGCTCAACCAGAAAACATCGTTCATATTAAACGATAATTTGAGATATTGACATGCACTACGTGCAATGAAACGTAAATGTGAAAAATCATATCCGATGCTTACTGCCGATAACACCAATTCATTATAATTTTCGACAAAGCGAGATGTAGGTTTGGTTGTTGATACGTCCGAAATGCTCTTGAATTTTGCTGGTACTCCCGGTGTATTCCAGCGGTCATAAAGCACTCGTTTATCTACATTCCAATTATGTACGTCGACATTCTCTACCTTTTCCACGAGAGTACTATTGTAGAGTTGCCCTCCGAGTTTGTAGGAGAAAGTAAGGTTCAAATCAAACCCGTAGAATGAGCCACTCATACCAATGTTCCCATTAACTTTAGGTTGGGTATCGCCGCATACCACTTGGTCGTCGGTGCTCCATTCGAATGTCGTGGTACCATCTTTCTTTATAAAAACCTCTCGTCCGGTAATTGGGTCTATTCCTGCCGAACGTACAGCCCATATTGAACTTAGACTTTGACCTTCTTCAAAACGTGTAGAAGGGCGACGTTGCAAGGCTTTTTGGTCTTCGGTACCGGCATACTCATTCTTAGTGGCATCTTGCGCGTCATTGACTTCCTTGAGAGCGTCGGAGATTTTAGATATTTTATTGGTATTATGCGCTATATTGGCAAATAAATTGACATATGTACGTGAGGGGGTATGGTTGAACACCCGATAGTTTAGTGACACCTCTACTCCCTTGTTCTCGGTCTCGCCCATATTCTCTTTATAGGTAGAGAATCCGGCCGAAGGTGCTAACGAAATATCGGTAAGCAAATTTGTGGTTGTCGCAAAATAATAATCGGCTCGTATTGACAGACGTTTGAATAGTGATAAATCGATACCGATGTTGCGATCGTATTGCTGTTGCCATTTAAGATTTTCGTTGGCGAGACCTATCAGCACAGTACCGAGGTCGCCATTATAGGTTTTGTCGGTGATATACTTGTATGTGGCGATAGCATTATAGGAACTGAAATTTTGTGATCCGGTATAACCGATAGAGGCTCGTATCTTCCATAGGTCTATCCATTTCACATCTTGCATGAAGGACTCTTTATGAATATTCCATCCGAGACCTGCAGACCAAAAGTGTCCCCAACGTTCTTTTGCACCGAATTGCGACGACCCACTGAGACGATATGATGCATCGACAAGGTAACGATTGTCGTATGAGTAGTTGAGTGAGCCTACGAAACCGGTGCTACGCGATGTGCTTTCGTCGCCTCCGGGCTTACTACCTGATGGAAACATACTGCCAAAAGAGATATAATCCATCTTATCTGATGGGAAACCTACGACCCGCAGTGATGTAGATTCGTTTCTATTTTGGTCTATAGTCCATGAAACATTTGAGTACAAAAGATGTTTCTTTACATTGAGTGCGTAGGAAACGGCTATATCTGCACTATATACCAGTGACTTACCATTTGATTGTGTATACTCCCCTCTTTGTAAATATTCAGAAGATGTAGGGGGGATGTTGGTGTAATTTGTATGCGATGCCGGTATAAAGATGTCACTGCCATTTGAACTCTTGGTAAGACCAAACCGAGCTCTGAAACGAAGATTTTTGACGGCCTCCCATTCTGCATAGAAGTTTTCGGTAATCGTTGTATATTGCGACTCATTTTTACTATTGAGGCCGGCGTTGTACAAAGGATTGTATGCCGAGATATTATATTGTTTAATTAGCGAGCCGTCATTGTTATACATACGCCAATATGGATTCATACGAGAGTATTCGGAAAAATCTCCGTATGGAGAGTTTTTTGCTGTATTATCATCAATAGAAAGTTGATTACGAAAACTGAGAGTCTTATAGCGGTACGAAAGTGTGACACTTCCTGATATGGTTGTGCGATCGGAACCTTTCATGACACCGGCTATATTATTGTATCCGATACTT
Source organism: Bacteroidales bacterium (assembly GCA_045606385.1). Classification (GTDB taxonomy): domain Bacteria; phylum Bacteroidota; class Bacteroidia; order Bacteroidales; family UBA11471; genus Caccoplasma. The sequence continues at coordinate 3,803 of JAZURX010000029.1, read as the reverse complement.
GCCGAGTAGCGCATGGCATCGTCGCCACCATCGAGAAAAAGTGTGTGTTTATGTCCTACACCTACTCGCAGTGGTTGAGCCATCCAATAGGTATCAACTCTGCGAGCTACCTCCTTATACAATTCGTTGTAAGCTTCTGTGAGTTCTGCTTGAGAAAAAGCATTTGTTGCGGTATATTTACCGGCAAACAACTCTGCCTGTAATTTTTCGGCGGCATTACACACGTTGTACGATGACAAGTCTGCGACTGTAAGATCGACACTGCCGGTATAGGTAATATTGAGACGTCCTGCTTCGGGTTGTATGGTCTCAATTACGACGACACCATTGGCTGCTTTTGAACCATATATTGCTTTTGCGGCAGCATCTTTAAGCAGAGTAACACTCTTTACAAGATTCATATCAAGGTCGTATATCTTCTCTATAGTCGCTTCAAATCCATCTAAAATGAAGAGAGGTTGATTAGGCGATGTTTTATATTCTCCTTCGAGGTCAGGCAAGTTATTTTGTCCCCGTAGTTGAATATCGGGCATACGATTGGGGTCGCTTCCGAAATCGACACTTTCATTTATTACAAACGATGGATCAATATTTTTGAGACTCGACAACACATTCCTATTGCCCATACTTTTGAGTTGCTCTTGATTAAATGTCGAAACAGCACCTGTAAAAGTTTCTGCATTACGTACAAACATACCGGTTGCTACCACTTCTGCCTCTTGGAGCATTTTATCGGAAGAGGTCATACGCAAATCTATTTTAGGATTACCATTATAGGTAATATTCTCTTCCTGCATACCAATACATGTAAATCGAATAATTATAGCCTGTCCTGTATCGGGAACTACTACGTGATATCGACCTTCTGCATTTGTGCTTACACCTATTTTTGTACCTTTTACCCATACATTTACACCCGGTAATACTTCTCCTTGAGGGTCCTTCACAACGCCATGTATGTACACATTATGTTCATTACTTTCCGGAGTATCTCCGAAGGGGTGTAGCGTTTTTTTGACAGAAGTACCTGCTCGATATCGAACTGTGACAATGTTGGCCTCGGTTGTATATTCTAATCCAGTGCCCTTAAAAACTCTATCAAGTAACTTTCCTAAAAGTTCATTTTCTGCCGAGACCGTTATTGGCTCTACATGGACTGCATCGCTTTGGGTATATATAAAGTCGACCCCGGTCTGTTTATTGATTGCATCAAAAAAATGTCGTAATGATGCCTCTTTGATATTCAAAGTAACTTTTTTATTCCGTGCATCATCTGCAAGTGAAACAACCGGTATAAGTAACAAGCATATTATTGCAATGAAACTTTTCGGTAGTATTCTACGACAAAACAAAGTTATATACATATTGATTTTATTTGTAAATTTTAATTATATTTCCAACTACCGATACTTTCACATCTTGTGCATAAGAAATAGCATTCATAATATGTTGTATGGTAGAATTGCGGCTTACACTACCGGTAAAACACATAGTAGCTACTTGTTCGTCATCGATTTTTATGTAGACATTGTACCAGCGAGATAAGATATCGGCTATTTCGTCGAGGCGGCGGTTGTCAAACACAAAACGTCCTTTGGTCCATTCGATATATGTTGCGGCATTGACGTTTGTAACAGTGATATCATCGCCACAGCGAGCCATTTGTCCCGGACACAAACGCACTTCGTCAGAAAATTTTTGTGATGTAATACCGATACTACCCGACACCAATACTACCTCGGGTGTGCCACTATATGAATTGATGTTGAATACTGTTCCATATTGATGTACTTGCGTACCGGCAACTTCTACAACAAATCGGGACGAAGAATTGGGTACTACTTCGAAGTATGCTTCACCGGTGAGATAAACTTTACGTTCGCCTTCGGCAAAGGTTGTGGGAAAACGTAAACTTGATTCGGAATTGAGGTGAACACATGTCCCATCAGACAATGTTAATTTATATTCACCTCCTCGTGGAACCACAATTGTATTATATTCTAATTTCGTTTTTATTGCATGAGGTAAATATGTAATTGTTCCCGAAATCATCTCGGCCGAAACTGAATCGTCGAAGATAATCGACTTAGAACTATCATCAAGAGGCATTTCGAAGCCATTATCCAATATAAGTCGAGCCTGATACTCACCTGGGGGGACTTCATGAAGTGCAAATTGTGGTGTAGGTACTTGTTCTTGGTTGGTATATAAGTAATATGTAATGATAATTAAAGGTATAAAAACTGCAGCATATTTCAACGAACGTTTCCAATATGAGAAAATGGTACGTGAAAAAATATGTGCTACAAAACGACGTTTTGCAGTATATGTATCAATCCTCTCATATGCGCGATAACGCGATACAAAGGAGTCATCGTTACATAGCGTGTCAAATATCTCACGATTATACGATGTTTCCTCTATCCATTTGTGTAAAATCTCTCTTTCGCTATCAGTGATAGTCCCAATAAGATATTTTACAATTATTGTTTCGATATATTCCATAATTGGTAGATATATTAATAAGACAACCAATAACCTTTTTAGGGGTACATGATTTGTAAAAAAAATTATGATAGATTTAAAATTTTAAATAAATATACAACTGAATTGTGGCCGGTAAAATGGATTATAAATATAGACTATTCATAAATAAGTGATTTATCAAGATTAGCCCGGATGTATGCAAGAGCTCTCTTTTTTTGAGTTTTTACGGTCTCGACCGAAAGTTGTAGAATACGAGCAATCTCCTCGTTTTTGTGTCCTTCCATGTGTAATAAAAACACCTCTCGGCAACGATAAGGGAGGTGATCGATAAGTAGAAATAATTGTCTGTAAATTTCTTCGATATTCACTTCTTGCTCATCGAAACGTGCGTATTCATATCGTAAATACTCGATATATTTATCTGCGGCTCCTTGGTGTTTGATATGATTAAGCGCAGAGTTACGAACGGCGTTGTAGAGATACGTCTTGAATGAAGAATATGAAGAGAATTGTGTTTTTGCTTCCCAAATATTGACAATCACATCTTGAACTATATCCTCACCGGCTCCTTCATTATCTGCAAGAATAGAATTTGCGTATGTAACCAAAGTCGCATAGTGGAGATCATATAGCGATTTGTACGCTGCTATATCACCACTATTTATAGCTTTAATTATTTTATCGGAATTTTTCAACGACAAGGAAATTATCAGTGCGTCGGCAAAGGTAGTGAAAAAATATTCATAATGCCAAAACAAAAATCAGAATTAAATATTTTATAAAGAAAAGAAGATATTGTGATGGCAAAATGACAAACATTAATATATGGCGTATATTTAATAATATTTACCTCAATAAATCATTGTTTATATAATGTCAAAATATGCATTTAATAAATATTTTTGATACATAATTATGTTATTTATCAATTCTTAGTTGTTTAATAATATTAATTCAGCGGGTAGCCATGCTACTTCATTGAGTTTATCTGTGGTGGGCCAACGGGCTGACTTATGTTTTCGCAACTCTATCTCGCCCGACTTGACACAGCATAAATAGCAATGCTTCGTCACGTGAAATAAGGAATATTCATACGCTGTCGTGCAAAGTAAATTTTCGATGCAGAAAGTGTAGATGATTGTCAATCAGTCATTTAGCACTCTAAAAGGTACAGTCGCTCATTTGGCAAGTCGTTGAGAATGTGTAAGTTAGTGATTTTCAACGCACTTTTCGCCTTGTACCTCCATTTTGGAATGTAAAAGTAAGTGTAATTTCTTGAATATCAAAACCCGAGGTACAAAAACTTGCAAAAAATC
>JAZURX010000028.1:0-10825 GCA_045606385.1 Bacteroidales bacterium | reverse complement strand
TGGATCTCTTTTTCATCAAATAGCAAGAATATAGCCTTTCATTATCTGCTTCTTTGTTGAAAAAATCTTATCTGAAATTGACTATAAAATAATATCGAAATATAGTATAAACGGTATATTAAAGAAACAAATATGAGATTTGACGAATTGAATCTGGAACCCGATGTATTACAAGGTCTCGATGCCATGAATTTCAGAGAAACCACTCCGGTACAGGAGGCAACTATCCCTGTGGTACTCGAAGGTAATGATTTGATTGCTTGTGCACAGACCGGTACCGGTAAAACTGCTGCATATATATTGCCGTTACTCAATCTGCTAACCAAACGACCGGTAGAAAAATCTATTGTCAGAGCTGTTGTCATAGCTCCTACTCGTGAGTTGGCGCAGCAGATAGATATGCAATTTGAGGGATTCTCCTACTTTCTCCCTATATCAACCTTTGTTGTAGCCGGTGGCGGAGACGGAGCACAATGGGATATGCAGAAACGTGGATTACAGATGGGCGCAGATGTGATGATTGCAACACCCGGTCGACTTATATCGCACTTACTCAATACAAAAGCCGACCTTTCGGGCGTAGAATATCTTGTGCTCGACGAAGCCGACCGTATGCTCGATATGGGATTCTACGACGATATTATGCAGATCTGTTCTTTTCTGCCGACTGATAGACAGACACTCCTTTTTTCGGCAACAATGCCACCTAAGATACGCCAATTGGCTCGTAATATATTGCGTAATCCTGCCGAGGTGAATATTGCCATCTCTAAACCTAATGAGGCTATACGGCAATCGGCATACATTTGTTATGAACCGCAAAAAATGGGTATAATCAATCATATATTTTCACAAGAGATAAAAGGCAAGACCATTATTTTTTCTTCGTCGAAACTGAAAGTAAAGCAACTTACTACTACTCTCTGTCGTCTCAAATATAATGCCCGAGCTATGCATTCCGATCTCGAACAAACACAACGTGAGGAGGTGATGCTCGATTACAAAAACGGTAAAATCGATATTCTTGTCGCTACCGATATTGTTGCACGAGGTATAGATATTACGGATATTGTTTTGGTTATCAATTATGATGTTCCACACGATCCCGAAGATTATATACACCGCATAGGACGTACGGCACGGGCAAATGCCGAGGGTGAAGCCATCACTTTTGTATCAGTGGAAGAACAAGATAAATTCTATCGTATCGAAAAATTTCTTGAAAGAGAAGTCCCTAAAGTGCTTATGCCGGCAGAGTTGGGTGATGTGCCCGAGTATGATATAATTGTGCTCGACCGGCGTTCCTCTCGCAGAGGTTTACACAACCGTCGTCGAAAATCCGGTCGTCTCAAGAATCATACTCGTAAAAACGGAAATCATAGCAAAAATACCTCTTCCGATAACAAAAATACGATTCAGACACAAAACAATATAGGAACGAACGATAGAAAAGCTTCGCGCAAAAAACATTATTCTCGCCATCATAATGATAATGGCGAGACGTCATAATATTATTATAAATAACATATGTGTGTCGAAAGTACTCATATATATGGGTACTATTCAGCCCTAAAATATATATCGATGCAATAAAATAGAGCGCTATTATTATTTAGCGCTCTATTATTGTGTTATTATAGTTTATTGAATGGTAATCACTTTGTTAAAGTGGATTCTGTCTGAAGAGCTACCTATTTGTATTTCAAATTCTCCGGGTTCTACAACGCGTTCCATGCGAGCATTGTAAAGCGCTAATTCATTTAGAGGTACTTCCAGTGTTATCGTTTGCGTTTCTCCCGTCTTAATTTCGACCTTTTTGAAAGCTTTGAGCTGTTTGATGGGGGTCGCCACCGAACTTATGCGGTCTCGAATGTATAGTTGTACGACCTCTTTTCCGTCGCGTTTTCCACTGTTTTTTACAGTTACTTGGGCTACAATTTTTCCTTCGTCAGCAAAACTCGACTCGTTGAGTTGGCAATCAATGTAGTCAAAAGTTGTATAACTTAAACCATAACCAAATTCATAGAGTGCGTATGGAGTGTCAAAAATGTAGTGACCGGCAGGCTCGGTAGGGCTTCCGGCGCGGTCGAATTGTTGTACGCGATCGGTGGGGTAATAATTGTAAAAACAAGGGGTATTACCTGTGCTACGAGGAAATGAAACGTTGACGCGCCCTGAGGGGTTGACATTACCTACCAATATATCGGCAAGGCTCATACCTTGTTGTTCACCTGCATACCATTGGGTTATAATGGCATCGGCATTTTCTTTGGCCCATGTCATTACCATGGGTTTTCCGGCTATCAACACTACAATCATAGGTTTACCCGTGGCCTTTACGGCTTTAAGTAATTCGAGTTGTTTGCCGGGTAGATCAAGCGACGATATATCAAAACCCTCACCAGCTGTCGAGTATCGTGGTGAGCGTCCGAGATATGTACTGCGAGTACCTACCGCGACGATGGCAACATCGCTCTTTTCTACTGCTGCTACAGCTTCTGATATGTGGCTATCATCGCTACTCCACCAGTCGCACCCTTCGGCATGGTGTATTGTTACTTTATCGCCAATAACTTGCTGCAGACCTTGTAGTAAATTGATGCCCTCTTGGGTGTCTGATGTTGTCCATGAGTAGTCGCCATATATAGCTTGATTACTATTGGGCCCTACAACTGCAATAGATTTGTATTGGGATATGTCGAGAGGTAGTATATTGTTCTTATTTTCGAGCAGTATGGCACTTTCGTCTGCAACCTCTTTGGCAAGTGCTACATGTTTGTTGCAACGAACGACTTTAGAGACCATTTTTTCATTGCCGAAGTATGGATTGTCAAAAAGTCCTAATGCAAATTTTACATATAATACGCGACGTAATGCATTGTCTATGATAGAAATATCAATAATCCCGTCATTTACTTGCTGTTCGAGTGTTTCGTAGGAAGAGTCTATGTTAAGATCAACCCCTGCGATAAGAGACAATCGTGCTGCCTCTTCTCGTGTGGCTGCTGCGTAGTGGAATGTCTTAACTCTTTCTACTGATCCCCAGTCTGAATATACATAACCTTTGAAACCCAACTCGCCACGTAGTATATCTGTCATGTAGTAAGGCGATGCAGATACAGCAATACCATCATAGGCACTATAACAACTCATGATACAGAGAGGATCTGCCTCCTTTATGACACGTTCGAAAGGGTAGAGGTATAGACTGCGTAACAAACGTTCGCCACCTTCGACTGTTGCGCAATTGAGCCCACCGGCCGGTGTTCCATGAGCAACAAAGTGTTTTGGGGTACATGTGATGCGATGTCTTTGATAACCATTGACAAAGGCAATACCCATTTCTGATATGAGGAAAGGACATTCGCCAAAACACTCTTCGATACGCCCCCAGCGAAGTTCGCGTGCTATGTCAAATACCGGTGATAAAATTTGATGGATACCCATGGCTTTGGCTTCGGTACCTGCAGCGTAGGTCATGCGCTCTATCAACTCGGGATTGAATGTACTTCCTTGCGCAATGGCATGGGGAAACAATGTACTATTATTTTGTATTATACCTTGAATTCCTTCGGCAGCAGTGAGAATGGGTATGCCCAGACGAGTATCTTCGAGCATGTGATGTTGTAATTTATTGAATATACGGGCACACTCTGTTGCTGTATGTCCCATTTCATGTGTACACCCCCAACTCTCGCCATTGAACGAATGGGTTATATCGTTTTCATTGCCAGCTCCTTTATTTTGTAGTTGTAATATTTTTTCTCGCAATGTCATACGACCGATAAGGTCTTCTATGCGTTTTTCGATGTCTGCTTTTTTGTCTTTATATATAGGATCTTTTGGAGCAGAAAATACTATGGTTGAACATAATAGGATTAAGAACAATGTTGTAATTTTCATTTTGATGGATTTTAAAGGTCTTGTGTATTTGCAAATATATAAATGTATCTGTACAAAGAATGTTGTGTATGTTGAAAAATATAAAATAAATGTTGCAATTTATTGTGATGGCTCGTTTACGCTAATTTTTTGCGATTAAATTACTTTTCTAATAAGGGAATTTACATACTCTTATCGGGTGAAGGTATAAGATAGAACGGAATGTGAGATTCGAAATCGAGCATCAATCTATCGACTACGACACCATCGTCGATGGCTTTGATTTTGATTGTATGTTTCCCGGGTTTCACTATTTTGTGCATCGTCTCATTGAGTGATGTGTTGCGTAAAACATTTATTTTCCATTGTTCCGAACGCCCCTTTGTCTTATAAGATACACGCACAGGTTTTTCATTGTCGACAGATATTTCATAACGTAGATCACCTCCGTTGGCAGGGTGGCTTGGAAGTAGCGATACCCATAGTGATACATTACCGGTCTCTGCACATTCTATTTCGTAAGTAATAGTACGACCGGCCGGTAATACAACGGCTTCGCCACTATGCCCCAACCCTTCGACAATATATGCGCCACGAGGCGCTTTTCCTATGAATGATGAAGCATTCCACGATATAAATTCCCTTTTTTCTGCTTTTTTATTTGTTATTGTACTTGGAACAAAGTTTGCCGGTAATTTATACTTTTCAAATACAAGTCGATTGTTTTTCATGTTTATCATACCGTTCCATTTCCCGTGAGCCATATCATAGTTGTAATGACGGTCAAGAGCTGCTATTGCATTGTAGGCATGGGTGCTTAATTGTTCGTAGTAGCGGGCTTCTCCCATGGTGGCGGCATTACGCGATTTCTGTGCATATAGCCATTTGTAATTCATATTGGCTGCACCACGTACCGGGTACTCAACCAACTGAAAAAATGCATCGTGGTATACCTTATCTAATTGCATTTTTACGGTATCAACACGGGCTTCAAGTTTCTTATACGCATTTATACGCGAATCTATTTCCGACAGCGAAAATTCTGTGTCGGTTATCGGGGTTTTCCCGCCTTTTACTTTTGAATACTCTTCTTCACGACTCCAGCCCATAAATTCCGGTTTGCGCTCATAGGCAAGTCGATAATACTCGTTCATGATTGAGGCTGTTTCCCGACCGATATTTTCAGTAAATGTGTTGCACATAAAATCGGTAAGATGAGTATTGATGGTGTTGTGATTTATTTTATGAATATTCCAAGCCATATCCATGAATAATGTGATGTTGTATTCGGCCGGTTTTATATCACCAACATTCAATGCCCATATTTTACGTGCACCATAGTCCCATGCCCGTCGCATTTCGTAGTAAATTTGAGCCGGTGGTGTCGTGCATAGCCATAAGTAAGAATGAGGTCTACCCCAATAGGAAATATGGTAATATATTCCAGCGCCTCCTTTACGCATGCGTTCACGTTCGTTGCTCAAGCGGGTTATGTGTCCGTAGTTATCATCGCACCACATAAGGGTAATGTCTTCGGGCAATTGTAGTCCCTTATCATACACATCGAGCATCTCTTTGTATGGAACAAATATTTGTGGTAGTTTCGATGCGGGGGAATCCACGTAGTGTGTAAGTAAGTTACGTTGTATTTCTATTACGGTTGGCATTATTTGAGCCATTTCATCAATGGTTTTACAACCCTCCATCTTACCATCGTGTTTACCTCGCATGCCTATGGTGTAAATATTTTCGCTGTCATGCAGTTCTTGTAGCCGTTCGCTCCAAAAGCTTATTACCGAGTCGCGGTTGCTGATAAAATTATACTCTCCGCGCAATTTGTCGTCCCATTCACCCACATTGTTGCGCATCAATGGCTCACAATGCGAGGTTGCAATGACTATAGCGTATCTGTCTGCCATTTCCTTGTTTCCTTGCACCATGTAGAATGGCGTTGTGCAGTCGTGCATGGCCGGCATTAACATATTGGCTCTGAGACGCAACAATAGTTGGAATATGCGTTCGTACGTACGTGGGCCTATGTCTCCTTTGTCACATTCGGGTTCATGTGTTTTCCAACTCCATGGATTCAATGCGTAATCTTCATCATTCAAAAAAATACCGCGATATTGTACCGAAGGTTGTTGTTTATCACGATAGCCATCGGGGAGGGTATAGTCTTCGAGTTTATGAGGCGGTACATCGGCCCACCATTCCCATGGCGATATACCTATCATTCGAGATAGTTCCAATATGCCATAAGCAGTACCCCGCGCATCACTGCCGGTGACATATAGTCGGTTATTGTCTGAGGTTGCCAATTCAAATGTTTCCCATCGTCCATCATTTGAAGTAGTTATTATTATGTCGGCCTCAATTCTTGACGTAAATTGTGGGATGATGCCGAATATAGTTTTGTAGTCGTTGCAAAACATCATTGTGGCCTCTCTTACCACCGACGAACAACTATCGGGTATATATAACGATAGTGTGCGTCCCTTGGGAGCAAAAGTGAAACAATTTTCGTCGGCTCTTACCTCGATACACAGCAATAACAATAATATGATAATGCGCGATTTCACAAAATTGGAGATTATAATTTCTACGATATTATGGCAAAGAATTTGTTTCTATATCTTCTACCTCACAGCCCAGAAATTGCATCTCCTTTTTTACCTTGTCGGGAGGGAAGGTAAAATAGGTACAAATCGCCTTGCTACATACTTCGCCTTTGTGATTGCTTATCGTGGCATCGATGATGATAATATTTCGTTTCTGTTCGGTAATATGCGCGCGCAGTACAACATACGGGTCGGTTGTATCTATCGATTTCAAATAGCGGGTTTCCATTTTGGAAGTCACTCCGGTTGTCTGCAATTTTCGTAAAACAACCCATGCGCATATTTCATCGAGCAGCACGGCCTGAATACCTCCATGTAAAGTGTTTATCCAGCCTTGATATTTTGCTTCGGGGTGCCATACACTGACTATTTCATCGCCGTCTTCATAAAATTCCATTTTTACACCGGCATCGTTTGTCGGGGCGCAGCCAAAGCAGAAATATCCTTCTTTATGTAACCAAGGATTTATGATTTTTTTCATAATTATGCAGGTTTTGCTTTACCTTTGAGGATCCGTATCGAATCCGAAACGTTGATGGGTTGATATTACTTTTTGCGATACACATCTGATATCTTTGTATTTTCTTGTGGTCGTTGTAGCGAGCGTACAATGAGCCATATACCAGCAAGTATAAATGGAATACTCAGCCATTGCCCCATATTCAGAGTCATTGTTGCTTCAAATGCCTCTTGGTCATTTTTTACAAACTCTATGAAGAATCGACTGAGAAATATTCCTATAAAAAATACTCCTAAAATTAACCCCGGTCGGTTACCTGCATTTCGTTTCCAATACATATACATGATGATGCCGAATGTAATGAGGTAACATAGCGCTTCGTACAATTGGGTCGGGTGTGATGGGTCGGTGAATATAGGCATTGCGCCATGAGTATGCCATGCTCCGACATTTTCTACAAATCTGAATCCCCAGGGAAGTGATGTTACGTGTCCGTATATTTCGTGGTTCATCAGATTTCCAAGGCGTATCAATGCTGCAACAAAGGCGGTAGGTACGGCCAGTCGGTCGAGTGTCCATAATATAGAGCGATGAGTTACGCGGTGAGAATACACGTAAATCGCTATAATGATACCGATGGTTCCACCATGACTGGCGAGCCCACCTTCCCACACTTTAAAAATATCGAGTGGGTGTGCCGAGTAGTATTCCCAACCATAGAACAGGCAATGGCCCAAGCGGGCTCCGATGATGGTGGCGACAATAGTGTATATAAACAATTTGTCACACCAGCCGGCAGGCGCATTTTCGCGTTTATAGATACGTTCTTCAATAGCGTAACCTATAAGAAATCCTATTGCGAAAAATAAACCATACCAACGAATTTCACGACCGAATATTGAAAATATTGCCGGGTCGGCTGTCCATGTGATTGCATCGAGTATCATAATCTACAGCGGTGTTTATAGTAATTATACAAGGTGCTTTATAAGCGTTTCTCGTTCACCATATAATAAATCTATTACGGGAATTTCTATCATTGTGTAGCAACCCGGATTTTGTCGCAGTGTGGCGCGAGCTGCACCTACCAATATTTGAGCAGTGAGTGCTGGGTTGTTAATTTTCATGTTGAATTCGAATATTTGATTCTGGGTCTTCCCCGATACTCCTTTGCGTATCATGTGTACACCATGTCCCATATCAAGTAGATCTTTTACACAATCTACCTGTATTACATGAGTCTCATCGTTTACAAAATATGGATCGTTTTTGATATTCTCGGCAACAGCACCAAAATTGTAGCCGTCCATCAATTCGATATATACCATACGACGATGTATTCCTGTACCGAGTGGAATGGTCATAGATAGAGCAGCTTTTACACCCTCTATGGCTTTTACTGCTACTGTATGTCCCATGCTCATTCCGGGACCGAAGTTAGTGTATGTCACTCCTTTGGGAGCTGCAGCCTGCATTAGAGTGCGTACTATCGAATCACTGCCGGGATCCCAGCCGGCAGCCGTAATGGCTACGGTATTATATTTTTTACATAATGAGTCAAGGCGATGACGTAGTCCTGCAATCTGTGTGTGTATGTCGAAACTATCTACAGTATTTATTCCGCGAGCAATGATTTTTTTCGCAAATTCTTCCACTTTGCGAGTGGGCGTACATAGTATAGCTACATCTATATCTTTTAGTTTGTCTATATCACTTACAACTTTATACGATTTCAACTCTTCGGGAATGTCGGAGGCATTGCGACGTACAATACCTGCAATTTCAAAATCATCTGCACTTTGCAGTGCATCGAGTACGTAGTGCCCGATGTTGCCATAGCCTACTATGGCGGCTCTTGTCTTTTTCATTATCATTTTTTTAATTGAAATAATTGAAGCCGAGTCAACATTTTTGCCAAAATTCAGAAACAGCTCCTTATTGAAAACCGTTTTGTTTTGCGAAGATAACGATTCTAATTTATAAAATGTATATTAGCGACTCAAAAAAAGTGAATTTTATTTGATTGATTCCCTCTACTTTGTTTCTATTGCGCTCAATAACAGATGATTATTTTTTGAAGTAACCCTCGAAAATAGTTTGTAATCGTTGTGAAAAATATTCAATCAAGCTTGATATTTCTCGTTTGTTTATTCGTATTTTTGCAAAAAAACAGCTGAAATAGTTATGTTCACCGTGAAATATCAAAAGACACTTTTGTATCGTGCTCGTTAGTATCTGTTTTGGCTATAAAAATAAGTATATGATAAAACAACATGAAATAATGCTACCGGCAATGGCACGTGGGTATCATTTAGTAACCAATCGTATTCTCAGTCAATTGGGCGATTTACCGAAAGAAGGATTACTGCATTTGTTTATTCAACATACATCTGCGGGATTAACTATCAATGAGAATGCCGATCCATCAGTTCGTGTCGATTTCGAATCCTCGATAAATCATATCGTCCCTGAGAGGGCATCGTATTATACACATACATTTGAGGGCGATGACGATATGCCGGCCCATGTGAAAAGTTCACTTATCGGGGTCTCTCTCTCCATACCTATATGCAATTATAGCTTGGCTCTTGGTACTTGGCAAGGAATATATCTATGCGAGTTCCGTGATTATGGCGGTGCAAGGAAACTTATCGCTACAATCTATTCTTGAGTTTCGAGACGGCATTCTACCCATTTTTGTATGAGTGATGCGGTCGCTTTTACTCCCAATATAGAAGAATTTATGGTAAGGTCGTATGTCGATGCGTTGCTCCATTCTTTGTCTGAATAGAAATTATAATATCCGGCTCTCTTTTTATCTGTTTTTATGGCCTTTTCCGAGGCCTCTCTGTCACTCAACAATTCGAGACGCTGTATTCGCGATATGCGGTCCTGCATATCGGCATGTATGAATATTTTGAAACATCGAGGGTGGTGACGGAGTATGTAATCGGCGCATCTTCCGACAATTACGCAAGAATGTTTCTCGGCTATATGGCGTATTACATCGGATTGTACTTTGAATATGTTCTCGTTACATAGAGCTCCTTCGTACCCGAATTGCGACCATCCCAATAGAGCTTGGCGCAATGTTGTTGGTGCAGTTTCGTCAGCACGTTCAAAAAAATGAGGTGCAATGCCGCTTTCTTTGGCTGCTTCTTGTATTAGCTCTCGGTCGTAGTATGCGATGCCCAACAAATGAGCAAGTTCCATGCCTATTTCACGTCCCCCGCTGCCAAATTGACGTCCTATCGTGATTGCATAATTATTTTTCATATTTTTCTCTTTTTGATCTAAAACTGCCTTACAAAGATAACAAATCAAACTTAACAATTATACTTTGTGCAGATGTTTTTTTGGGGGAATCGTGTTTTACATTTTCTATTTTATACTTTTTTTCTTAATAAATATTTGCTTATTGTTAAATATTATATATCTTTGCGGGGATAATATTAAAAGAATTTAAATAAAAATAGTTTTGTATATTGGCATAATTTATATCTTTGCAAATTGATAAGATGTGTATTCAGATAAACTATAATTATAAACCAATTATTCACCTAAAACGAAAAAGAAAATGAAGAAAATTCTGTTTTCGGCAGTTGCGGCGGCCATGATGCTCACCGCCTGTCAAGAAGAGACCTTCGACGCTGTTTCTTCGGCCGATGAAGTAGTGGTCAGCCTCAACGCATCCACTCCCGAAGTGATGGCCATGACTCGTGCATACGGAGACCCCACAAACAGTGCTCAAGGTGCTCTGACCAATGTCGATTGGAACACCTATGATTTGCGTTATGTACTCGAAATCTGGGACAAAGAGGGTACCGCTCTCGTGAAAGCCCGTCAAACCGAAGTGAAAACCACT
>JAZURX010000027.1:0-17305 GCA_045606385.1 Bacteroidales bacterium | reverse complement strand
GTAATTCTACCCACCCTGTAAAAGGTAAGCAACCCAACGAACTCGGACTGTACGATATGAGTGGTAATGTAATGGAATGGTGCAGTGATTGGTACGGTAGTTATAGCAGTACATCGCAAACCAATCCTGCCGGTCCTGCTTCTGGCTCCGACCGCGTGCTCCGCGGGGGTAGTTGGGGCGACTTTGCGAGGTACTGTCGCGTTTCGTTTCGCGACGACGGCTCACCCGACAACTGGTACGACCTCAACGGGTTGCGGATTGTCTTATAGTTTACAACTCAACGACTCATTCCGCGACATCTCTTAAGTTTGTAAGCTTATGCGAAGACGAAAGCGGTGAACAAGCGGAGTCGCGGAGCGCGCCAAGCAAGTTCACCGATCACGACTTCACATCAAAAAATATATAATACCGGTAATCTCCTCGGCTTTCGCCTTGCAGTCGGCAAAATGTAGGGACACTCGGCTCGAGTGTCCGCCATAAATCATACGATGTAAAATGTGAAAACGCCAAACATGCGTACATACCGCCAATAACCCCGGACGCACCGACCGTGCGTCCCTACATTTATCGCTGATATTTGTTGACATATATTGTAGGGACACTCGGCTCGAGTGTCCGTGAGTGTATATCGCATATGTAATCAATGAATTTTGTTGATAAAATAATGTAGGGACGCTTGGCTCAAGCGTCCGCCCAAAATAAACGCATAAATTATCCGTATGGAAAATGCCAAATATCCTCAACGAAAATCCCCGCGAGCCGATTTCCACGATTATTCGGGTGGAGATTATTTTGTAACAATCTGCACAAACGATAAACGACATTTTTTTGGAGAAATAAGAGAAGAAGAAATGAAATTTACCCCGATAGGAGAATATTGCAGAGATCAAATAGATTCACTATCACAACATTATCGATATGTAGAAATACCGATGTATGTTGTAATGCCCAATCATGTGCATATGATTGTATGTATCGATGTAAATCGGACACATGAGCCATGTGTCCCTACAAGTCGTAGTGCGTTGAGTGTGATAATAGGCGGATTGAAACGAAGCGTAACGTTATATGCACGAAAACATAATATGGAATTTCGGTGGCAGGGTCGCTATCATGACCATATCATAAGGAATACCCGAGATGGGAATAATATTGCGGAGTATATAGAAAATAATGTTTTGAAATGGAGTAGCGATTGTTTTTATTGTTAGCAATTAATGTTTATTATCCCCGAAATTTGTTGACGTCATTGTAGGGACACTCGGCTCGAGTGTCCGCCATAAATCATACGATGTAAAATGTGAAAACGCAAAACTTGCGTACTTCCCTCCAATACCCCCCGACGCACCGACCGTGCGTCCCTACATTTTATATATCGACCCACCACATATTATCCCTACAATATTACTGACATTTATAATGTTTTATCCCCCTCATGCGCATACAATGTATATGTATGGGGGTATCGTGTTTTGTCGATTCCCGACTTTGCTTCAGTTGAGAGTGATAGACATCAAATGGAATTTGATAATCATTTTTGGAATTTTTCTTTTGAGTTTCCATACCTGATTGTTGAGAGTTCTTGTATGATAATATATTTATCATTGACAAAAAAACATTTTAGTATCCCTCTTGGTTTACACGAATTTCATAAATTTTGCAACAACACATTATTTAATGTTTCTGTTTCTATTCGCTATATCTGGTGTAATATCTATATTGTACTTAAATACAATCTGTTTTCACAACCGCAGTTGGAGATTCCCTATTACAGAATGTGAAAATATGTAGAGAGAAAATCGTATGATTATATTATAATGGTTATCTTTGTTCCGAGTTTATTTGTCTGATATTGAAAACATGAGAGATATAAAGCGTTTTATCGCGGTTGTGACGATATGTTTTTGTAGCACGATTGTGTGTGCGGAGAGTGTGTCCCGACAGATGGCCGAAGTTATAGCCGCTAAGGTGGCAGGAGAGTTGTTTCCTGCCAAGGTTCGCTCTATGTCTAACAATTTGTCGTTGATATATGCACCCCTATTGGAGCAACCGATACAAACTCGTTCGACAAATTCATATCCGGCATTTTATGTTTATAATGTAGCCGATCGCGGGTATGTGATAGTTGCCGGCGATAACCGTGTGAAACCTATATTGGCCTATTCCGCTACCGATACATTTTCTATATCAAAAATACCGGTAAATCTTTCAAGACATCTCGATATGTATATGAAAGAAATCGCTTTTGCCGTATCTTTGCCGACGGTCTCGGACGAAATAGAACAATTATGGAATAAAGTATTTGATGCAGAAAGTTCTATCGGTGAAACCGTCGTCCGTCATAATACAGTTTTATGGAATCAAACCTCTCCATACAATTACTATTGCCCTTCATCGTCGGTGACGGGTTGCGTTGCAACGACGATGGGAATTGTAATGAAATATTATAATTATCCCGAGAGAGGGAAAGGCTCAAACAGTTACACCTCATCGACCAACAAGTACATGTTGTCGGAGAGTTTCGATGTAGCCTACGAATGGAACAATATGTTATATACCTACAAAGCATCATATACAACAGCTCAACGTAATGCGGTGGCTCAACTTCTGTATCACTGCGGTGTGTCGGTAAATATGGATTATACTCCCAACGGGAGCGGTGCGAATGTCGCGGATATGATATGGGCCCTGAAAAACAATTTTTCGTATGATGAAGGCATCTATCTGGCTCGCCGAAATCTCCACACCGATGATGAGTGGCATAAGATAATCCAAGACGAACTCAATGCCGGACGACTTGTCCCGTATAGCGGATTGACTCAAAATGGCGGAGGGCATATCTTTTTACTCGACGGATATACCGCCACAAATTATTATCATGTAAACTGGGGGTGGGGTGAATCGGGAAACGGATATTATTTACTGTCGGTTCTCGGCTCTAACGAGCAACAGATGTATAATAGTGACCAAGATGCGGTTATCGGCGTCACTCCTGCACAACAGGATTCATATCCTCGATACGAAATATTTTTCGCCGACACTGACGAGGAAGAGTCTTTCGGACTGACAATGACAAAAATTTTTAACAGCTACTATGTGCAATCGACCATGGTGTGCGATTACGCGTTGATGGATTTTGAAGGGAAATTTGCGCTGTTTCATGTCGATAAATACGGAAATCTCAAAGAAAATCTGCATACATGGAATATATCTATGCCTCGTAATCATGCTTGGTCTCTCTCGCATGCTGTTACCGTAAGACCCAAGGGGAACATTGCTCCGGGAGATAAAATGGAACTCTATTATACAACAGACTCCATTCCGTGGAAAAAAATCGTGGCAGAACCGGGTGGCGTCGATGCCTTGATATTGAAGGAGGACGAGTCGGATATGGATAATCTCTCTTATTCACCCTGTACGGTAGAGTGGTATGACAATATATTGAAACTTACTTCATCATTGCCGATAAAACAGATGTGTATATATACAGAAACCGGGGTTGTAACAATGATGCGAACATTCGACGGAGCGCGCAAGGTAAATGTATTGCACGATTTGACTCCCGGTGTATATATAGTATGTATTACAACCGATAACGGAGTTTCGACCCAAAAGATCGTGAAGAAATAATATGTCGCAAAAAAAAGAGCCTGTTCGCACAGACTCTCTCCCAATACATCACATTATGCTTGACAAGTGCTAACATATCCTTACTCGCGCAAGGCTCTATTTTTCTCTGTTATTATCGCTTGCATACCTATAACCGATTATCGGGTATGGTGGTTCGTGATGTTGATAAGTTTTTTTCAAAATGGCTGTTCTTGTTATGTTTTTTGCATTAAACGCAGTATCTTTGTCTACCTCAAAACAACCACAGTGGAACATACATATTTACAAGAACTGAACGATGCTCAGCGAGAAGCGGTATTATATAATGACGGGCCCTCGTTGGTGATTGCCGGTGCAGGATCGGGCAAAACGCGCGTTCTTACCTATAAAATCGCCTATCTGTTGGCTTCGGGTGAATATTCTCCCTATAATATTTTGGCTCTCACCTTTACCAATAAGGCCGCGCGCGAAATGAAAGAACGTATCGCATCGGTCGTAGGTGGTGGTGTGGCGGCACGGCTGTGGATGGGGACGTTCCACTCTATATTTTTACGCATATTGCGTACTCATGCCGAGCGTATCAACTTCAGAAGTGACTTTACCATATATGATCAAAGTGATTCACGCAGTCTTATAAAAACGATTATTAAAGAGATGGGGCTTGACGATAAGGTGTATAAGCCGGCAACCGTGCAAGCCGTGATCTCTAATGCGAAAAATGCATTGATCACTCCCAATGTATATGCGACCAATACAGACTGTTATGGGGCCGATGTGAAAGCCAAGCGTCCGCTTATCCGCGATATTTATAAATCTTATTGGTCGCGTTGCATCAGAGCCGGTGCGATGGATTTTGATGATTTATTGCTTTATACCAACATCTTATTTCGCGATTGTCCCGATGTGTTGGAAATATATCGTCGGCAATTCCGATATATTCTTGTCGATGAGTATCAAGATACCAATTTTGCGCAGCACCTTATCGTAAACCAGTTGGCAAAAGGTCATCAGCGATTGTGTGTCGTCGGAGATGATGCGCAAAGTATATATTCGTTCCGTGGTGCAAATATAGATAATATACTTAATATTCGTCGGGAGTTTCCCGATTGCCGAATTTTCAAACTCGAACAGAATTATCGCTCCACACGTACAATTGTTTCGGCGGCAAACAGCCTTATTGCAAAAAATACGCGACAGATAGAAAAAAATATATTTTCGAAAAATGAGGTAGGTGCAAAAATCCCTGTCGTACAGACATATTCCGACTTTGAGGAAGGTTATCTTGTGGCCAATCGCATTTTATCATTGCGTATGAGTACAGCGTCATCGTTCTCCGATTTTGCGATATTGTATCGCACCAACTCTCAATCTCGTATTTTTGAGGAGGCTTTACGCAAGAGAAATGTACCTTATCGTATATATGGCGGACAATCGTTTTATCAACGTAAAGAGATAAAAGACGTTATTGCTTACTTCCGATTGGCAATAAACCCTACCGATGAGGAGGCGTTGAAACGAATTATCAATTATCCGACACGAGGAATTGGTGATACAACCATGACCAAGGTCGCATTGTGTGCCAATAACCACGACGTAAGCATGTGGGATATTGTATCAGATCCTGTAAAATACGCGCTCGATGTGAATGCCGGTACTCAGCGAAAACTTGTCTTATTTGCTACGCTTATTCGCGGATTTGTAGAACTTATTGCTACTGTCGACGCCTATACTGCAACCGAATCGATAATAAAGCAATCGGGGATACTGCAAGATGTTTTTTCTGATCGCTCACCCGAGAATATCAGTCGGCAGGACAATATTCAGGAACTGCAAAATGGCGTTCAAGAATTTTGTGCCCAGCGACAAGAGGAGGGAAACACTTCAATCTCACTCATTGATTTCCTTTCAGAAATATCTTTGGCAACCGATCAGGATAGTGAGACCGAGGGTGAGACAGATACAGATACAGATAGAGTTACATTAATGACTGTACATGCATCGAAAGGTCTCGAATTTAAGCATGTTTTTGTTGTGGGACTCGAAGAGGATTTATTCCCATCGTCTTTGGCGCAAGGAAGTGTTAAGGAAATAGAGGAAGAGCGACGATTGCTATATGTGGCGATAACTCGCGCCGAGCAAACCTGTCAATTGTCTTACGCGCTTTCGCGTTATCACAATGGAAAACCGACAGCACCCACACCCAGCAGATTTTTGAAAGATATAGACCCGCAGTATCTCAATGTACTTTCAAATAATTCTTTACCCCAAAAAGAAAATAGTGAATTTTCAACACCGTTTAATCGCTCTGCTGCATGGAAGGTCAATCATCAATCGAGAGAAAATCAAGATTCCCTTTCACGTAAAAACACTTCTTTCAATTATAAAGATGGCTCGGCTTCAATGGGGAGAGGGTATAACTCACAACGATTGGTGCGCATAAGTAATACATCTCATAATATATCTAATACATCAGAAATACCCGAAGGACTTAAAGTAGGAGCAAAGATTCGTCACGATCGTTTTGGCATAGGTGAAATTTTTGAAATCTCAGGCAGTGGTGATAACCTTAAAATTGCTGTCAATTTCGAACATGTGGGAACAAAGCATCTGCTACTGAAATTTGCAAAATTCGAAGTGATAGGTTGATTATAGGCGTGATGATAATATCTTCGTCGTAGATGCGACAAATTGTCAGTTTATCATCAGACGATATAATCACTTGTTTTATTTATCAATTAGCTTTTTTTACAATTGCGTGGCTGACTTTTTGTCTTATTAATTGTTTGATAAACAGTAATTTTGTCGCAATATTTGGAGCGGCATATTCTTTGTCGATTTTTGTTTGTAAAATAATAATAAAAGGAGATTAGAATATGAATTTTAATCAATTTACCGTAAAATCGCAGGAAGCGATACAAAAGGCTGTGGAAATAACAAGCAGTCGCGGACAGCAATCGATAGAACCCACGCACCTATTGCGAGCCATAATGCAAGTGGGTGAAAGTCTTACCGATTATCTGTTCCAAAAATTGGGGATAAATAATAATATACTGAGCCAGACTCTCGATAAGGAGATAGAATCGTTGCCACGAGTAAATGGGGGGGAGCCATACCTTAGCAGAGATACAAATTCGGTATTGCAAAAGGCGGTGGACAACTCCTCTAAACATGGCGATAAATTTGTTTCGCTCGAAGCGATTATCATGGCCATTTTGCAGACCAAATGTACTGCATCTGCTCTGATGAAAGATGCAGGTATGACCGAAAAAGAGTTGACTTCGGCTATAGAAGAGTTGCGTAAAGGTGAGCAAGTGAAAGATGCCGGCGCAGAGGATACTTACAATGCGTTGAGTAAATATGCCATAAACCTTAACGAGCGAGCTCGTGGAGGAAAACTCGACCCCGTAATAGGTCGTGATGACGAAATACGCAGAGTATTACAGATACTCAGCCGAAGAACCAAAAATAATCCTATTCTTATAGGCGAGCCCGGAACAGGTAAAACAGCCATAGCCGAAGGTCTTGCTCATCGTATAGTGAGAGGTGATGTACCCGAAAATTTACGCTCTAAACAGATTTTTTCACTCGATATGGGCGCTTTGGTTGCCGGTGCGAAATATAAGGGCGAATTTGAAGAGCGCCTGAAAGCCGTGGTGAATGAAGTAATAGGAGCCGACGGTGAGTTTATTCTTTTTATCGATGAAATTCACACCTTGGTCGGTGCCGGTAAGGGTGAAGGGGCTATGGATGCGGCTAATATTCTGAAGCCGGCTTTGGCTCGTGGTGAATTACGTGCCATAGGAGCTACAACGCTCGATGAGTATCAAAAATATTTCGAAAAAGATAAAGCGCTCGAGCGTCGATTCCAAATAGTAATGGTGAATGAACCCGATGAGTTGAGTACCATTTCGATATTACGTGGATTGAAAGAGCGGTATGAAAACCACCATAAAGTACGTATTAAAGACGATGCCATCATTGCCGCTGTACGACTTTCCGAACGATACATCACCGATCGTTTCCTACCCGATAAAGCCATCGATTTAATGGATGAGGCTGCGGCTAAATTGCGCCTCGAAGTTGATTCTGTTCCGCAAGAACTCGATGAAATTACCCGCCGTTTGAAACAGTTGGAGATAGAACGTGAAGCCATAAAACGCGAAAACGATGTACCAAAACTTGAAGCGTTGGCGAAAGAAATAGCTAATCTTCACGAAGAAGAGATGCGTTACAGAGCCCAATGGGAAGCCGAACGCGAGCTGGTGAATAAGATTCAGCAGAATAAAATCGATATTGAAAATCTTCGTTATGAGGCCGAGCGTGCCGAGCGTGAAGGTGATTATGAAAAAGTCGCCGAAATACGATACGGACGGATAAAAGCCAAAGAAGATGAGATAGAAGCGACACAAGAGACTCTGAAAAAACGTCAGGGAGGTGATGCTCTTATCAAAGAAGAGGTCGATGCCGATGATATAGCCGATGTCGTTTCGCGTTGGACCGGAATACCGGTAAAAAAAATGATGCAGAGTGAAAAAGAAAAATTGTTGCATCTCGAAGAAGAGTTACACAAACGTGTTGTAGGGCAGAACGAAGCCATACAAGCCGTATCTGATGCAGTGCGTCGCAGTCGTGCCGGACTGAGTGATCCGCGCCGTCCTATCGGTTCATTTATTTTCCTCGGTACTACCGGTGTCGGTAAAACAGAGTTAGCCAAGGCTTTAGCCGAGTATCTGTTCGATGACGAAAATATGATGACACGTATAGATATGAGTGAATATCAAGACAAATTCAGTGTGACACGCCTCATTGGTTCGCCTCCCGGATATGTCGGCTATGATGAAGGGGGACAACTTACAGAAGCTATACGTCGCAAACCCTATTCAGTCGTTCTCTTTGACGAAATAGAGAAGGCGCACCCCGACATTTTCAATATACTTTTACAGGTCCTCGATGATGGCCGTCTTACTGATAATAAAGGCCGGTTGGTCAATTTTAAAAATACGATTATCATTATGACCTCAAATATGGGTTCACAGCTTATACGTGATAACTTTGAGCATATTAATGATACTAATAAAGAGGAGATTGAAGAAAAAACAAAGCGCCAAGTATTGGATTTGTTGAAACAGACGATTCGTCCCGAATTTCTGAATCGAATAGACGAAACGATAATGTTTACGCCACTTGATGAGGGGGAAATACGAGAAATCGTATCGATGCAGTTGAAGGGTATTGAGAAATTGTTACTGTCAAACGATGTCCGTCTCGAGATAACACCGGCAGCGCTCGACTTTATTGCGCACGAAGGATACGACCCTCAATTCGGGGCACGTCCTGTAAAACGGGTAATACACCGCTATGTGCTCAATCAGTTGTCAAAAGATCTTTTGGCGCAAAAAGTTGATAGAACCCGACCGATAGTTATCGATGCCGACGACAAAGGATTGTTATTTCATAATTAAAAAAGAAAGGTTTGTGTCTATGTGATTTATGGGCATAAACCTTTTATATCTATAATTATTGTCAAATTGTAATGTGCCGATGAGTAATTAGCAAATAATAAATCTTAGGAAGTGACGAAAATAATTGGCGCTTGCAGTGAAAAATATCCAAGCAAGCTTGATTATTTCTCGCTTGTTTGTTGCTATCTTTGTCATTGTGATTGCAAAGTTTAGCAACCGTTATAAAACTTATATTGCGTGGTAGTTGTATATAGTATAAAATTGTAGATTATGGAAAGAACGTGGAGATGGTTTGGGAAAAACGATAAAATCACCCTCCCAATGTTGAAACAAATAGGGGTAGAGGGTATAGTAACGGCTCTACACGATGTACCCTTGGGAGAGGTATGGACTCGCGAAAAAATACGTGATTTACGAGAGTTTATAGAAAGTTACGGTTTACGTTGGAGTGTGGTTGAGTCGCTCCCGGTTGTAGAAACCATTAAGTATGCAGGTCCCGATCGTGATGAACAAATAGATATATATAAGCAAAGTTTACGAAATCTTTCGGCCGAAGGAATACATACGGTGTGCTACAATTTTATGCCTGTACTTGATTGGGCGCGTACGGATCTCAACCACCCAAATCCTAATGGTACAACCAATCTCTTCTTTTCATTTGCAGAATTTGCTTATTTCGATATTCATATACTTAAAAGACCCGATGCAGAGACCGATTGGAAAAATTTCAAAATAGAAGGAGTCGAGCGAGATATATTATCGGAAGTTGCAGAACTGAAAGAGAAGATGACCCCCGAAGAAGATAAAAAACTTGTAGAAAATATTGTTATTAAAACACAAGGATTTGTCAGTGGAAACTTCAAGGAGGGTGAAAAAAATCCAATTGAACTTTTCCATCGTTTGCTTGACCTATATAAAGGTATATCAAAAGAGCAATTACGAGAAAATATGCGCTATTTCCTCGATGCCATAATGCCTATATGTGAGGAGTGTGACATGTATATGTGCGTGCACCCCGACGACCCCCCATATCCGATATTAGGTTTACCTCGTATAGTAAACAATAGCGAAGATATAGAGTGGCTGTTACGCGCGGTCGATAATCCTCGAAACGGGCTTACTTTTTGTGCCGGTTCATTATCGGCAGGTACACATAACAATTTGGTAGAGATGGCCAAAAAATTTGCTTACCGCACATGGTTTTTGCATCTGCGTTCGTGCCATATTTTTCCCAACGGAGATTTTACGGAGGCCAGCCATCTCGGTGGTCGTGCCGATATTATAGAATTAATTCGCATCTTCGAAAAAACAAATTCGCAATTACCTATGCGTGTCGATCATGGAATGACGATGTTGGGCGATGAATCGCGTGGATATAATGCAGGTTATTCGTTTCTTGGACGAATGTTTGCGATGGGACAAGTTCAAGGTATATTGGCAACAGTCGACCGAGAGTTGGGTATTAAGTATCATCAACCCGGATTTTTTGAATAATAAAATATTATTTTGTTGTAAATATGAATAATCTATTCGATATAAAAGACTATGTTGTAGTCATTACCGGAGGAACCGGTGTATTGGGACGTACTATTGCCAAATATTTGGCTCATGAAGGCGCAAAAGTAATTATTCTCGGACGTAATGAAGAGAAAGGAAATGCTATTGTAGATGATATCAGACGAAGCGGTGGTATCTGTGATTTTATGAAGACCGATGTAATGAATATTGATATAGTACGGAAAAATTGTGATGAAATCATTGCGAAATATGGCAAAGTCGATACATTACTCAATGCTGCCGGGGGAAATATGAAAGGTGCCACAATCGGACCCGATCAGAATTTCTTTGATTTACAGACCGACCAATTTCAAAATGTACTGAATCTCAATCTTACCGGAACAGTAATACCCACACAAGTTTTTTTGTGCCCGATGGTAGAGGCAGGTAAAGGCAGTATCATCAATTTTTCGAGTATGGCGGCATTTCGACCTATGACTCGCGTTTGCGGTTATGCTGCAGCCAAGGCCGGTATTAGCAATTTTACGGCATATATGGCACATGAGTGTGCCAAGAAATTTGGTGAAGGTATACGCGTGAATGCAATTGCTCCAGGTTTTTTTATTACAGAACAGAACCGTTCTTTGCTTACCAATCCCGATGGGACTTATACCGAGCGTGGTCAAGATGTGATTAGGCAAACCCCTTTTGGTCGCATGGGAGAGCCGGAAGAGCTCTGTGGAACAATTCATTATCTGATGAGTGATGCCTCCAAGTTTGTTACCGGTACGGTTGCTGTGGTCGATGGCGGCTTTAATATTTTTGCCATGTAGTTAAATTTATAATATATAGAATAAGCATATTTATCATATCCCGATATGTATGCTTTATTTTTATGTTTAATAAAATCTGTTTGCAGAAAATAGTGGTATGGTTTGCATATAAGGAGCGACTTATGTATCTTTACAGCACCAAAAACATAAAGACTATGAGTACCCAAAACGACGATTTGTTTGTTTATGACGAAGAAGATGCTGTGAAATATATTCGCAAAAACAATCCGCAGCTAACTCTTGTTGATGATGAGATAAATTATATTATTGATTTGGTATATGATTATTATGAGTCTCGTGGTTTCCTCGACGATGATAATGAACAAGAAGTAGAAATTGCCGATGATGAATTGGTTACTTATGTTGTGCAAAAATCGCAAAAGGAGGGAATATATTCATTGCGAGAAGAAGATATTGCTCTTGTCGTACAGGGAGAGTTGGATTATTGCGATTCGTTAGGAATCTTTGAGGAATAAAATCCATGAAAAGAATTCTCTTATATCTTACTATAGCACTGATTTGTGTTATAGTAAGCGGAAATGTTTCTGCTCGTAAACGTGAAACAAAACCTGTTCCCGAATGGCAATCGATGAGTCGCAATGAGCATATTGCTTATTTGTCGTTGACACCGAAGACCAAACCTGTAGTTAGGGAATATATGCAAAATGAAATATCGCGTATATCTCAAATTGTATCACCGGTGCAAACAATACGTGACAGTCTTATTGTCGGTGTAGAATTGCCCGTGTCTCGTTTCTTTGCAGCTAACGACACTGTTTTGTCAGCAGAAGGTGTACAACTTCTCAAATATCTTTTGCCTGTTACTCGTCGATATGATTATAGAATATTGGTATCGGTACACACTGCCGATGCAGGTAGTCCTGAGTATCTTTCACATTTTTCGCAACTTCGAGCTGATGCTATATCTAAATGTTTATATGAGAGTGCCGAAAATATTCCGATTGTAATGGCCTATGGTGTGGCAGGCGATGAGCCGATATCCAAGAATACAACATTTCGAGGACGAATGAATAATCGTCGCGTCGAAATTCTGTTTATTCCATCTGATGATTTAATTACGCGGCTTATAGCACAAAAATAACAGACCATTACCGAATAAAAATCATTTATTTCGTTGATTTTTTCATGCGTCTGTTCTTTTTTGTATTTTTGTAACGTTTTTAGAGATTTGACATAAATCCCCTCAAGGTAGATAATATAATCCAATAATTATATGGCAAAAGAATTAAAAGAATTGACCAAGCGTAGTGAGAATTATTCTCAATGGTACAACGACTTGGTGGTTAAAGCCGATATGGCAGAGCAGTCTCCCGTTCGTGGTTGTATGGTAATTAAGCCCTACGGATATGCTATATGGGAAAAGATGCAACGTCAATTAGACGATATGTTTAAGGAGACAGGTCACGTCAATGCCTATTTCCCGCTTCTTATACCCAAATCATATCTGAGTAGAGAAGCCGAGCATGTCGAAGGCTTTGCTAAAGAGTGCGCTATTGTTACCCACTATCGATTAAAAAATGCAGCCGATGGTTCGGGGGTGGTTGTCGATCCGGCAGCGCGTCTTGAAGAAGAACTTATTATACGCCCCACATCTGAAACAATTATATGGAGTACTTATAAGAATTGGATTCAGTCTTATCGCGACTTGCCCATTCTGTGTAATCAATGGGCTAATGTAATGCGTTGGGAAATGCGTACACGTCTTTTCTTACGTACGGCAGAGTTTTTGTGGCAAGAAGGTCATACCGCTCATGCTACTCGTGAGGAAGCTGTCGAAGAGGTAGTAAAGATGATTAACGTATATGCTGATTTTGCTGAGAATTTTATGGCCATGCCTGTTATTAAAGGTGTAAAATCAGCTAATGAACGTTTTGCCGGAGCATTAGACACCTACACCATCGAAGCATTGATGCAAGATGGCAAAGCGTTGCAATCCGGTACCTCGCATTTCTTGGGACAAAATTTTGCAAAAGCTTTCGATGTGCAGTTTGTCGATAAAGATAATCAGTTACAATATGTGTGGGCTACATCGTGGGGGGTATCTACTCGATTGATGGGCGCTCTTATCATGTCTCACTCCGATGACAACGGTTTGGTTTTACCTCCCAAGTTGGCTCCGATACAAGTCGTTATAGTTCCTATATACAAAAATGCCGAGCAATTGTCTCAAATTGATGAAAAAGTTGCAGGAATTGTTGCTCGTCTCAAAGAGTTGGGTATCTCGGTAAAATATGACAATGCCGATAATAAACGTCCGGGATTCAAATTTGCCGAGTACGAATTGAAAGGTGTACCTGTGCGTCTTGTTATGGGAGGTCGTGATCTCGAAAATAATACCATTGAAGTGATGCGTCGTGATACTTTGGAGAAGGAAACACGTACTTGCGACAATATCGAGCAGTATGTAAAAGGACTTCTTGACGAAATACAAGCTAATATATACAAAAAAGCCCTCGATTTCAGAAACGCTCATATTACCGAAGTTGATACCTACGACGAATTCAAGGAACAAATCGAAAAAGGCGGATTTATCCTTGCTCATTGGGATGGTACCCCCGAAACCGAAGAGCGTATCAAGGAAGAAACAAAAGCTACCATACGATGCATACCTCTCGAAGGCGATATTACTCCCGGTGTATGTATGGTTACCGGTAAACCTTCGGCTCGTCGAGTACTTTTTGCTCGTGCATATTAATAGATTATTATATATGAAACAAAAAAGGAGTCGTATTGCGATTCCTTTTTTTGTTGTCTCTATTCGGCCATTTGCCGACATATCGACCCCACCGGACAATATTTACATGGCCCATTTTCATCGGTTTTTTCCGTTTGTGTAAAAGGCCTTTGAGGGTCGAATATTTCTTGTAAACACCGGTTAAACTCTATTCGGAACTCTTTATCTATTTCGTCGGTATAATATAGCGGAACAAGATTCATGAGAACAGTGGGATTAAAATTTTTATTTGAAAATAATTCCTGAATTTTGTATATAGCCGGTGCCAATTTTTGATTAGGTTGGTCATTCTCTTTTATCATTAGTGCATACATGAGTACCTGCATAATAGCTTTAGGGCGCTCTTTGCCCTCTTTATCAAATAATTCTTCGATACTTCTGCACTCCAACTTGTCCTTTCCTGTTTTATAGTCAACGATACGTATAATATCGTTATGCATGTCCATACGGTCTATAAATCCTTTCAACTGTACCGATTTCTCTCCTCCGTAATTGTAGCTATGTGTTATTTTCCGTTCTGATTTTATATATGTAAATGGTGTTTGTGCTCGATCTATTTGGAGTGTTCTCTTAACGTATTTGCGTATGACTTCGCCTATCAAATAATTCTGTCCGGTTAGTGGGTAAGCTTTTTTATGTTCGAGATTCAATTTAAAATATTCTTTGGCAAAAGCTTTTTCCAAATAGTCAGTCAGTAGCTTGTCATCTTTTTCTATATTATTTAGCGCTTCAGCTTGTATCACTTTCCCCTCTAATCGATCATATATTTGTTGCATGACGTTATGATATATACTACCAAAAATACCGGCATCGATATTTTCTGTAACATCTTCTATCTCTTGTAGTTGCTCTATATAACATAGGAAAAACTGTAGAGGACAATTGATATAGCTATTGATTGCACTTGCCGATAAATATCGATTCCCACCATCGAGAAAGTGAGACAATCGCTCCATTATATATTTATCTTTTGAAACCGATATTGAGCTATTTTCTTTTGTTGTTATTTGGTAGCCGGCTATTCTATGTTGCATATTTACTCTATAATGGTATTTGAGCTGATATATATATCGACTCATTTCTCCTGTAGCCATCTCTTCGGTACGTGTGTCATATAATAGGAATAGTCGGCGTGCACGATATATAAGTCGATAGAAATAGTAGGCATATATACTATCTTGATGTTCGGTTGTCGATAAATTGAATCCTTTTCGAAGGTTATAGGGTATTATAGAGTTCGCTACTTTTTTTACCGGAAACACGCCCTCGTTCATAGATAAAATAATCACATTTTCGAAATCGAGTGCCCGAGTTTCGAGTACACCCATTATTTGTAATCCCGATAATGGTTCGCCTTCGAAAGGAATAGATATATTGGATGACAGTTTCTTTAGAAGCTTAAAGAATGTCGCTACCTTAATGTCTATCAAATGGGTATTGATTAAATCTTTTAATCTGTTTACAATCAGATAGTAATGATATATGTATTCTTGTTCGAGTGCTATTGTCGATACTGTATTGTTTTCATTATCATTATTATTGGTAGCTATTTTTGACAGCTTATCCTGTAATATTATCAGTATCTGCAACAGGTAATCACATGCGTCATAGGCAGTGTTTATAGGGGTAAATATATGTTGCAGTAATTCATTCAACCATAACTCCTTTGCCGGGATATATATTTTATTATGTTTCCTTATGTCATCGCAGGCATTATTTATGATTTTTTGATCTGTCAATTGCATGTATCTGTTGGTGAGGAGCGCCAACACATTTCTATGATAATATAATATGTTATCGCCGGTACGACGAGTATGTTTGTGCATATCTGCAAGTATTTCCATAAATCCGGCTATGGTAGTGTTTGACAACGTATAGCCCATAGTGATGTTTATGGAATTAATTTTTTCGGGAATGGCATAAAGTACCGGCATCAATAAATGTTCATCAGGTAGTATAATAGCAGTATTTATAGCCTCATCTGGCGATGAAATATACCCATTATTTAGCAAGTGATTCAGTATTCTTTCACTCTCTTTGGCTTGTCCTACAGCTGATGGTACTCCGATTACATTTATTTCGGGATATTCATAATTTTGTCTTTCATCGATGAGTGTTAGCGATGACGGAAATTCTTTTATATATCCTTGCAGAAAGTGAGATGCCTTATTGTATTCGTCATGTAGCGTGGGAGCGGAATTGTCCCAATAAAAATCACCTATTCCTCTGTTCCTTAATTCTTTCATAAGCGCCTTTTCGGCTTCGGTTAGAACGTTCAAGCCTACAAAAACGATTTTTTGATAAGGTAGTGATATATTGTTTTTATTGGTGATTTTTTCTGCTACGTCCCTGAATATCATTCCTTCATATCCGATGCCTTGAGAGCGTAATTCTGTTTTTAATTTTTCATATAATTCATATAGGATACCCCATAAATTACTAAATTTCTGTTTGCCATTCGATTCGGCATTTATTTTACCTTCTGTCGGGATAAAATTTTTCCAAAAACGTCTTATGTAAGCTACTTGCTCTTCTGTTAGTGGCGATCCGAAACGTGCATCAATCTCTTTTAAGTCGTGAATATTAGCATATAATTGCCGTGCATCAGCCATATATTTATCGGTATCGTCAAAATCGTTGATGAGTGTTTCACCTAAAGATATAAATTCATCAAAACTTTCTTCACGATTGGTCAATTCAATATATATTTTGTATATGGTGAAAAGCAACTCTATTTTGTCTGCTGTTTGTAAATCACTCAGTTGGGAAAAGAGATCGGTAACTGTCAATATCGTTGGGCTGATAAAGGGCTTTTGCGCAATCTCTGCAAGATATTTTTTGAAGAAAATGCCTGCGCGACGATTTGGGAAAATAAAGGCGATATGTTGTATATCCTCTTGATATTTATTATAGAATGTTTCGGCTACCAGCCACAAAAAAGGTTTCATCATATTGCGTAATATAAAAGTCCATACAATTTTACGCAATTATTCTCTATAATACAAATTTTAGCGATATGTACTACGTGTGAAATAGAAAATGGGGTATATTTGTTTGCTATATACCCCATATATTTGTAATACTTTCAGAATATTTCTATAAAAAAACGATAAATTATTTATTGTTTGATGAATTTTATGCTTCGTGTA
>JAZURX010000026.1:0-32731 GCA_045606385.1 Bacteroidales bacterium | reverse complement strand
ATATACCGAAAACAGCGTATCGCTCGCAGATCGCACCGAGGCTGTGACCATCAATTGGGACTTCCAACAAAAGAACGGTGCTCCCGTAGTGGCATACCAAGGCTCTACCGGTATTTGGGTGGCTCAGGCTGTCGTTAACGGTGAAACCATCGACGTGAAACTCGATTTCGATGCCACAAACGGTAAAATCGCAAACGGAAGCTGGCAGGATTGGGCACAAATGAATGGCGGAACAAAACTCGTTGTTCCCGCATGCAAAGGTACCGTTATCTCGTTGGAATCATACAACGCAACCACTACCACCACTATTGCAGGTGAAACCATCAATCAAGGAACCACCACTCCGAGCTACACCTACGAAGGCGATGCCGAAACCGTAGAAATCGTAATCGGTGACGGTTCTTATTTCCGTTATGTTCAAGCCGTGCTCCCCGTTGTAGTTGCCGGAGGAGCTGAAGATGAGGGTGATAGCGAGGGCGAAGGCTCTGAAGGAAACACCCCTGCTGAAGATGAAGAGCAAATACCTGCGGGTACTGTTGTGACCCTCGCCGGTTGGTTGTTCAATGCCGATAACAACGCTACTCCGTCCGACAATCAAGTTGTTGCTCACACCGGTAAAGGTCTGCTTACGTTTGCCGATTCTAAAGGGTTTAAGTTAATTCCCGATGCTTATCCCAATAACAGTTTATTGTTCAATGCGCATAGTAATGCCGATTTGGCTCTGGCCGATTTGTCTGATGCCGCAAAACACGACAATTACCAACAATATGCTTTCTCTGCACGTGAGTTCAGCGATGTGAAACTTACTCTTACCTATGCTTCCGATACCGATACCAAATGGTTTGTTGCTTATTCGGTCGATACATGTAAAACATGGTTGCCCGTTGCCGAATTTGCTACCACAGCTGCTTGGTTCCAGGCATACAGTCCCGAAGAGATACTTTTGTCATCGGCAGCAAACAAAGATAGCGTAGTTGTACGTATCTTCAATGGGGTAAGCGGCAAAGGACATAATCCTTATGATACCCGTATTCAACAAGTCGATTTCAAAGCGACCAAAATGTCGACTGCAGGTGATTTTTATATCCATTGGCCCTTTAACGAAGGTAAAGAGACTCACCTCGCCACCTATAGCGATAAATCGCTCTTTGCTTACGATATGCATGCAACCGGTAGTAACGTACCTTATTTTGCCGCTATTACGACCAATAGTATAAATTTCACCCAATTCCAACCTCTTGCCAATAGCAAGTCTCCCACAGAAAATGACAAAATCACCTTTACATTCAAACCTCAAGTAGGCGTTACCTTTACTCCTACCGTTGTTTCGCTCGACGGTTGTCGCTATGGTACAAGTGGTGGTAATCTCGACATTTATCTTGTGTGTGGCGATAAACGCATTTCGCTTGTGACCGGTGCGAATCCCGCTCGTGGCAATGAGACATCGAGCTACTCATTCGACGTGACCGGTATCGAAAACACCACAGAAGAGATGACTCTCGAAATCTATCTCTACAACTTGGCAAATAACAAACAAGTGGGACTTGCCAACATAAAAGTGGCAGGTACTTTCGAAGGTATTCCTGCAAGTGTACCCGAGTATAAAATCGTTACCAAACAAAATATCGATGAAGCAGGTGTCATCAAACAAGCTCCTGCCGGTGAAGTATTCAACGAAGGTACTCAGATTATTCTCGAAGCCGAGGAAAACTTCGGTTATGATTTCGTAAACTGGACCGATGCCGAGGGTAATATCTTGGCCGAGACTCCCGAATATACTCACTCATTGACCGCTGATGTAGAGCTTACCGCCAACTACAAGAAGGTAAATACCTACGCGTTGAACCTTACCGTAAAAAATGCCAATGACTATTATATTCAACTCTCCGACGAAGGTACTTTCGTAAACGGTAAACGTATGTATGAAGAAGGTGCCGAAGTATCGCTCTCGGCTTGGCAAAACGTGGTGTACTCGTTCCTCAACTGGGAAGACGGTACAACAGAGATCACTCGTACCATAAAAATGACTGCCGATACCGATGTTACCGCTACTTTCAGCAATGTTCCCTTCATTTGTGGTTGGGACTTTTGGAATGCCGGAGCTTCTAATCGTATGGGCGACATCTATAACGAGTCGACCAATGCCGGTATGCTCTCGCTCCGCAATTTGGCCGGTACTACCAAAGGTTCGCTCGACCGAAGTGCCCTCTCGAACAACCCCACATACGAAGGCAAATACGCTTGGGTCAACTGGGGTACAATTGCCGAACGTTGGTATTACGAAGTAACCATTTCTACTAAGACATATTACAACATTCGTGTACTCTCCAAAATGCTTTGTTCATTCAACGGATACTCTGTTCAATTCTTGCAATACTCAAACGATGGTGAGAACTTTACCACGGCCGATACCATTAAGATTACCGATGCAAAGAAATGGATAGAAAGCGAAATAAAACTTCCCGAAGCTGCCGAAAATCAAGAAAAACTCTGGATTCGCTGGTATCCCGATTATACCTCTCCGCTCATCGGTACTGCCGGTGACCAAGACGGTACCTCTATCTGTGACATCTTTATTCTTGCCGACCAAGTACTCGAAGACGATTTCGATGCTCCTCTCTTGAGTTCTACAATACCTGCAGAGGGTGCTGTAAATGCTACTGCTACAGGTTCTATCGTGCTTAACTTCAACGAAATCGTGAAAGCCGGTAGTGGCAATGTAACTCTCAACGGCGAGCCTCTTACTGATGTTACTTACAGCGGTAGCTCGGTACTCTATCGTTATCACAACCTCGAATATAACACCTCGTATACCGTAAATGTTCCTGCAGGTGCTCTCGTCGACCGTTCGGACAATGCCTTTGCTGGTACCTCTTTCTCATTCACTACAATGGATCGTAAGCAACCCGATGCTCGTGTATACGACGCAGTTGTTGCAGCCGATGGTAGTGGCGATTATCTCAATGTCGTTGAGGCTATTGCAGCAGCACCTTCGGGTCGTACCGCTCCCTGGCTTATCTTCGTTAAAGAGGGCTACTACAAAGGTCACATTGAAATACCGGCAAGTAAACCCTATATCTACCTTATCGGTCAGGATAAAGAAAAAGTTACCATTACCGATGATCGTCTCAGTGGCGGTGACAATGCTTACCACGTAAGTCAAGGTGCTTCGGTGGTTGTAAACTCGGCCAATTTCTATGCCGAAAATATCTCATTCGAAAACGAATATGGTGTGAAACAAAATGCCGGTCCGCAAGCTTTGGCTATGTACACCAACAACGACCGTGCCGTATTGTACAATTGTAAGTTGCGTTCATACCAAGACACTTATCTCACATCTACCGCATCTGATTCACATCGTCATTACCTCAAAGATTGTTTCATCGAGGGTGCTGTCGACTTCATTTACGGTGGTGGTGATGTTTACTTCGATGAGTGTACCATCAATATTGTACGTAAGTCGGGTGGTTACATTGTAGCTCCTTCACATGGCCCGTCGACCAAGTGGGGATATGTATTTGATCACAACGTGATTACCGCACCCACCAGCCCCGCATCGGCTACCGACATCTGGTTGGGTCGTCCTTGGCATAACGCTTGTAAGACCGTATTCCTTTATACCCGTTCTGAGGTTACTATACCGGCTGCCGGTTGGTGGGAAACCATGGGTACGATACCCGCCATATTTGCCGATTACAAAACTACCGATGCCGATGGTAATCTCGTTGACCTCAGTCATCGTAGAGATACCTATTATTATACCGATGGTAATGGCGAGAAAATATATGGCAAAGCTAAAAACCTGCTTACCGATGAAGAAGCAGCCACATATACCTATGCCAATGTACTCACCGGTAGCGACTATTGGAACCCCCGCGTACTTATGGAGTCTGTCGCCAAACCCGTAGTTACATACAATGCCGATAAGAAACTCTCTTGGGCACCTGTGAAGTACGCTATGTGTTATGTGGTTTCGCAGAATGGTAAAGTGATAGGTTTCACCGCTGATTGTACATACACTCCCGATTCATTTGCCGATGGCGACATCTTCACCGTGCAAGCTGCCAACGAGTATGGTAGCCTTGGTGAAGCCTCTGAGCCTGCAACCTTTGGTGAGTCTACCGCTATCGACAGCGTCGAAGAAGCAGCTACTATC
This sequence comes from Bacteroidales bacterium, assembly GCA_045606385.1. Lineage (GTDB taxonomy): Bacteria > Bacteroidota > Bacteroidia > Bacteroidales > UBA11471 > Caccoplasma. The sequence goes on along the minus strand of JAZURX010000026.1, from coordinate 28,575 downwards.
GTTTCTACCGAGATTTATACCATGACCGGTATGCGAGTTACAGCACCTGTACAAGGTATAAACATTGTGCGTATGCTCATGAGCAACGGCACTATCGTTACAACAAAAGTTATTGTAAAATAACCGTATGTAAATTTTTCTCATGATGCCGGGGTGCGACATTCGCACCCCGGCTTTGTTATCGGTCGAATTAGTCAAAATGATTGTCTTTTTTGCATACAATTGCAGATACGCTTTGTTTGTTGTAAAACAAACCTTGAAAATAGATTGTACTCTCTGTAATAAACATTCAAGCGTGCTTACTGTTTTTTCTCGTTTATGACTATTTATGTAACCATGCAAATAGGTATGTTACATAAGAATATTGGGGAAGCGAGAACTCTCTCTATATCTGTGGATAGGTCGATATAGTACTTTTTGATGATATATGGCATCGTTCGATTCAGGTCGAATGATGCTTTTTGTTTGCAAAAAGGAGGACTTATGCCTACGGTCGAGGAGAATTTACGTCGGGTAAAATCGGTGTAAATAAATATCTCTGTAAAAAAAGGATTGTAGTGGGAGTGTGTCGTCATAGAGGACGCGTGTTACCGCATATACATCTAACCGAGGGTAATATTATACAACAAGGACTGCGTTCATTTTTTTTGACGCAGTCCTTGTTTATTTTGGTAGAGTTGTCGGTATGACTTCGTTTATTTTACTCGAAATGGTAGACTTCCGAGAGCGGTTTGCCGGCTCTGTCTTTGGGCGAAAGCAACATTTGCTCCTCGGGAATACCCCATTCGATACCTACTTGCGGGTCGTTGTATATAAGCGACGCCTCTTCTTGCGGAGCATATACATTGTCGACCTTGTAAACAAATGTCGCAGACGGGCTGAGTACGACAAAACCATGCGCGAAACCGCGAGGTATAAAGAGTTGCCGCGCATTTTCATCGGAAAGTTCCACGGCAACATACTTTCCGAATGTAGGCGATGACTCTCGCAGGTCGACAGCCACATCGAGTACCCGACCCGATAGTACCCGCACCAATTTGGCTTGGGAGTAAGCCCCTTTTTGGAAGTGAAGGCCGCGTAGTACACCGTATGACGAACGCGACTCGTTGTCTTGAACAAAATCGACCTTGCCTATGTGGCGTTCAAACAAGTCTTGTCGGTATGTCTCCATAAAATAACCTCGTTCATCGCCAAATTTGCGAGGCTCTATTACGAATACACCGGGTATTGATTGCTCTATAAATTCCATATTATGCTGTATATCTTGTTATTCATCGGCCGAGAACATGGGGTCCCATGCCGGCAACATGATAGGTTCTGTATTGAGTATATCGAGAATGTTTTGCGGAATATACTTTTTCTCTGCCACTACGCGGAACATATACTCGTCAAACCATTCGTCGGTCATAATCAGATGTCCGCGATAGCCCGATGAGGCGCCCCAACTGTTTTCTACCATCCATTTACGGGGTGCGCCGTTCTCGTCGATGTCTACGGCCATGAGAGTCATAGCATGCGATGAGCCGCTGGCAAATGTCTGTACGCGTTGTTTTTTGTCCATACCGAAAGTTGTACCCATCAACGACTCATAGTCGTAATTGTTGAGGTCGAGAGTACCCTTTTTCGAGTCGAGAAATTTACCTACGTCACACGAGAAATACATGGCGGTGCTATCTTTGATAGAGGCTATAGCGATAGGTTTGATGTCTTCGACCGGGAGGTTGATATAAGTCCAGTTATAGCCATCGTACACGTGACGGTCGTACTCTATCTCATACAGTTTGTAATAAGGACGTGTGGGGTCGTTCATGAGCATTACGTAGCCACCGGTAAGGTCGTCGCCCACAAACTCTTCGTAAAACGATTGCGGAGTATATTTTTTTGTCGATACGGGTTTGCCCTCTTTGTCTTTACGTGTCCATGTAAACTCTGTGGGAGGCTCACCGATGGTAAGTGCCAGCATACGATATATGGTTGTCAACATTTTGGTCTTCAATTTCTTTATCGATGCCTCTTTGGCTTTGATAGGTAACTCACGTAGTTGCAAGCCGTATTCGCGCAGTTTCAGCTTCAGCAGTGTGGCCATACGCGAGGTATTGTTGGCACTGAAACTTTCGTTCATTATCTCTTTGGGTACGATGCCGTATTTACCGATAAGGTCAGATACTCCGGTGAATTGTCCGCCGTCGCTAAGCGGGTTTTTGAAGAGCCACTCCACTTTTTGGTCGGTCATGGGGAGGTCTCGCGTGTCGATTACCGCTTGTAAGAAGAGATTGGCTTTTTCCAATTGGTCATAGAAAAAGCAATAGGCTTGTGAAAATTCACATTCGGGCAGGTTGTGCTCGGTCATTACTTGCGCACGTAGTACATTGAGTCCCGTAAAGAGCCAGCAACGTCCCGAGGAGAGTTGGTCGGTAATACCTTTGGTAGGCACTTTGTGCGAAAAATATCCATCGACAACAGCACTTACTTCGGCATTAGCGGCCAGTTTCTGAATGTCGTTGCCGGCCAAAGCGTTGCGTATAGCTTTGTCTTCGGTCGTGTGTTTATAACTGTCGCGCAGGGTATTCATCATCGATTGGTCGATACCACCTTCGTTTTTTTGTGCTTGCACCGACACCGAGCATAGAGCCAATGTCGCTGCTATCACTAATGCAGATGTTCTCATATAATATATGTTTAGGTTTGATTTGACGTTTGTGTGTTGAAGGCAAAGATAGTGATTTTATGGTATATCTGAAAGATTTGCCGATATTTCTCATATTGTATGTGAAGGAATAGTTACTTGTTATTTGACAGAAACGGTAGGAATATCGCTCCATCGTGTTGTGTAGTGGGGCGATTGATTTTCGCTGTGTGTCTTTATTTTTCCACTTCCTTGTACAGCCAGCTTTAGGGTGCCTTTCCCGAAGGTGCTGTTTACGTTGTCGACTGCCGTGCTGAGTCGATGTTCTCGTTCTATCGCCGCGGTATCTTCAAACAAGGTATGCATCATATTTTGTGCCGACATGATGCGGGTGGCTACCACACCGGCCTTTTTGTAACCATAGCCCTTACCAAACAGTTCGCGAGTGGCATCTATGGCATGAGTGACGATTGTTCGTTGATCGGCTGTGGGGGTCGGTAGTTGTATCAATTGATTTCCAAAATTTTGTGGCTCATTCTCTTTGAAGCGGTTGGTATAAGCAAATACGGCTATTTCGGTGGCAATTGAGCCTTGACGACGCAATTTCTCTGTCAATGTCGATGCAAAATTAGCAATCTGTTCGCACAATTCTTTTATATCATATATCTCCGATGAGAAACTGCGAGATACGCATATCGACTGCTTGGCCTCGACAGTGTCTTCAAATTCTATGCATGGTATGCCTTGGAGTTCTTTCCACATTCTCACCCCGGTAATACCCGATAACGCTTGTACGGTTGTTTCTGACATTTGAGTATATTCGTAGGCCGTATGCACACCGCGGGCGTGGAGTTTGGGCGCGGAGCGACGACCGATACCCCATACATCTTCGATAGGGAATTTTTTCAGAACCTTCTCTATGTCGGCCTGTCGATGCATATAGCAACCGCCATTGAGCCTGGGGTATTGTTTGCATAGTTTCGATGCGATTTTTGCCAATGTTTTGGTGGGGGCTATACCTATCGATACCGGTATGGAAGTAAGTCTGTGACAATGATGTGAAATCGTTTTTGCGTATTGGCCGAAATCAATATCCCGCATACCTCTCAAGTCGAGAAATGCCTCATCGATGGAGTAGACCTCGATCGATGGCGCAAACTCTTTGAGTACCCATCGTACACGTTGAGACATATCTCCATAGAGTGCCATATTGCCCGAAAATACTGCAACGTGATGACGCTCTACCAAATGCCGTATCTTGAAAAATGGCTCGCCCATCTTTATGCCCAATGCCTTTGCCTCATTACTCCTTGCTATAGCGCACCCGTCGTTGCTTGATAGCACTATGACCGGTTTCCCTAGCAAATCGGGACGAAACACCCGTTCGCATGAGACGAAAAAATTGTTGCAGTCGGCCAGCGCAAACATATCTACATTTTCTTAATAACGTATGTTACAACTCCCCATATCATAAAATTGTTTTCGGCAGTAACTTCTATCGGTTTGTATATGCTGTTGTGCTCGTTGGCAGGTATAAGCTGTATTTTATTTTTACCCATTTCCACTCGTTTTACGGTGTATTCGCCATCGATATAGCATACAGCCATACAATTGTTGTAGGGGGAGATAGAGCGATCTACAATGATAATATCGCTCTCGTCCATTGCTGCATCTACCATGGAAACACCGCTCACGCGAAAAAAGAAAGTCGAAGCCTTATGTTTCACAAGCAACTTTATAAGGTCTAATTTTTCCCGTATATCTTCGGCAGGTGTTGGGAATCCTGCTTTTACGTTTCCAAGCAGGTCACCCTTTCCCGAGGTAGAATAATCGATACTGTGTGGCTCAAATTTTTCCATAATGATGCAAAGGTATAAAAATATAGATATAACCCAAGGGTCGGGAATAATTCTCTTGGACTTTATAACAAATGCCGTTCCCTCAGTGGAGAACGGCACACACACAACACACTGTACGTCATGAAAAAACGTATGGAAAAGAAATACTTTTAGTGCTTCAGTAATACCCGTAGATATAAATCATCGATAGTTTCACTACGAATGAAATCTTCGGCTTCGAGCTGTACCTGATATTGTTCCCGGATAGTTTCGGAAAGCGAAGTGGCAAGTATGATATTCCATCCACGCAGTTGTTTGTAATGCGTTTTCCCCGAAACCATATAGGGTGCTGTATAAAACAACGGTGCTATACAATGAACAAAATCTGCCTTTTCCATATCGTTTTTATTTATAAAACGTGCAATAATGAATTTTGTTCGCTCTCTATTGTCAACTCTGCAATATATTGTTGAGTTCCTAATCGGATTTTATTAGAATATAATTAATATTTGATAAAAATACCCTGTTCCATATGAGCTGGAACAGGGTTGAATATGATTAAGTATGTGTTAAGAGAGTAGTGGTCAGGTTATTTTACAACCACTTTGAAGGTTGAGTTCATACCATCGCGTACCACATTTACGATATAGAAACCTTTTTCTACATTGTAGGTCGAAATGTTTTCGGCAACAGCTTGTGTTGCTATTTGTCCGTTGATGGTGTAGATGGTTACTTGTGCATTTTCGGCTCCTTCCACTACGATTTCACCTTCGTTGGCATATACACTCACACCGGCAAGATTTACCGATTTTATGGCTGTTGTGCTATTATCTTTTTCCAACCAGATGTCGAATACATTGGCTCCGGCATCGGTAGTCGGGGTGTTATATACCATAAACAACTCATGTTTTCCGGTAACGGTTGTGGTTATATCGCCGGCAGTGGCATAACGTCTGCCCCAGTCGCCCGAACCTTGCAATCTTACTACAGCGATAGGTTCGTGTCCTTCGAGAATACCGGCAAGGTTTCCACTCCAATCTTCAGCAGTATATATGTACATAGGATCGAGGTCGAGATAGAATGAAAAATTACTATTCTCGATTTCGTCGGTCCACGATTTGTCGCAAGAGTGATTTACAATGATACGTTTGTACTCTCCGTTTCCGAAGTCGATACCGCTACCATCTATCGGATCAAAGAATGAAATTACTGTTCCGTTTCCGGTGTAACCGATGTTACCGGCTGCTTCGTATTGTCCTTTGTTTTTTACCTCATAAGCCCAAGGATTACCATAACCTTCGGGACAGTCGATATAGGTAAAGTGGAAAGCATCTTCACTGGGTTTGATATCTTCGAATATGATACCGCAAGAGCCTGTTTCATTCCAAGGTTGACCTTTTACAAATTCGAATGAACGCAAATCGGTACTACCACCTACCCATTTTACAAATATTTTATGTTTTCCTGTGATAGGTGCGATATTGATGACACGAGTTTTGTAGGTGTCGCGCAATTCAAATGCTGTCCATAAGTGGGCGATGAGGTTTTCATCTTTCACTTCGTCGATATAGAAATCCAAGTGGTCATAGGGGTTTGCGCTCCAGTGTTGTATGCGGGCTACCAGTTGGGTATATTCGCCTGTTTCACCGAAATCTACTTCGCCATAGTCGGCAATGAAACCTTCTTTGGTCCAACCCCAGTGGTATTTGTATTGGTCGATGTAATAATTGCCTGAGTCAATACGGGTATCGGGAAAATCTGTACCTTCACCTACCGGTACGGCTGCTACCGAATTTTCGGTCATACATTTGATGATATTATCTTCGTAACCGGGTACTTGGTCGGGATTGCGAAGCATGATACCGCCATTATACATGTCATCTTCATATGATACGAACATATCTTCTGTGAGTTCTTCTTCATAGAATGTTACATTCAAAATGTTCCCAGCTCCATCGCCCAAGAATGTGAGATATACGTGTTGTTTTCCGGTCGGTTTGATGTATGTGATAGGTGAGGTAAGTTTGTCGGGAAAACGATTCATGATTTCATTAGAAAGCGTATCGGGACGATTGTAGCCCATCTGTGCGGCATACATATTATAAGTCTGATAACCGCCGGTTTCGTTATATTGCATTTGGGTGAAAGGCATAGAGCTTTCATAGTCGGGACCGGCATGCAGAATTGCGTATCCGTCGACAAACCAGCCATTGGCAAAATAGATACCGGTTGCTTTGTATTTGTCGCCTGTTTCTCCGAAATCTACTTCACCGAGGTCTATGACCACATCTACACTGGTGTTACCGATATTACCGGTCAGTTTCTCAAAACCGGTGTTGTCCCCTTCTCCGCTGGGAATAATTGTTACACCATTGTTGGGTATGGTTTTAATCACAAGATTGTCGGCAATCGACGCTGCCGGCAACATAAGGGCTACTAAGCCCGCCATGAGTGTAGTAATTTTTTTCATACTATTGATATTTGGGTTAATTTTATATTTCTGCAAACAAAGTTATCGCGTATGTAACTTTTTTTATAGTACAATGCGTTCAATAAATATAAATTTTTTGATGCAGGCAGATTGTATGATAATCTTCTATATTATAAATATGCCTAAAATCAGTATATTCTATCGGTGCGGAATGGTGCAACGGGTAGGTCTCCATCGCCATATAGGTTGCAAGGCGGATTGTCGGCCCATGCGTATCGTACAGCGATAGGTTTGGTTACCTTAGGAGACGATACGATGATTTTTTTTCCTTCAATTTTGGCATCGGCTCGATGAAATTTCATATCAGGACCGGCGATGGCAAGCCCCTCGGCTGTTTCTCCCTTGACGCTTATTTTTTGATCAAAAGTGAGCTCTATGGTTTGCCCTACGACTTTGAAATCGGTATAATGTGGTACAACATATTTCCCTTTTCCGTAGGTCTGAGCCAATGCGGCACGTGCAAGACGTGCTCCTACATCTTGTTTGTTTTTGGGGTGTATGTCGTATGCTTCTCCTATATCTATGGCTACGGCCATACCGGTATTTTCGAGATGCAATGCATTGGCTTGCGCCTCGCGCAAGTGTGCCCATGTAGAGGTGGGTTGCACCTCTTGGCGGTCGAGAAAATTGGCCAATTGTACGAAATAGAATGGGAAATTGTATCCCCACAATTCTCGCCAATCTTTTATCATAGCCTGGAACAATGGGGTATAAGCGACTGCTCGCTCTACGTTTGACTCTCCTTGGTACCAAATGGCTCCTTTGATAGTAAATTTACCCAATGGGTGAACCATGGAATTATAAAGATTTCCGGTATAATTCTGACTATTGGGTTTGTGTGGTATTGCGGGCTGTGCCGATAAAGGAGAGCCTACTCGGTATTTCCATTGTCCGGCAAGGCCTATTTTGTCATCGCCTATACCAATTGATAATTCTTCTGCATTACCCCCGATACCACCGCCACCGCTGTTGTCTTGTACTCTGACGGTAATGATACCTTTACCGGCTTTTACCATCTCTGCCGGTATTTTATATGAGCGATGTATCCAATATCCACCGCCACGGGCTATCTCTTTTCCATTGAAATAGGTCACATCTTCATCGTCGATTTTCCCGAGGTCGAGTGTCAGATCTTGACCTTCCCACCGCAACGGTATATCTACTACCGTTTGGAACCATACCGAGCCATCGAAATTGGGAAGCCCCTGCCATTCCCAGCCTCCCGGAATATTCTTTTGTTTCCAATTTTCGCCACTTTGTTCGGTATCGGCCCATTTAGGGGTATCGCCATTCATGCCGGCGTCGGCTGCGTTATAGGCTTTCAGCCATTGCTCCATCTCTTTTTGATATAACTCTTGAAGCGACTTTTTATTACCGTGACATTGGGCAATATTAGAGGCGTGTTCTTCGAGACCTGTTACATGTTGTAAGGTCGCTATGCTTGTCCATGCTTCGGCGGGTGTGCCTCCCCAAGAACTGTTAATGACACCGATAGGAATATTGAGCTCTTTATGCAGGTATCGGGCGTAAAAATAGGCTACTGCCGAAAATTCCTCTAAGCTTTTAGAGTTACATTCCTGCCACCCTCCGCCATCGACCTGTATATCTTCGACCGGGATATTGGATACGACACGTTTTACTTGCAGTAACCGTATTTCGGGGTAGTTCCCGTTGATGAGTTCTTTTTCATAGTCTTTTACCTTTCCCCAGCCTTTTACAGCCATTTCCATATTTGATTGGCCTGAGCAGAACCATACTTCTCCCGACAACACATTGTCGAGAGTCGATATATCGCCATCGTTAAAAGTAATAGTATAAGGACCTCCGGCTTTGGGCGTGGGTATTACAACCTCAAATTTACCGTTTTTATCAGGTAGTACGCTGTATGATTTTTTACTCCAACTTGCTTTTATGATTACCTCGTTGCCCGTATCTGTTGTACCGGGAATGATGAGTCTGCTTTTCTGTTGTACAATCATATTGTCGGAAAAGTAGGAGGGAAGAGTTACTTTCGCACCTGTTGTACAACACAGAATTGTAGCAATGATTAGTGTTATGTTTCTTCTCATATATTGACGTAAAGGTGATACTTTAAACTATTAGTGACATTTTACAGGCTTGATAGTGCCATCGGGATTGTATTCGAGTTTGTCTACACATATCGAGCGCAATTCATCACGGTCTGACAATGCTTTGTTGTGATAGAAAACGAACCATTCGCCTTTGTATTCTACAATTGAACCATGGATTGTGCCACTGCCTTTTTCTCCTGCTTCGAGGAAAATACCCATCGATTTCCATGGTCCTCTTATCGATTCACTCATGGCATATCGCATATTGTTGGCACCCGGGGTATTGTCGGGATATGACAAATAATATCTACCGTTGTATTTGTGTACCCATGCTCCTTCGTGGAAATCTTCGAGACCTTGTACCTCTGTGGCGGGTTCTGCTAGTTCTATCATATTATCTTTCATCTCTGCCATCACGCAACGTCCGCAACCGCCGTTGAATAAATAAGCTTTACCATCATCGTCGACAAATACACAAGGATCGATCATGCAGTGTCCGCTTATACCTTCTCCCTGAACTGGTTTTTCGAGTAAGGTAAAGCCCTCGGCAGGAGATTTGCTTACAGCTACGCCTATTTGCCACGACCAACCCCAATTCTCATTTTCGGGGTGGGGGAAGTAATAATAATATGTGCCGTCTTTGTATGCGCAATCGGGTGCCCACATAAATCCTGGTTGTGTCGACCATGTTACTTGGCTCGAATTGAGTATTTCACCATGGTCGATCCAATTTTTCATATCGTCGGTCGAGAACACATGGTATCGGTCCATCAAGTCACAGCCGCGAGGAGGATCTATGTCGTGCGATGCATATACGTAGAGACGACCATCGTTCCATACATGGGCTGACGGGTCGGCGGTGTACATGTGTGTGATAAACGGATTGGGTCCTAATTCGAGTTTGCTTGAATTACAACAGCTCATAATAACCAATGTTGCTATTGCGACACATAAAAGAATATTTCTTCTCATGATTTTAAAATGTTTGTATAAAATTATTTTACAGATATTGTCGAGGCTTCTCCCGAAACTAATCCGTGGGCGCTAACCTTTACTTTTATTTCTCCTGCGGTGAATGTAGTACGTACTGCTACGCGCATAAGCCCACCCTCGGCTTGTAATTGATGGTCGCCGGGGGCATGATACGACAATTCTTTTCCTTCGGAAATATAGAAATTGTACGAACCTTTATACACTCCTTCACCTTCAACTTCGAACGTGAGTTCATGGTCGGCTTTCGGGCACCAACGTCCCTCTTTATCCACTATTTTTGCAGTAACAACGAAAGCGTCCGAAGCATTAGCCCTCAGTGTAAATTTTTCGCCGGTAGGTTTCTTGCCGAGCTCCTCTATGGTGACTTCTATGGCGTATGGTTCACCCGAGGTCTCTATTTTCTCTCGGCATACAGGCTTTTTGTTTTTGTCGAGTCCCACAGCTTCGACATTCCCGGCTTCCCATACTACATCTTTCCATGTACATCGACGAGTATCGGTATCGGGTGATACTATGCCCAAAGATTTGCCATTGAGAAAAAGCTCTACATAGGGACAGTTGCTCCAAGCATCGATATTTTGTTTCCCTTCATAGTTCCAGTGGCTCTGTAATGCTACGCCCGGACGTTGGTTGTAGGGAACCCATAGCGCATTTTCATATATGCGATATTTTAATTTGGGAAATCGATTGGCATCCATCGCGCACGAACCGAGACTTTTCTGGTTGCGTTTACCATTGAGGTAGATGGTGTACCCTTCGCCGTACGTCTCGGCGAGCATCCAATCGATCCAACCGCAAGCATCGTTGCGTAAGTCATCGAGATAGTTTTGTACGTAGTATTGAGAGAATGCCTTTTCATTGTCATAGTCAAATCGGGCAATGCACCAACTCGGATTCCCGCTCCAATTGGTACCGTACACCTCCGTATTGAGCGAAGGACGTCCGGTTTCCTTATGGTAATGATTGGTAAATCCTATTACTATTGGCTCTTTGGGATCCCATTCGGGTGGATTTCCATCGCGATTTAATACGATACGCGGTTGTATATAGTCCCATTTTTTGACCTCTTCGAGTGTGTAACTCGGTAAGTATTTTATACCATCGTATGCCAGTCCGTTGTTCGATTCCCATATTACAACTGATGGGTGATTGCGAAATGCTATTATGGCATCGCGGTCGTATTCGCGTTTATAGGTGAGAGCCGGTTCGTTTTTCAACGACCATTCGTTGTCGCCACTGTTTACAATCAGCAACACTCCGTACATGTCGGCAGCTTCAAAGGCCTCCACAAATGGAGGTTGATGGCCTACGCGCAACGTATTACCACCGCATCGGGCTATAAGGGCTATATCTTTCCAGCGAAATGATTCGGGTACGGCTGCTCCGAGTCCCGGATAATTGTTGCGGTATCCAAATCCTCGTAAAATACATTTTTCACCATTGATATAACAATGTTTGTCGTCCCATGTAATAGTGCGAATACCAAGTTTCTCTTCACGCACATCGACCAATTTTTTATCGACATATACCTCATTTCGTACGGTATACAAATACGGCGTTCCGGAGCAACCAATAGGATACCACAAGTGTGGATTCTTTATAATGCTTGTATGGTCAAACAGATTTGTTTTTCCTGCTGCTATAACACTGTTTTCTCTGAAATTGTGTACAATCTTGCCTTTGGCATCTATAAATTTTGTACGTAATTCTACCTCTTGTGAAGATGTGCTGCTATTTTCTACTTGTGTCTGTACTCGTATTACTGCCTTTTCTTTCGATGCCTCGATTGTACCTATATATGTACCCCATTTGTTATGGGGAGAGTATCGATTGAAAGGTATGTGTACTTTGGCTTTTTTGTGTAGAAATATAGGCGATACAATACCTCCCATAGCCTGTCCGAAACCTTCATTTTCGGCAAAATTTGGCCAAGTAAAGAATGTCTCTTTGGCGTTTGAAACCCTTATGGCTATTTGATTTTCTCCCTCCCAATTGATATATCGGGTTATATTCACGGCAAAAGGAATGGAACTGCCTACATGTGTTACGGCTTCGGGTTGCTCTACTTGTGTATTGCCTATTATGGCGTGGCCGTTGATGTAGAGAGTCATTCCTATGTTGACGCCATAAAATTCGAGAAACATTTCTTTGTCTCTATCCTTGACATCGAAATTTAATTTTTTACGATACCATGTTTCGCCACGCCAGCATCTTTCGCCGGTAGTGGCATTGAGATAGGTGTCGTGTTCATTATAACAATGGGGGATACCGACCTCTTCCCATGAGGTGTCATCGAAATTCGTACTGTAAAACGGAGTTTCCGATGCCTCGTTTTTACCTACAGGGTGTATCTCTATTTCGCCTATTCTGCAGGCGATTTCTTCGCCTGCTTTATTCTTTGCCGTTATTACACTGATACGTAGATACCTATAATCACCCATTGTCGAAAGTACCGCTTGTGTCGAAGTAACGACTGTCGTATATCCTACTGTGTTATTTACCGTAGTAATGTCATTGGTAAGATTCAATTCGCAATCGATTCTACTTTTGTCGTGCAACGATGTCCAAGAATTTCCGTCATTGCTTGCATCTATGCTACATGTAATTTCGCGTGTCGCGTCGCCATTAAATACGATGGTTACATCTTGTATAGAGCGAGTTTCGAGCAGATCGACAAGCAATCGGTTATCTTCTCCATTCTTATTTTCCCAAAGGGTTTCGGTTTTTCCATCATTGAGTTCAGAGATACTATGTCCGTTGTTGATGAAAGATTTACCATTTGATAGATTTGATTTCGCTCGAACCACCTTGGTAAATTTCCATGGTGATTCTCCAATATTGATGCGCTCTTGAGCATCAATGTAGTATGCGCAAAAGAAAATCAGAATAATAGAAATTAATCTGTATTTCATCTGTATGTAGTTGTTATAGGGTGCTTATTTTGCAACGTTTCGATGTACTTGCATTTTTTATATTGATGATATATAACTCTTTATCGGGCAGTTGTATATTCCCTGATGCCTCTATCACGATTTGTTTTAATAAAGTGCCATTGAGGGTATATATTTCGAGCATACCATTTCTTTCTGTCATTGAGTAGTATAAAGTATTTCCGTTGTTCCAGATTTTTATCGATTGTTCTTGAGAAATACTCTCTATACCACTGCCATCTGTAGAGAATGTGCTATGAGCAAATGCGCCACCGATGTTCCCATTATCTATGGCTTGTATACCCCATTCGTATATACCGTCATCGGGAACAGACATGGTATAAGTGGTGCGGATAATATCGCCCGAAATGCGCCCTACTCGTATAAATCCGCTGGTAAGGTCGGCGGGTACGGTCATAAAGCACTTATCGGATTCTTTTTTCTTGAGGTACAAATTATATCTGAGGGCTGTTACAGGTGTGATTTCGTCTTCGGCATTGTCCCAGGTGAATGTAACGGTGGAGTTTCCTGCATTGTATGAGGCCGATAAATTCTTGGGAGCACTCGGAGCCATATTGGCCGTCACGCCTTTGGTCGATGAGGTATTGTTCCACAATTCCACTGCGCAACCGTTGCTGCAACCACCACTTACCCAGCCGGTCGACCATACATCTAAATAGCCGTCATTGTTATAGTCTATAAGGTGTTGACTACCATGAGTGACTCGTCCGAAATGTCCCTTTTTACCAAATGGATCGTCGTAATGCGCTCCATTTACGGCAAATGTGAAATTACCTTGGTTTACATAGATACATGTCGTATGTTCATTGATAATTCCGTGTCCGCCTACAAGCATATCTATAAGACCATCGTGATTTACGTCACCAAATGAGAGTTGTCCGCCGTCGATTCCTTCGAGTTCGGCACATTCCAACTCTTCGAAAGAGCGATTACCTAAGTTTTTGTATATGAAAAAGTTCTTGGTATTGGTGTTTTTATAAATACCTGTTACAACCAAATCGAGAAATCCGTCGTTGTCGATGTCACATGCGTCACAAGATGCGTCGCACAAGCCTTTGAATTTTTGTTCACTTTCGGTAAATGTACCATTGCCATTGTTCCAGTATACATATAATTCCGAAGTACGCAAAGCTCCGTATCCGCTCGCAAGTATATCGAGTGTTCCATCGCCATCGAGGTCGCAGAAACGTACACTGCCATCGGTAAGACCTTTGAAATCGCCCCCGTTGCAAGCTGTCGATTGTCGTTCAAATTTTTTCCCTTCAATGTTTTTGTAAAGATATACGGCTCTTACGGCCTCTTCGGGACTATCGGTGTCGAAACGGGCACCGTCTTCAAATCCTGTCATGATAATATCGGTGTATCCGTCGTTGTTATAATCGCCTGCTGATACCCAGTTGTGCCCTTTTCCTCCTATTTTCCCATTGTAGAGGTTGTTCAGACCCATCTCTTCGGCGGTATATTCTTTAAATGAGGCATTACCTGTTGCATCAATTCCCTCATTGATATAGATGTGTGTACCTATGCCGCTATAATCTGTTTTCTCATGTAACCAATAATAATGCCAATCGGTAAGTCCCGGAAGTAAAAGGTCGAGTAGTCCGTCATTGTTCATGTCAAACCATACCGGACACGAAAAAGCGGTACCCTTTATTATGTTCTTAGAACGTGTAAAAGTTCTCTTGCCGCTGTTTTTGTATAGGTTGGAATATACCGTGTTTTCATTTATCATGACATTGCGATCGCTATAAAAAATATCGAGAAAACCATCGTTGTTGTAATCGCCCCATGCCGAGCCGGTATATAAAGCGTGATAAAATACTCCCGAAGGATTATTTCCTATGGCTGCTTGGGTAGGAACGGGTTGTGTTTCTCTTACATATTTTACGTTACTTGCACTGCCGGGTATCTGTGCGAACAAAGAATAAGTTATTCCTATGAGCAGCATGCTACATACTATCTTTCTTTTCATGCCTATTGTATATAAATGTTTTATATGAGTTGTAAATTGACGGAATAGTATCGAAAGTTTATGAATATCGTTAGCGTGTGGGCAAGGACCATTGTTCTTGCCAAGGAACGATTATCTTTTCTCCTTCAAACTGTATGGGTAACCATATATATCGTGAGTCTATCAAATCGGTTTTATTCCACTTATCAAACATCATGATGTAACAATCCGGTTGTCCTGCCACTGGGAGAGCAAAGGTACTCTGTCCGTAAAAGGTCTTATCGGCATCTTTCCCGCGACATGGATTCTCTATTTTAGTCCATGGTCCCATGATATTGTCGGCAATTGCATATTCAGCCTCATTGGGACTCCACCCCGAGCAACCCGATGTCACACAATAGTATTTGTTCCCGCGTTTGAATATGGCCGGCGCTTCGCGACTTTGGCCTATAAAGTTGCGAGTGTAGATGTTCGTATGTGTCAAGTAATCATCGGATAGCAAGCATACATAGAGTGTGGAATTTCCTTCGGAAGAGTATATATGATATGCTTTTCCGTCTACATCTTTATATAATGTCATGTCGCGAGACTCTTGTCCATTGGGGCGAAGACTGCCTATATAGATAAAATCGCTTGTGGGACTATCACTCACAGCAACACCTGCAGTCGCTTTTGAATAGTCTGCATTGTCGATATGCATCCACATTACAAATTTTTTTGTCTTTTCGTTATATACCACTTTGGGGCGTTCAATAACCATAGTGGGGTGTATATCCGAGTATGTGTCGCATGTGTCGGGTTTCAATACAACTCCTTCAAATTTCCATTTATATAAATCTTTTGATGAGTAGCACGATACGCCTCCTGCTTCGGTACGGTAGCACTCCCAGCCCACGCCGGGTGAGCGATAGGTATATTCTCCTTTATACTCACCATACCAATAGTAAGTTCCCTCATGGTATAATATACCTCCTCCATGAGCATTTATATGTTGGCCGTTTGTGTCTTGCCATATAGCTCCGGGAATGATGGCTTTATTGTCATCGGCCAGACAATGAATCGCTATTGTCATAAATCCGGCAATTGCAATTATGAAATTTTTTTTCATACGGGTTTTATACTTCTTCATTTTTATTTGATTGTCTTACTTGTTTTTCAAATTCTTTTGGTGTTATACCAAATTGCTTTTGGAACAATTTGATAAAGTATGAGGGTGAGTTGATACCTACCAAGTAGCACACTTCACTTATTCGGTAACTGCCTTCACTTATGAATTGTACCGATTTCTTCAGTCTCACAAGTCGTATGAAGTCGGTGGGTGATGTACCGGCTAAAGCCTTTATTTTACGATGCAGGCTCGACCGGCTGAGACATACTGTTTCCGATAGAGACTCTACTCCGAAATTCGGATTAGTAATATTCTCTTCTATTACGTTTATTATTCGATTCAAGAGTTCCTCGTCGGCTTTACTTATACCCGATGGCTGAGTAAACAATGTCGGTTTGCGCATGAAAGCCTCTTTTTCTCGTTTACGATTTTCTATGATAGAATTTATTTGAACGATAAGATATTCAAAAGAGAATGGTTTCTCTATGTATGCTTCTGCGCCGGATTTTACACCTTTCACTTTACTGTCGAGATCGTTTTTCGCTGTCAGTAATATAATCGGGATATGGCTATATTCGATGTCGGATTTTATTTGTTTGCACAATTCAAATCCGTCCATGCGAGGCATCATTATATCCGAGATAATTAAATCTATGTTTTTGTCTTTGAGTATTTCCAGCGCTACTACACCATCTGGCGCTTGTTCTATAATAAAGTGTTGTTGCAATGTATCTATCATAAAATCGCGCAGTTCGATGTTGTCTTCCACTACAAGTATGGTGTCATTGTATTGCTTATTTTCATTGTTGGTTGTTTCTTCGTTTGTTTTTCTTTCTTCTCGTGATGTAGTCTCAACGGGTATCGAGTTGATTGGTAACGAGAGTATAAAGCAATTCATGCCATTCCGCTCTTGATAAACAAGATTCCCTTTGTGCATTTCACTCAAAGAACGTGCCAATGATAATCCGATTCCCGAACTCGATGGCTGATTTTCATTTCTCTTCATTTGATAGAATGGATCGAATATTCGTTCGCATTGTTCGTTAGGAATCAAGTCGCCATCGTTTGCAAATATAATGTTACACTTGTTTTCTGATATGGATATTTTTATCTCGATATATTTATCGGAATATTTAACGGCATTGGAAAATAGATTATTGAATATTTTTATGAGGGAGTTTTTATCGCCTGATACATATATGTTATTTTCGGGTTCAATTAATTCCAACTTCTTTGTGTTGGGCATTGTTGCCAAAAATTGTGCAGAAATATCAGATAATAATTCCTTGATATTTATCGGCAATAAGTTTATTTGCATCTTATTGCTCTCTACTTTGCGGAAGTCGAGAAGTTGATTGATAAGCGTCAATAATTCTGCTGTGCTTTTCCGCATAATCTTTATATTTTTCAGTATTTGTTGATCTTTGATTTCCATGCGCTCCATCGCCTCTAAGGGCCCATTAATCAAGGTTACCGGGGTACGTATTTCATGGGCGATGTGAGTAAAAAAATCAACTTTCGCTCTATATATTTCTTTTTCCTTTTCATGCTCTATAAGGATAAGATTCCCCTTGGCGCGGACCTCGCTTTTGCGTTTGTAACGTACAAACATATAGTAGATTGATAAAAGTATTATGAATATATATGTTATCCATGCCAACGGATGTCTCCACCATGGCGACAGTATTGTTATTTCTATGCTCCGGGCATCGTTGTTCCATACTCCGTTATTATTTGATGCTCGTACTTTAAAAGTGTATTTACCCGGAGAAAGATTGGTATATGACACCGCATGCACATTGCGGGTATAATTCCATTTTTCATCGAATCCTTCCATCTTATACGCATATAAGTTGGCTTTCGGGTGTGTGTAGCTGAGTGCGGAAAATTCAAACCCAATACTCGATTTACTATATTTTAATGTTATTTCGGAGGTGTGACTTATACTTTTACTTATCGGACTATTGGGGCTGTCCTGAGTTATTTCCTCATTGTTAATCAACAATTTTGTAATATATATCTGTGGCGCATATCCGTTATTTTGGGAGATATATGGATCGAACGAGATGAGTCCTTCTGAAGTCCCGAAATAGAATATGCCCGATTTTGAGACATGGGCGGATTTGTAACTGAATTGATTGCTTGACAATCCGTCATTGGTAGTGTACACCTTGCATTTATATGTTTTGGGATTGAATTTTACAAGTCCGTTGTTTGTACCAAACCATAAATAGTTGTTTTTGTCTTCTAATATTTTGTAAGCGGTATCATCGGGGAGACCATGTTTTACCGATATTGTGGTGAATGTGCCGTCTTGATTGTAGCGACATATTCCTCCGCGGTCGGTCGAAAGCCATACCTCTCCATTCGAGGTTATGGTTATGTTGCTTACTGAGTTCGAACTTAGTGTCGTACTATCTTTTATGTTATGAGTGAAGTGCTTTGTTGTATTGTCTTTGGGGTTATACAAGAATACTCCTTTACCCATGGTAGCAATCCATATATTTCTATCGATGTCCTCTTTTATGTCATATATGTAATTGTATCCGAATTGCGGTTGGTATTTGAACTCCTGCATTTTTTCGGGGTTTCCGATATACACCCCCCAGCCACTGCCAATCCACAGATTCCCTTTACAGTCTTCGTATAATGCATAGATACTGCCGTCGTTAATATTTAGTTGTTTAGGAGTATAATGTTTTTGTCGTTTCAATTGGTTGTCGATAATGTCTATACCTTCTTTAAAATACCCGACCCATATTTCATTACCTTTATTTAGTAAAGCCAAAGTCCTATCATTGCTTAACCCCTGTTCTGAATTTTGTCGAAGTTGCGTAAATTTCCCGTTTTGGGGATTCAATATGTTTATGCCATCATTATCAGTTCCAACCCATATATTTCTGTTGCTGTCTTCGATTATTTCTCGTATGCGTTTGCTGCTTATTGAGAATTTTGAACTCCGAGGGGTGTGCCTGTGAAATTTCATGTTGTATTGTGGAAGATAGTTGATACCTCCCATATTTGTGCCTATCCATATACCACCCTCTTTGTCTCGGTATATTCGTCCTATCTGATTATCCGATAGAGAGTATGTACACATAGGGTCGTTATAGAGATGATCTACGACATTGGATTTTTCGTTTATGATATATACTCCGGCATTTGTGCCTACCCATATCTCATCACCAAAGCAAGCGATGTCGCGAATTATTTTATAGTGAACTTCTGATGCGTTTACCACACTGAGTATGTTGCGAAGTTTGTCATATTTATATAATTTGCCCTCGTGTATGCCTATTATCAACTCATTGCCATAGTCGCACATTCTGTATATACCTTTATTGAGTAGTGATTCGCCATTGCTGTTCCCCAAGAATTGAGTGAATTTGTCGCTCTTCTTGTCGTAGAGGTATATACCTCCGCCGTTGGTGCCGATCCATAAGCGATCGCTTTGATCGATTACTATGCAATGGGGTGAAGAGTAATTGTGAATGCCCGAATTGTTGAATGTGTATTGTTTTAATGGCTTCTCCTTGTTGTATCTAAACAATCCTTGATTGGGCAATGTTATCCATACATTACCTTCTTTATCGGCTTTAATATCCGATACCCAGTCGATCATGGAGACGCCCTCTGCGGTAGTATCGCCGATAAACGTGAACGTTTCATGTATTGGCTCAAATATGAAAATTCCGTTATCTGTCCCTACCCATATATGACCGCTATTACATTCAAATAGACTCGAAATATTGTTGTTGCGAATCTCTTTATTCTTGTCATAGCAATCAAATACATGAATATTGTTACCATCGTACCGATTGAGCTTGTTGCGGGTTCCAAACCACATAAATCCCGATTTATCCTGTAAAATTGCTTTTATATCAGTTTGTGAAAGACCTTCATTTTTTGAGATATTTCTGAAATAATAGTTATACGAATTGTCTTGTGCCGATGCGTCTATCCGGCATAAGATGGAGCAGATTATTAGCAGAATTATTTTTCTCATATTTGTATATTCTTTATGGAGCAAATATAATATATATACTATTTTCTTCTTTTTCAAAAAATAAAACATTTGTCGCATTGTATGCCTATTGTGTCTTTAATCTGTATAGATTGGGGACGAAACTACTAAAAAATGACACATTGACAAATATAATGTTATAGAGATATTTATTAATTTTGCGATTAATAAAATCATATAGAATATGTTCAAAAGTCCTATTATTTTATTATGTTTTATATTTTGTTCTTGTATTGTGGCAGGTGCACAATTGCGAGAGAGTGTAAATCTTTCTGATGGTTGGCAATTTGCCAAAGGGGATACGGATATTAACAATCTGAATGCCCTCAATTGGGAGAATATTGCAGTACCGCATTGTTGGAATGCATATGATGCCACATCTCCCGATTATTACCGTGGAGTGGCAATGTATCGCTGTTCTTTTCAACGTCCCAAGTCGGTTAAAGGTAAACGTCTCTTTTTACGATTTGAGGCGATAAGTCAAGAGGCTAAAGTATATATCAATGGGGAATTTTTGGGCGAACATAAAGGAGCGTTTGGTGCATTTTGTTACGAAATAACACCTTATGTAAAAAAAGGCGGTAATGAAATTGTGGTTCGTGCCGATAATGCACACAATCCCGACATTGCCCCGTTGGCCGGAGATTTTACAAAATTTGGCGGTATATATCGTCCGGTGTCGTTGCTTATTTTGCCCTCGAACTGTATAACACCGCTCGATTATGCTTCTTCCGGAATGTATATATCTCAAACATCGGTCGATAATAGTCGGGCCGAAATTGATTTGTTGGTAAAAGTCGATGCCGTTGATAATGATAATCTCAAATTGCGAGCATCGGTTTATGCTCCGTGTGGAGATAAAATCATAACTCTGACGACTGATAATTATACCAGGCAAGATGGCATGCTTGAGTATCGTTCCGACATCAGATTGGATAATCCATTGTTATGGGACGGATTGAATGCACCACATCAGTACCGTATATTTTGTGAACTTTTGAATGGAAATAAAGTTGTCGATACACTGAGTCAGTATATAGGATTAAGGTATTTTTCCATCGATCCTCAAAAAGGCTTTTTCCTCAATGGTAAATCGTATCAGATACGAGGGGTCAATCGCCATCAAGATCGTCCCGGTAAGGGGTGGGCACTCTCTGATGCCGACCATGAGGAAGATATGAAACTGATACAAGAAATAGGCGCAAACGGTGTAAGATTGGCGCATTATCCCCAGTCCGATTATATGTATACCTTATGCGATAAAGCAGGAATGCTTGTGTGGGCCGAGATACCCTTTATAGAACGCGCAACAGACGACTCCAAGGCATTTGCCGATAATCTCAAGCAACAACTTGTGGAGATGATTCGACAAAATTACAACCATTCGTCTATTTTTTGTTGGGGGTTGTACAATGAGTTGGGTAAAGGTCGGCCCGAAGGCCTTGTTGCCGAACTCAACGAATTGGCTCATCGTGAGGACCCTACTCGTATTACCATTGCAGCCGCAAACAACGACAGACCCGAAAATAAAATACCCGACTATATAGCATATAATACCTATCCGGGTTGGTATTGGGCCGGCCCCGAAACCATGGCACCCTCTATCGATTGGAAAAATGATGGAAAGGGTGTGTGTATCAGCGAATATGGTGCCGGAGCAAGTATCTTGCATCATAAGCAAGGCGTGACACAAGCCCCCAAGACTGATGGCGATTTCCATCCCGAGGAGTGGCAGGCTACGGTACACGAAGGAAACTATCGCGAAATAACCAAAAGGGATTTTGTGTGGGGTACATTTGTGTGGAATATGTTCGATTTCGCCAGTGCTACTCGCAACGAAGGCGATACGCCCGGCATGAACGATAAAGGACTTGTTACCTACGACCGCAAAATACCCAAAGATGCTTTCTACTTCTATAAGGCAAATTGGTCAAAACAACCGGTTTTGCATATTACAAGTAAGCGTCATGTCGATAGAGATGAGGAAGTGACAGATGTGAAAGTGTATTCAAATTGCGAAAATGTGTCACTCAAAGTCAATGGTATGAAAATGTTATTTGTCGAACCCGAACATAATGTCTATCTTTGGAAAAACATTACGTTGCATCCGGGTGAGAATATTGTAGAAGTTTCAGTTGTAGTCAATGGAAAAACTTATACAGACAAATGCGTATGGAATTATAAAAAATAATAGATAATCCAATGAATATGAGAAGATTTTTATTGTTGTTCTGCTTATTTTGGACGTTGTCGTCAATGGTGGCCGAAAATTTATCCGATTATGTCAATCCCTATATCGGTACAGCATTGAAAGGCGAGGGAGGTACTGCACCTTTTGTCAACAGACCTTTTGCTATGACCAATTTCTTGCCACAAACTCGTGAAAATAAGATGGGTACAATGGCGTATGTTTACGACGATACCTCTATCATGGGATTTATGGCCTCGCATCAGCCTACCGTGTGGATGGGCGATTATGGATATGTATCGCTTATGCCGCAAGTCGGCGAAGCGATAAAAGTATTACCCGAGGAACGCAGAATCGCCTTTTCGCATGAGCAGGAAATCGTTTCTCCATACTATTATCAAGTACTTTTGCCGGTGCGTAATAAGCAGCATATCAAAGTGGAAATGTCGGCGGCAAGTCGAGCCGGACTTCTGCGTTTCACATTTCCTCGTAGCGAGACGCAGCGTGTCATAGTGCAGGGTATCAATCTCAATCCCGCTTTGGGCGATTGGTGTAATGATTATGGTCCGAGATTGCAAAAAATCAAAGGTTGGGTAAAAATTGATGTCGAAAATAATGAAATTATCGGTTATAATCCCGATCGGCAATCGTCTCAAATAGGCCCTGATTTGCCCAATTTCAAAGGATATTTTGTCATTAAATTCAACAAACCGATTACTCGATATGGAACATGGAATGGTAATCAGGTCTTTACCGACAATGCCGAGCAGTCGGGTACTCGCATGGGTGCCTATGTGGAGTTTGCCGCAGGAAAAGAGCCTCTGATGGCTCAGGTGGGTACTTCCTTTATCGATATAGAACAGGCGCGTGCCAATATGGCTAATGAAATTCCGGGCTGGAATCTGAAGAAACTCTCGAATGATACTCGTGACGCATGGAACAAAAAACTTTCAAAAATCAAAGTGTCTGGTATCACCGATGATGATAAACGAATTTTCTATACGGCGATGTATCATACCTATCTTTTTCCGCGCGAATTTTCGGAATATGGCCGATATTACAGCGCGTTCGATGATAAAATCCATGATGGCATTTCTTTCAACGATTATTCTTTGTGGGATACATTCAGGGCATTTCACCCGCTTATGACCTTTTTGGAGCCTTCGCTTACCGGAGATTGGATTACATCGTTGCTACAAATGTATCGTGAGGGTGGGTGGCTGCCTATGTGGCCAAATCCGTCATATACCAACATTATGATAGGAACACATGCCGATGCTCTTATCGCAGATGCCTACATGAAGGGTATTCGTAACTATGATGTAAATCTGGCGTATGAGGCTATGCGTAAAAATGCAATGGTGCCTCCCGACGACGATACACGTCGCCGTTACGGCGACCGCGATCGTTGGACCTCATATGAGGCGCGCGCGGGAGCGAGTTATTACCATTCTATCGGATATATTCCCGACGATAAGACTGCCGAGTCGGTGTCGCGCACCTTAGAGCATGCATACGACGATTGGTGTGTCGCGCAGCTGGCACGCGATTTGGGAAAAACCTCCGATTATGAATCGCTTATGCGTTGGTCTCGTAATTATAAGAATATCTATAATGCTGAGAAAGGATTTATGTTACCTCGCAAGTATAATGGCGAATGGATAGATCTTGATGACAATAATCGTCATGGACTTACCGAGGGCTCGAAATGGACTTATCTTTTCTGTGTGTTGCAGGATATTCCCGGTATGATAGAACTGATGGGAGGAAAAGAGTCCTTTGCGGCCAAACTCGATCGTAATTTCGAGGAAAATCACTATCGCCATGACAATGAGCCGGGCCATCACTATATATACCTCTACGACTATTGCGGACAGTCTTGGAAAACGCAAGAATTGGCGCGGAAACATACGCGTGTCAATTACCGTAATGCCCCCGATGGAGTGAATGGAAATGACGATTGCGGTCAGATGTCGGCTTGGTATATTTTCTCGGTTATGGGCTTCTATCCTGTAACTCCGGGTAGCAATATCTTTGCCATAGGTGCACCGCAATACCCATCATTCGAAATACAATTATGTGTCAATGGTGAAGAAAAAACATTGAAAATTACGGCAGAAAATCTATCAGAAAGTAATCTCTATGTGGAGAAAATCTACATCGATGGAAAAGTTCATAATACACCATTCTTTAATTATTTCGATATAGTGCAAGCTGAGAATATTCGTTTTGTAATGACCGATAAACCTTCAAAATCTCTTGTGCAATGAAAAAATATTTGATAATCTTCATGATGTTGTTTGCCCTTATCGGTGAATCTCAATATCTGTATGCATTTGTCGCACCTCAAGATAATACTGCGTATGTGTGTCGAAGACCGGCAGAAAATGACCGACTTTTCGTCTCATCTGCGGTCGATGCCGAGATAGAGCGGGTAACGCGCTTGCTTGCCAATCCCAAATTGGCATGGTTGTTTTCAAACTGTCTGCCAAATACTCTCGATACGACAGTGCATTACCGCGAGCAAGATGGTGAAGATGACACTTTTGTTTACACAGGAGATATACATGCCATGTGGTTGCGCGATTCGGGAGCGCAGGTCTGGCCATATCTTCGTTTTGCAAACAGCGATGAGCAGTTGCGTAAAATGTTGACCGGAGTCATCCGTCGGCAGATGAAATCAATCTGTTTCGATCCTTATGCAAATGCATTCAATGATGGACCTAAAGGGAGTTATTGGATGAGCGACAATACGGCAATGAAACCCGAACTTCACGAACGCAAGTGGGAGATAGATTCTCTTTGTTATCCTATACGTCTTGCTTATGAGTATTGGAAAGTAACCGGTGATACATCGGTTTTTGATGAGACTTGGTTACGTGCCATGAAATTGATTTTGCAAACATTCCGTGAACAGCAGCGCAAAGAAAACAAAGGACCGTACTCATTTCAGCGTAAAACAGAGCGGGCTTCCGATACTATGCTCAACGGCGGTTTTGGCCATCCGGTAAAGCCTGTCGGTCTTATCGCTTCGGCTTTCCGCCCATCTGATGACGCAACAACCTTTTTGTTCTTGATTCCATCTAATTTTTTTGCTGTTACATCGTTGCGTAAGGCTTCAGAAATCCTTTCTATCGTCAATGACGAGAAGCAACTCGCAAAAGAGTGTGATGAGTTGGCCGATGAAGTACACAACGCTCTTAAAAAGTATGCGGTATATAAGCACCCCAAATATGGCAAGATTTATGCTTTTGAAGTAGATGGGTTTGGTAATCAATTATTGATGGACGATGCCAATGTTCCCAGTCTATTGGCTATGGGATACCTTGGTGATGTGGCGATAGACGACCCTATTTATCGCAATACTCGTCGTTTTGTGTGGAGTGAGGATAACCCTTACTTTTTCAAAGGTAAAGCCGGAGAAGGAATCGGCGGGCCTCATATCGGTTACAACATGATATGGCCCATGAGCATTATGATGAAGGCATTTACGGCTGATAACGATAAGGAGATAAAAGCGTGTATTCGTCAACTTATCAATACCGATGCCGATACCGGATTTATGCACGAATCCTTCCACAAGGACAATCCTTCGGATTATACACGATCGTGGTTTGCTTGGCAAAATTCTCTCTTTGGTGAGTTGATTTTGAAACTTATCGATGACGGAAAAATCGACCTGCTCAATTCGCTTTGATGTATTCTATATGAAATATAGAGAAACAGAGAGGGGAAAGACTTGATGAAAAGTTTTTCTCCTCTTTTGTGTATAATGATTGTCGCAAAAGATAAAAACATATAGAAACTGAGGCTTATTGCTTTGTTTAGATCTCCCTTTTGCGAATGCTCTGACACCATTTTTATACTTTTTGAAAAAAGTAGACAATATTTATTATAAATGAATGGGTACTTTTACATTGTGAAAAGTGTATTTTTATGTCTGTTCAAATAATGAAAGTGTGATTAGAGAAGAGCCTATGAAATATGTGTTGTCGCTTGTTATAACAATCTTGTTTGTCGGGATTGTAAATGCCGAGCCGGTAGATATTACGTATGGAAAGTGGACAATACGCTTTGACGACGCAACGATGAAGAGCCATTTTGTAAAGGGTGGCGATACGATATTGCGAGATGTGTCGGTACGCTTCAAAGTGGAGTCGACACTCATCGACGCATCGACATACGATCGTGCGGTAGTGAGTCATACTACTGTTACCGATGCTGTGGGAGAAGCTCGCAAATATGTTATCGAGTATAGCGACAGTCGTAATGCCGATCGCCCTGCGGTGCGACAAAATTTTTATCTCTATCCCGAGCGAGACTATTTTCTTACCGATGTGGTGCTGGTAGCCACCGGCGGGAGCGTAAAGAGCAATTACATAGCGCCGGTATTCAGTGAAGCAAATAACCTTTTTTTGCCACAAGATTCACATAATCGATTTCTGACAGTTCCCTTCGATAACGATGGCTTTGTAACCTACGGATCTTATCCTTTGAGCCGTTCGGCAACGCCCACTTCTATGGCAGCCGGGCGTTTTGCACGCGACTCCATCTCCTTCGAGGTCACATCTATATTCAACGGAGAGACGCAGCAAGGTTTGGTAATAGGTTCGGTCGAGCACGACAATTGGAAGTCAGCCGTTCGTCTCACCGGCAGTCCGTTGGCACAGTCGTTTGTTACCCGTCTCGAATGTTTCAGCGGAGTTACACATGCCGCTACTCGTGACGAAGTCGACGGGTATTTGCAACCACACGGCTCATTGTCGGGTGCAACCGTAAAATCGGCACGCATGATGGTGGGTTATTTCGACGATTGGCGTACCGGTATGGAGACCTATGGCGAGGTCAACAACTACATAGCCCCCAAGCGTACATGGACCAAAGGTACACCTTATGGCTGGAACAGTTGGGGGGGGATGGGTACAAATGTCAATTATGAAGGTCTTATGTCGGTTTCGCGCGTTATGAAATCCGATTTCCAAGATCGTGCAAATTTTGGCAAAGACGGATATGTTGTTATTGGTATCGATTCGTGGTGGGAAGGTATCAATTGGGATAGACTCAAAATATTTTGTGATAGTTGTAAGGCAAGAGGCCAAGTCCCGGGTATATATTGGACACCATTTTGTGATTTTCAGTGGCATGATGATAATTCGATAGTCGAAGGTAATAATGGGTATGTATATAGACAGACTCGCTTGATGTATCGCGGGGGGCAAGTGAGAAGTCTCTGTGGCGCAGCTTGTATGGATCCTACTTCTCCTGCGACACTCTCTCGCATAAATTATTTTATTGACCGTTTCAAATTGGCGGGTTTCGGATATATTAAATTAGATTTTCAAACCAATGGTATTGTTGAGGCCGACAGCTATTACAACAAAGAGATTACCACCGGTGTGCAAGCCTACAATTATGGCATGAAACACCTGCGTGAACGTTGCGGTGATGATATTTTTCTCGTTCAGTCTATATCGCCATTGTTTCCGGCGCAATATGCCCATGCCCGTCGTATAAGTTGCGACGCTTGGGGCGAGATGTGGCACACAAGCTATATGATGAACAGTTTCTCGTTTGGTTGGTGGCTCGATCGTGTTTATTGCTATAACGATCCCGATCATCTGTGCATGGGCGATCGCAGTGATGCCGAGAATATGTCGCGTATGACAACTGCGGCTGTAACAGGTTATTGTATGTTGGGTGACAATCTTTCGATCGAAGGTTCCTATATAGGTACTGCAATATCTCAGGAGAAAGCTCGGAAATATGCCGGTTATGAGAAAGTAAATGACGTAATAAATCTCGGACGTTCGTTCCGTCCGGCATACGGTCACAAATTATCGGGTCGAAACAATTCTGTCGATCTCTTCTATTTAGAGACAGAAGATTCATATTATATAGCCCATTTCAACTATGAAAAGGCCGATAATTCAGGAACTATCGACCTCTCCTTGATGAATATTGATGTAGCGAATATCGATGTGGGAAAAAGTGAAGAATTGTGGTTTTCGAAACCCGTAGTTATAACCGACGGTCATCTCGAATACGACTCCCCCTATAATCAAGCAAAATTATATCGTCTGATGAAAAAAAGTAAAATATGAAAACACGAATATATCGAATTGTATTTTCGCTCATGGGTATATTATCAATGATGTATGCCTATGCCGAGCCGGTAGATATTACGTATGGAAAGTGGACAATACGCTTTGACGATGCAACGATGAAGAGCCATTTTGTAAAGGGTGGCGATACGATATTGCGAGATGTGTCGGTACGCTTCAAAGTGGAGTCGACACTCATCGACGCATCGACATACGATCGTGCGGTAGTGAG
>JAZURX010000025.1:0-21236 GCA_045606385.1 Bacteroidales bacterium | reverse complement strand
TCGGGAGTGGATGCGTTGAGGCTGACCACCACTTCATCGGCCGAAGAAACAGCGTCGAAGGTCTCTTCTTGACAGGCGGTGAGCATCATGGCCGCCGCAACTGCCGAAAATAGAATTTTCTTCATTTTTCTTTTTCGTTTTAGGTGAATAATTGGTTTATAATTATAGTTTGTCTGAATACACATCTTATCAATTTGCAAAGATATAAATTATGTCAATATACTAAACTATTTTTATCTAAATTCTTTTAATATTATCTCCGCAAAGATACTAAACATTATTAATATTCAAAAAGTTTTATTTAGAAATTTATTAAAATTTTATAGGGTCAGCAAGGACATAAAAATGTGTGACGTGTGAACCGTATATTTGGAAAAATACAATATACTTTTCAAAGTTTTATCGTGCCGCATACAAGAGAAGGAAAATATATTAATATGCGATAGCGTTGCAGATTTGCGACTATCGGATTACAATATATGATAAAATAGATACCGATTTCATCTTAGAAATCGGTATCTATTTTATCATAATCATCTTGTTTGAGGGAAATTTTTATATTGGCAATTACAAACCAAGTTTTTTGCGAATAGCTTTGGGAATGGCATTTTTGTTTACCATATACGACATGGTTTTATACTCTACAAAGGGACGAGAGAAGTAATAATAACCTTCGTAAGGTGATGCGGTGACACCCCATGAGTTTTTTACTTTGTAATAGAGATTTCCTTTTTGATCTTCGGCAGTACCTATAATAACCATACCATGGTCATCGGTGGTTTCATAATTATCGTATGCGATTTGACGCATCTCTTGTGTAATGACTTTTTCTTTACCGGGTTTGTCGAATTTGTAAAGCATATTTTCTCGTTCGCGAGGAGAGAGGTCACCCCAGCGGGCTGCTTCTGTTCCTTCCATACTGGCGAGGTCTACTTCGGGTACGATAGCTATAGCTTTCGTGCGGCTGAATCCTTTTTCGCTTACATCGCTACCCCAGGCAATGGTATATCCATTTTCGAGCGCGTTGTCGATAATCTGCATCATCTCATTGAGGGGAACGTTGTAGCTATATCCCCAAGACCAGTTGTCGGGTACCTCGAGTACGAATGTGGTATAGAAATCGTGATGGGTGTATGAAGTAATGTCGACATAATTTTCCATTTTGATGGGGAGAGATGCTGCAAATGATTGCGGGGTGTATTCTTTATCGTTATAGATGAATTTATCGGGACGTACTCCGAAATATGCGTCGAGAATGGCATTCAGCCCGTTTTGCCAAGCTGTGGTAAGTTTTCCGTTGGTGTTATCGGCGGTGGTTACGACGGCATCGATGTAGTTTTTTATAACGGCATCGATTTCGTTAAATTCGGGAAGTTCTGTTCCGTAGTTAAGTCCGGGATATACTTTTTCGGGTACGATACCGTAGTCGCGTATAGCATTGGTCACGTCGTGTGAAGCCCCGCCAACGGCAAGATTGAGATGACCGTGTAAACGTACATATTTCACTGCTTTTTCGAAATAGATGTTACGAACAATCCACATTTCGGCGAGGTCTACTTCACCGCCACCGGCCTTGCGTATCTCGTCTTCGAGGAATGAACAAGTGGCGTAGCACCAGCAAGTCCCGCTACGATATTGATTCTTGATGGCATTGGTGTAAATGACATTTTTATCGGTAAATTGGTAGCCTTCATCGGCTTTTTTTTCAGGCTCTTGTGCCATAATTGTGCTTGCAAGAGTAACCAAGGCGAGAGTGAACAGAAATTTTTTCATGTTAGTCTGTATTTGTTATTTTGTTGGCAATATGATTTTATTTTTTTTCATTGTTATCGTGTGTGGCATGACTTACACGATGTGGCATCGATTGCAAATGTACAACAATCTTTCAAATGTGCAAAAAAAGAAGCGGTACATACGATGTATCGCTTCTCTATATCTATCGGAATGAACCGAATTATTTTTTCTTGTTTTGCATGTGTTTGCCATAACGGCTCATAAACTTGTCTACACGACCTGCGGTGTCCACAAGTTTTTGTTTTCCCGTGAAGAAGGGGTGTGAAGAACTGGTGATTTCGAGTTTTACCAACGGATAAGTTACACCGTCTACTTCTATGGTATCTTTAGCAGCGATGGTTGAACGGCTGATAAAGATTTCTTCGTTCGACATATCTTTGAATACGACGGGACGATAATTGTCGGGGTGAATTCCTTTTTTCATTGTATATTTCTTTTTTTACATTTTACGAATCAAGGCACGGTGGTAAAACGTGCTATTTCTTATAATGGCGTGCAAATGTACGCATAACTTTTGATTTACAAAAATATTTTATACCTTTTTCCTCGATTTGGGTGATAATATTCTGTTTATGTGGCTATCCTATAGTGGTTTTTACTTTTATTCAGCTATAATATTCGCCCCGATTTGCGTATGCCGAATTGCAACCCCCAATTGTTAGCAAACATGGTACCGCGGTCGATGGCAAACCCTATGTTGAAATGCCACCCTTTCAGTCGTAGGGGGGTGTAATTGGCTTCGAGCATGAATGAAAATTCTTTTTTTACTTCGGTAAAGGGATAGTAGGGGTTACCCCAACCTCGTTGTAGCGAGGTAAGCAGGCGATAATCTATTTCGGGTGTCATATATCCGCTAATGCCGAGGTGTACGGCCTCGACTTGTGAACTTTTGAAACCTAAATAGCCGTCATTGTTATACCCCGGCGACGCGATGAGCATATTGCCGATGGTATGTCCGCGATGTACCCAACCGTTGTAACGGGTATGGCCGTAGTAGTAGTCTCCATTTCGTATCGGTACGGGTATGATTTCGTTTTGGTCCCATAGAAATGGGCCGCTCTGATTACGGGTGTTGAGATATTCTGCTACGATTCCTTTCACTATGGGATAGGCCGCTTTGTTTGTAAATTCCATACCCCACAATCCGTCGCACTTGTTGTTAAAAATCATGCCACTGTGGTCGTCGAAGGGGTGTTCGTAGTATACTCGACCCGACCATGCTTCTTGTCGCGTACCAAACTCGAATATGTAAGAGCCTAAATGATTACCCGATATATTTACTTGGTCTATGGTTGGCGCGTCATCGCCACCGCTCAGAGGTATTAGAACTTTGAAGAAATCTTTTAATTTCGAGGGAAAACGTACGACGGGCTGATTGACTCCGAGGTTGTAGACCGTACCGCCGAATTGTGCTGCCATGTCGCAACCGAATATCCCATAAAATTTCTTTGACGGGTGACCGAAGCGCACGAGAAAATATTTTCTGTGATACAGCAACCCTTGTGTGTATTGCATTTCGCTACCGTGTTTTTTACGTTGATATTTGTCATCGACAAATCGCCCATAGGCGATGGCGGCACGCAGTTGCACCGTACCTTTGGGTGCGATACTTACCCAGCGTGGCAGGCTGATGCATATTTGCGGTATGGGGCGCGCGTTGCCACTCCATACCCACCCGCCACTGCTCAGCGCGTCGTTCCAAAGCAAATTGCCCTCTTCGCGGCAACCTATCGAAATGCCGAAGAATTGCAACTTTGTATCGAAGTAGAGTTGTTGTATATATCCCGGGATATCGTCGTTGTATGATATGAGCGCGTCGGCACCGAAGGCGTATGAAAATTTCTTCGTACTGTCAATTGGTTTTTCGAGGGCGGCACGCAAATAGCCGTTGTTAGGTGTGAATGATACAGTACCATCGCGATGACTCATCAGGTACGAGGGGGTATATTCTCCACCTCCGGTTGCGATATTTGTTTCGACTTTGTAGTCGAGGTGGATTTGTGCCGTTGCAGACGAACCTATGAAGGTGACCAATACAAGGATTATATGTGCGTAATGTATCTTCATGGACTATTGAAAATATCGGAAATGGAATATCGTATCGTGTCGCGATAATATCAACTCTTTGTCGGTGAGTAACTCTATGGCGTATGCTGTTTTTTTATCGCCGATCCATTCGTAGGGAGGGGTATTGATTCCTATATTGTAATAGCTGTATTGGGTCAGATCTTGGATATATAAAGAGTCATCTGTGGCTATGTAGTTGGCAAAATAGTGGGCTACTTTTTGGTGGGAGAGTATGCGTTGTATTTTGAATACACGACTATCGAAATTGTAAAACGCAGAGTCATATGAGTATGTTTTTCCGTTCGGGTATTCGCAGTAGCGAAACTGCCAACGCCCCCATAAACGGTCATCAATATCCTTCTCGCAACTTATGAGTCCGAGGATTATCAATATCGCTCCCAATATGAAGAGTAGATAACGAGTGAGTGGGTGGTCGCGCAAAGGTATCATAGTAAGAGTATTATAACGGGAGAGAATCGATATAATCAACTATGGCCTCGCTGATGTGTTGCTTGAAGTCGCATGTGCGAGGGGTAAAGTTGTCGATTTGTTGCAGAGCCTTTTCTATGGAGTATGTTCCGTCTATGATATACCCTTCTTCGCTTAGTTTGCGTGTCAGCTCGGTTTGGTGGTCGTCCATCATTTCTCCATATTTATATAATCGGGCTACTGCAATACCTTTTACACCGCTTTTTATTATATTAAATAAGGCTCCGCTGCCGGCATGAGTTATTACCACACGAGCTTCGGCTATATGGCGACGGAACTCCTCTTCCGATAGTAAATCGACGTATTCGTAATTTTTCGGTGTGTACTCG
The DNA here is from genome assembly GCA_045606385.1 of Bacteroidales bacterium. Classification (GTDB taxonomy): domain Bacteria; phylum Bacteroidota; class Bacteroidia; order Bacteroidales; family UBA11471; genus Caccoplasma. Next base: position 16,557 of record JAZURX010000025.1, on the reverse strand, counting down.
GTATATCCTTTTTGTGCAAATACCGGCTCTTTGATGATACCTTTTTCGATGAGATCATCAATCTCCTGCAATATGCGAGGAAAGGGTATTTGTTGCGTTCCTAAGGTTACGAATATCATGATTGAATAAGATTTGTGTTATACCAATGTGCCGTGATATTCGGCTTTACCATTATAGAGAGAAACCTGCTCGGGCCATTGTACAATCATTTTATCGGCAATACGGGAAATGATTTTTCCGGTAAGTGAACGACTATATACGCGGGCGCGCGATTCTATGTATATAAGTTTGCACCCATGTAATTTACCTATCAGAAACATCGGTAATGATAAGTTGGCACCGGTTGTGACCATTACATGCGGGCGGTATAGACGATATATTTTTGTGGCCTCACCGAAAGTGAGCATGCGGGCGATACGTTTACGTAGAAATCCCACTTGTGTGAGTTGACGTGCATGATGCACTTTTATGCCCAATTTTTCGCTGTTGGCTTTTTGATTGTCGGTTACAAGTACAGAGTCGTAGCGATGCCATAATTCACGCAGGCTCAGCATTTGGCTATAATGCCCGCCTTCGTTACATATAAACATCACTCGTATTTCCTTACCTCTGTTGCTCATATTGCATATGTCGTATCAATAGGACAAAGATACGAATAAACGTGCGAGAAACATCAAGCTTGCTTGAATATTTTTACAGCGAGCGCAAACTATCTCGGAGGATTACTCAAAAGATAGGGAAATTTATTTTATTCGAACTATTGATTTGTTATAAGTATTGAAGGTATAAGTCTGTTAATTCCTTTTCAATATGTTCAGGTAGAAAATTAAGACTTTTATGTTTTGATACCTCTCCCATATCCTGCCTCATATCGGGATTATTTAATAATTGTTTTATGGCAAGTCCGATTTCGTCTATATGACCGGGGGTAATTAATATACCATTTTTCCCGGTAGTTACAAGTTCAGGAATAGCTCCTACTTGCGTGGCTATAATCGGGAGACCATAAGCCATGGCTTCTAATATAGAAATAGGTAGTCCTTCGAAATATGATGGAAGAATAAAAACATTGCACATAGAAAACAGACGACATTTTTCTTCTCCGGCGACAAAACCATGATAATTTATCAAATCGGATATGCCTAATCGTTCTATCTCTTGGTTGAAATAGTCTAAATCTCCTAAACCTCCGATATGGAATAATACTTTACTTTCAAAATCCTTTTTGTAATCACCAATTGCTTGCAATAAATCGTAAAAACCTTTCATTGGTGTTAATGTACCTAAATATACGATATGTAAGCGATTATCTTTTTTACAAGGTATATATTGAGGGTATGAAACTATATTATCTATAATTGTGACATTGCTAAAACCAAAATTTTTGTAGAATGTTTTCCATGTACGACTTAAGACAATAACATTATCACAGAGATTGAGTATGCGTTTAACAAATTTGGGGTGTTTCTTAGTGAAATGTACCATGTGCCCACTGTGCATATGGCACAAAATTCTGACATTAAATAATTTACATATCAGTATATATACACTTTTTCTATAAAAAGATTTTCCGCTTGCACAATGTATATGGACAATTTTAATTTTTTTTCCGCATAGTTTTTTTATTAATTTGAAAATTGCAATGATTCCTATAATTTGTCGTGAAATGAAATTTCCGGTATTAGTGGTCGCTATGAAATTAAATGTTTCAAAGATTTGAGAATAACTATTCACAACTTGAGCAATACCCCCTTTGGGATATTTGTGGTCTATGCTTAGAGTAAGAATATGATCGGTTATATTGTGTGGTATCATAATTTTTACGGCTATTGAATTGCGAGATCTCTGTATGCTTTGATATAATTTTCGCAGGTAATATTTATATCGAAATGCTCTCTTGCAAATTTGTTTGCATCATTTAATTTCTCGGTATATAAGGAATAATTGTTAATAATTTTTTCGATGGATTCAGCACAATCTTCTATATTTCCAACTTTGAAATATTCTCCGTATTTGCCATTGTCTATGATTTCTAATGGGCCTTCAATATCAGAGGTCAAAACCGGTATTCCGGCAATCATACCTTCTACAATGGTTAACCCAAAACCTTCTTGTCGTGATGGTTGTACAAGAAGTTGGTATTCGTGAATGTGGCTATATATATAATCACGCGAACATGCGCCTCTGAAAGTTGTAATATGTTCTATTTCTAACTCCTTTGCCAATTTTTCAAGAGATAATCGGTCTTTGCCGTCTCCGATGAAGTCGAGACTTATATGTGTGTATCCTTTATTGTATAGAGACGAACATGCTTTGAGTAGAATATCTTGTCCTTTCTGTTTGATAGATAATCGTCCTATCTGCACTATCTTTATGGTAGATGGATTATTATTTTGTTTAATAAATTTAATCTTTGATGAGTCAACTCCGTTGTATATCGTTTTTGTTGAGATCGTGTATCTTCGTTTTATGTCGTTTTCAACATATTTGGATATAGCGAATATTGTGTCGAATTTTTTGTATTGTAATATGTTGATACCGTCGGTATGTGCCGTGAAAAAGTAGTTGCATTTTTTTTGCTTAATAATGACGGGCATAACGTGATGGTTGTGCATATGTACGACATCGGGAGATATTAGATGCAACAATATATTGAGCCGTATAAATGGGATTGGATTTCGTGACCCGTTTGTACGTCCAATGTGATACTGTTTTACTAAAGGATTTATTGTTGATAGTAATTGTTCATTATTATTTTTATTGATGATTATCAGTGAAACCTCTTCAGTCTTTATCTGACGGTTCATAATGTCGATAACCATTGTTTCTGACCCTCCGATTTCAATATTATAAAATATATGAACTATTTTCATGGTAATTTTATCTAAGGGTTGTGGATTTGTTTTCTTGTTTTGTTGCAAGCAATATTGTGCCGATACACAGCCCGACCAATAGTAAGCCGAAGTGAGATGTGAGACCGGCGAAACCTCCTACTCCGAATAGCGATATACATACCAATACTATGAGGTAAGAGCGACTGTAGGGGAGAGGTCGCAGTACCCAAAAGTATATACCTATGTAGTATATTGTTTGCAGTAGTAGACCTATAAGTCCTATATCGAGAATAGTCTGTATCTGTGTTACTTCTACGCGGGCAGCAACCTCCTCACTGCGAGATATATCTGAGTAAAGCTCATTCTTGATGATAAACATTTCGTTGGTGGTCTTCTCCTCATGTAAGAAACCAAATCCTGTATATTGTTTCCCGAGAGATAATAGGTGGTCTACTTTGGGGAGAATTTGTGCTACGCGTCCCGTACCAAACTCTGCAAATGCTTCAGGGTCGTCCATATTTTTAAGGGCGGTAAATTGTCCCACAAGTTGTTGCACGCGTAATTGTCCGTCCATTGCACCATCGATGTGGTAGGCAGCAATGAACAATACGATACCGATGCAAATATATTTGACGGTACGTAATGCACTACCGGTAAAAAAGAGTATGGTCAAAACGACTCCGCCTATGATAGAGAAAGTGCGTGTTACAATCAGGGCCAATGCAAAAACGAACAGATATTTTTTCTGTAATGCATATAATTTCAAGGCTGGAAATATACAGAGTGCAAGAATGAAAAGTCCGGGAGGATATTTGCGAGGAAATTCTCCGATATTGCAATAGAATTTATAATATGTCGAGTACAATCCATTCCAGGCATAGGTGCGTGGAACTAAAATATTCCCGCCAAATATGATGCTGTCGATGCAATAAAATATGGCGATGATATAGGCGTATGTGAATAATTTTCGATAAAATATCTTGATGTCGAATTCTTGACGTGCGAAAAGTAGTATCGGAAACATGAAATAGATAATCATGCAATAGTCGCGCATACGCAATAATTGTATGCTCATCGTTTCGCTACTCATACGGGCAAAGAATATCAGCATTGCGATATAACCGCCTGTGAGCAATAGTAAACGATTGAGAACTTTGTCGCGACGATATATGATAATGGCTGCTATTGATATGAGCAAGGCAATATCTTTCCATTTGAATGGAAATACCTCACTTTCGTTGAAGAACCCATAACTGCCGCATACAATGGTAAATTGTATAAGAAAATCGTATTTATTGCGTATGAAAGAGGTGAAAAGTACTGCGGGTAAAAAAATGTAGGCCAAGGGAAATTCGAGTCCCAATAGCGATAGTGTAATGAGAAACAGAAAAGCCGACCACAACTCCTGCGGTAAGAGTTGTAGCAATTCCTTGCCCGATTGTCGGGTCATAGGTCTATATTGAAGGCTTTCGTAGCTCATCGGTTGTGCTTTTTGACTGGGATACAAACGGAAAATATTATCGGGGAGGATTTTGTATATAAAAGTAATCCTCCCCAATGTTTATTTGCTATTTCCGTATCCGTATCCTTGGCGGGCTTCTGTGCCGTTGAGTACAAACGATACTTTATTCAAGCGTTTTTCGCCAACGATGCGGTTGACGTATCGTATTTGTTCTTTGGTTGTGTAGTTGGCGCGACATATGTAGATGGTGGCATCTGATATGCGAGCCAAACTGAATGTGTCAGCTACCATACCTATGGGGGCTGAGTCGATAAGTATGTAATCATACACTTCACGCAGTTGGGCAAAAAGTTCATCTACACGATTACTCAACAGCAACTCCGATGGGTTGGGAGGTATGGGTCCCGCCAATATAATATCCATACCCGGATGTATAGCATTGGGTATGGTTATTTCGGCTATTGTCGTGCTATTGTCGGCAAGATAGTTGGTAAGCCCTTTGGCATGGCGCAGATTGAGGTAGCTGCCAAGTTGCGGGTTGCGTATATCCATACCTATGAGTAGCACTTTTTTACCGAGTAAAGCCATCGATATTGCCAAGTTGCTACTAATAAAAGATTTACCTTCACCACTTACACTCGATGTAACAAGCAGTACTTTCTCGTTTTTGTTGTTGAGTATAAATTGTACGTTGTTGCGAGTGAGACGGAATAATTCTGCGATAGAGCTGTTATTGCCTTCGCGTATAACGATATGGTCTTTACCTTTGTGTACGCAAATCTCCCCAAGTAGTGGTACAGATGATATTGCTTCCAATTCTTCGCGGGTGGAGAATTTTGTGCGCAACAGATCTTTGAAATATAGGTATACGATAGGTAGTATCAATCCCATGAGACACGCAACAAAGAGAATTACTATCTTGGGTGTACTTACAGGTTCGTTCAAGTTGTATGCTTCGTCTACGATAGTGCCTTTAGGTGTGGTCATCGACAATGTTATGGCGTTTTCTTCGCGTTTCTGTAACAAAAACAAGAACAGCTCTTGTTTGATAAGTTGCTGGCGTTGTATATCGATAAATTCACGCTCTTGTGTAGGCATATTTTCGATGCGTGATAAGAATTCTTGTTCTTGATTATTCAATATCTCACGAGATATGGCAAGGCTTTCTTTCACACCTTTGAGAGTCTCTATTACATTTTGTCGGGTCGCATCTAATTGTTGATCGAGCATCTGCAACGTGCGGTTATCCTCTTTGGCCGAATTAGATATTTCCATGCGTTTTAATATCAACTCGTTGTATTGCGAAATTGCTTTGGTCGATGCTTCGTCCGAAAGACTGGGGTTAAAAGGAATGAGGGAATATCGATTATTATCGTCTTGTAAGAAAGCTTCAACAATACCGACCATTTGCTCTTGTGCTTCTATCTCGATGCGTTTTTCTTTTAAGATTGCGCTTTGTTCGAGCAAGAGTTTGGCTTCGGTCTCTATATCGGTAAGATTATTTTTCTTTTTATAGTCCTCTATTTGTCGTTCAGTTTCCGACAACTCTTTCATCACCAGTGCAATGCGCTCGTCGATAAACCCTGCCTTCAATTCTGCTTCTCTGTTTTTTTCCTCTATACCGCGTTTGTTATATTGTTCTATGATGGTATTGAGCAGGTCTTTGCCTCGTTCTATATCGCTATCTTCCACTTCGAGGTGTATAAGATTGGATTTTTTGTTGGGAATATTGATATAGATATTCTCATTCACACTTTCTGCGGTTTTGTCGTATCCGCTGATGGTGACATTGGTTGCCAATTTCTCTCCGGGAACATAATATTCTGTAGTATTGAGAATGTATTCGCCATAGGGAGTTGCAATAGTCTGTGGAAATCCGTCACTCTCGGCTTTGCATAGGTTTTTCCATCCTTTGGTTACGCAGGTTTTTACTTTACCATCTTTACTTACGCGCACCTTGAATTGCAATGTCGCGCTCAAAGTATCTTCTACACCCGGATAGGCATACACCTCTACAGGAAACTCCTTGTAGAGCGATTCTTTATCGAAGAAACTGTTACGCAGTACATGGGTTTTGTTCAGGCCCAATTCTTTGACTACGGCTCGCAGGGTAGAGTGTGCTGCTACAAGGTTTACTTCGTCATCGACATTTCCACCGCCTCCCATCAAATTGCCGAATGAGAAACTTTTCATCAAAGCCGATTGCATACCTCCGCTACCACCATCTTCTTCGGAGATGAGTAGGTCGGCTTTTATCATGTATATGTCTTTCTTTATTTTGGCGTATCCAAATCCGATAAGCCCACAGGTAATAACCGATATCACAAACAGATACCAATTCTTAAGGTATTTTTTGATAAGCCCCGATAGGTCGATAAGTTCGCTGTTCTTATTGAAATTTTCCATGTCTCGATGTCTGTTGTATAAAGATTATTCGCTTTGACTGTCATTGACCAACAATGCAACCATTGTGGTGATTACCGATATACCGCTGATGACGGTCGATAATATCGATAGGTTGAATGATTTCTGTGCGTTGTAGGTAGAGTTTGATTTACGGTATCTATTAGGCTCTACGTATATTACATCGTTTTTCTTCAGATAGAATGCCGGCGAATTAAAAATATCGGGCTTCGTAAGGTCCATGCGTATAAAATTGCGATTGCCGTTCTCGTCTTCGCGTATAATGAGAATGTTTTCACGTTGGGCGTAAATACCCAAGTCGCGAGCCAGCCCCAAAGCCTCGAGTATCGTTAATCGTTCGTTGGGTATATCGTAACGTCCTGGGGCATTTACTTCGCCAAGGATCGTGATTTTGTTGTTGGTGACCACTACCTTGACGATGGGGTCATTCACTTTTTTGCTGATTTCGTCTTTCAAATATTTTTCCAGTTCGCTACGGGTAAGACCCTCTACTTTGATACGACCCAATGTAGGATAGTCGATATACCCATCGGGGCTTACGTTGTAAGTCTGAAAGGTCGGCGTTGTTTGTAAAGAAGTTCCTGATAAAGGCGAAATTACCGGTGGGTTATATGCGGCTACAGCCTCCGGGTTTTCTGCAGATACAGTAATGGTAAGCACATCATTGCATGTGATGGTCGAGGCGATGTTTTTGGCCAAATTCACCACTTGTGCGGTGTCAATACCTTGCACGTATGCAATGTTTTTATGCGATTTACACGAGTTTAATAGTAGTGCTGCAAACAACAGCACAGCGAACGTGCATTTTTTCATGGAGAACTCCTTTTATTTGTAGTTTAATTTTTTGAGATGCAAAGATACTTTTTTTGTAGTTTATGGGCAAATAAAGTATCCCTATAATGTAACGTAAACTATGTACCGATGTTGTATGAAAATGTGAAAAAATAAATATCTTTTACACATCTGTTTTTGTATCAGTTGAATAGATGTTGATTTATAAAACGATAAAATTTTTATTTGGGCAAGTCGTAAGGATTGACTACTTTTGTGCTTAAGAAATATACATGACTGATGGAATTAGAATATCTGTTGCAATTCTTTACCCGCCCCTTGTTTATTGAGTTTATAGTGTTGGCTGTGGCGGCACTTTGCTTATTGTTTTACCAGGTCTATATCAATCGGGCTTATTATCTGCGTACAACGCGCTACCAGAGGACGCAATCGGCTTGTGATGTGGCTGATACTGCAGGCTTTCTGCCGGCATCGATTATTGTGTATGCTTGTGACAATGCCGAGTCATTACGTCGTAATATTCCGATTCTTTTCAATCAAGATTATCCCGATTTTGAGGTGGTTGTGGTCGATGATGCCTCCATTGACGATACTCGCGAAGTATTGCAGCAACTTATGCGACAATATAGCCGGTTGTATGTCACGTATGTTCCCTCAGATGCGAAGGCTTTGAGTAGGAAAAAACTTGCATTGACATTGGGCTTGAAGGCTGCTAAAAACGACCATGTGGTAATGCTCGAAGCTGCTTGTGTTCCCGATACTTCATTATGGTTGCGTCGTATTATGGCTCGTTTCGACGAGAATATCGATGTCGTATTGGGATATACCCACCTCTCTTTCCCCGAGACCTTCTACGGCAGGTATATGGCGTATGACCGTTTATTGTTCTCGTTACGCTATCTTTCGTGTGCGGTACGTCGCCGACCTTTTATGGGTGAAGGAACCAATCTTGCCTATAAAAAATCTCTTTTTTTTGAGCGAAAGGGATTTATCAAGACACTCAATTTTCGCTATGGTGACGATGATTTATTTGTGAATGAGGTGTCGAATCGTACAAATACCGCAGTAGAAATATCTCCCGAAAGTTTTGTATCTGTTGCGAGTGAAGATACCGCTTTTTGGTGGCGGTTGCTCAAATTGAAATACCGTTTCACTGCTCGTTGTTTACGAGGACGACAACAGACCCTTTTTGCAATCGAGCAATGCGGGGTATATCTCTTCTATGCCATGTTGGTCGGTATGGTTATATGTCAACCCATGCACCCGATTGTACCTCTTACTGCCTTGATGTTGCTGGCACTGCGTATAATGTTGCAAGTAATCACTTACCGCAAGGTGACTCTTGCTTTTGGTGAGAACAAGTTGGCATGGCGAGTATTGCTTTATGAGTGGATTCGCCCTATCGTCAATGGTTATTATTGGTGGTTGTCGCATCACCGTCGCGAGGAAAATAAAACATGGATAAGTTCTAAAATATAACCAACTCAATAGTTGTATTTTATGGCTTATCCATATTAAAATTCATTTTTGTCGCTTATTTGATTTCGATTTTTTTAGGCTCGCTTTCTACAATCTTCTTTTTGGGTATTTCTATACTCAACAGCCCGTTTTCTTGGCGTGCTTCTATTTTCGATTCGTCGATATTGTCGGGAAGCAAAAGCGTTTGTCTGAATTGTGCGCAGGAAAATTCGCGTCTGAGAAATTTACCTTTGCAGTTTTCTTCTTTCTCTTTTTTGCTTTCGACGGTGATAACAAGTTGGTTGTTGTCATCGATACGTACATTTATTTCATCTTTGCTTAGTCCGGGTACGGCAAGTTCCACAATATAATTGTTCTCATTCTCCATGATGTTTACGGCCGGTACCGTTGAGCGGTTTTTAGTAATCCATTCGTTGCCGAAAAAGTCATTGAAAATGCCCGGTAACCAACCGGTCGGTTGTTGTTTGGCTGGTATCATTCTTTGTCCCTCCATTGATTTGTTAGAAATTAATAAATTAGTGATTAAATATTGTAGAAACGTATTTGTCGTTTCTATAAATAGAACAAGAGTCAAAAAGAATAGTTCTCTTATTGAAAATTAAAAGAAGCCAAATTTCTATTTATTTCTCCGGCATTATAGCGATGTCATATCGTAGCAAGGTAGCGGTAACTTTGAATGGGTAACTGCTCTCTATGGCTTTGCCTTGGGGTACATTATTGATGTAATAGTATTGTTTGTTCTCGTCGAAACTGTCAAATGTAAATTTCTTTGTCATGCCCGATAATATTTCGCCGTCGAGAGTTATCTCTTTGTAATCGAGCATTTCGTTTTGCGGTGTTTTATAAGTGAGTCTTAATTTTACGCGGGTTACCAGTTCGGGGGTGTTGTTTTTTATCATGAGCGACTCGTTTTTTGATGTGAGAGTCTTTTCAAATCCCAATATCTCTATCGCTTTGGTGAAAGGAATGTTCCGTGTAGTGTCATTTTGGGCCGACACACTATATGTTGTACCTATAAATATGAGTAGTATGAAGAGAACTCGTTTCATGGAAAATCTTTTTTGAGTGATACACGACAAAGGTAGATAGAATTTTTTGTATCTTGCGCAAAATAATAGATATATACGATGAAATATTTTTATATCTCTTTCATTTTTTTTCTCTTCTGTGTCGCAATATCGGCGCAATCACGTATCAAAGTCGGTGCCGATAATATGCAAGAGTGGTTGCCGCGTCTGCAAGGGAGGCACGTGGCTTTGGCTGTAAATCACACCTCCCTTATTTCGGGTACGACAACTCATCTTGTCGATACGTTGTTGTCCCACGAGGTAGATGTTATCGCTCTGTTTGCTCCCGAGCACGGGTTGAGAGGCAACGCCGATGCCGGAGAGCAACTGGTCGATGGTCGTGATATGCGTACCGGATTGCCGATTTATTCACTCTATGGTAAAAACAAGAAACCGTCGCCCGACCAATTGAGAGGAGTCGACCTCCTTATTTTCGATATACAAGATGTGGGAGCCCGTTTTTATACCTATATCTCAACTATGTACTATCTGATGCAGTCGTGTGCCGAAAACAATATAGAAATGTGGGTACTCGATCGTCCCAATCCATGTGATTACGTCGATGGCCCTGTATTGGAAGACTCTTTGCGTTCTTTTGTGGGTATGCTTCCCATTCCTGTTTTACATGGTCTTACTGTAGGCGAACTTGCTATGATGATAAAGGGCGAAAATTGGGGGGAAACATCGCGTTTGAATCTCTTGGTAATACCCGTGACAGGTTGGATACATGGTCAACCCTATTCGTTACCGGTGAAACCATCGCCCAATCTTCCTAATGATTGCGCTATAGCCTTTTATCCTTCATTATGTTTTTTCGAGGCAACACGTGTGAGTGTGGGGCGAGGTACCTATATGCCTTTTCAAGTGATAGGCTATCCCGATACAACTTTCGGCGAATTCTCTTTTATGCCTGTTTCATTGCCCGGATACGATAAAAATCCTCTGCAACGCGGTAATGTGTGTTATGGTATCGATTTGCGAGATTCTTTACCTCCTTCGGGCCTTTCTTTGCACTATCTGATGCGATTTTTCAGATTGTCGGGTGGTACATCGCAATTTTTTTCATCACCCTCATTTTTTGATAAACTTATGGGTACGAAACAGGTACGGTGGGATATGTTGGCCGGAAAAGATGAGACCTATATACGTAAGAGGTGGCAAAAAAAATTGACGGAATATCGTGCTCTACGCAGTAAATATCTGCTCTACGACGATACCCGTCAATAATTATAATTGCTTATCGATTAGAATACGTATGCGAACCCAAGGTTTACATATACGTTATACATTTTGAAATCTACAGCTGTAAAATCATCGGGGAAGATAGGTAACATACCCCATGTGAGATCGGCATATATCGACAAGTGCTTGTATGCCACCCATTGAGCACCTATATCTATACCCCAGTCAAAATTGCGAAGGTCTTCGGAAAAGTCGTAAGGTGCGCTGGTCTCCAATTTAGGATCAGTGGGGTCGGTACGCATGTATCCGTTGAGAGCCTCCCCGTCGAAATTGCCGTGAAGCATAAACGATGCATACAATCCGGCTTTTACTGTCCAACGGTTACTGGCTCGAAATGCGGCTTGTACCGGTATGGAGAGATATTGATTATTGACTTTTGTTATTACATCGCCCCAATAATTACCTTCGATATAGCCGCCATCGTTTTGCAACTTGATAACGTAATTTTTCACCCCGGCGTTGGTTTCCATGCCTTTTATTTCAAATCGCAGACCGGCAGTCATACCCCAACGTGTATTGAACCATCGAGTCACATCTCCGGTAATAGCAAGTGCCAATGTGGGACTGAATCCATTGATTTGGCGTATCTCGGCAGGTAATCCCATGGGGGCACTACCTCCGAGGTTGAACCCGGCTTTTACACTAAACTCATAAACTTTTCGGGCTTTGTATTCTTGGTATATCGTGTTGAAATCACCCTCTTTTTTATCGTTCAGAGAACGGGCGAAAACAGCGGTTATTCCCAATAAGATAACAGCGAATGATAATATGATTTTTTTCATAGTTGTAATCTTTATTCTACGGTTTCGTAATGCAGTTGTATATCATCGACAAGCATTTCGCTACCGATGGCTCCTTCGAAATAATCTCCGTAGTAACTTGCGCAGGCTACTATTGTAAGGCTATATTCCTGATTTTTGAGACGTTCGATGTCGATTACTTCTCTGTAGTCGATTACACCATCGATATATGATTTGAATGGAAGATGTATGCGTACCCATTTGCCATCGGTGCCATTTTCATAGTTCCGCACATTGAGGTCGTCGCATGTATGCAAGTTGGCCATGGCGATAATCGATTTGCTGGTAAATAGGTTCGAGCCGTCGAGAGTGGGAATATTGAGAGGGTTTTCTTCTTTTGCTTTGACATTGTCGAAAAATATTGCATAGAATGCGCAGAAATCAGGGCCGCCTTCGCGAGTGTAGAACTCATTGTCGTTATAATCGAGTGTGCCACGTTTATATTTGAAACTTACCTCTATCGACGTGGGTATTTTGTCGTATGGATACCCCATGCGAGTAGCTTTCAATGGCTCGGCCAACATATTGATACCTTCGCCCGAGAAGTCACCGAGGAATATATTTCCGGCAGCGATAGGTTTTTTGAGAGAACTACCCAAAGAGCCGGTTTTGCGAGTGATGAGGCGAGCGGCATAACTGCCTTTAGTGGCATCGTCGGTCGCGAGAGTAGGATACTCTTCGGCCGGTTTTGTGCCGGCTACAGCCGAGAACCCGAGATTCCCACTGTCCCACAAGTACAAGTCGATGTCGGGGTATTCGATAGTTTCTCCATCTACTTCTATGCTGAACCCTTTTTCATAGGTTTCTTGATATTTGCCTTCGGATTTCCAGTATTCGAAATTGAACGAATCGGGTATTTGTGTCGGCGTGTATATTATAGTATATGTCTTTTTATATGCTTTGTTTTCAGATGTGACTGTTACCATCTCGGTGTGTACGGCACCATCGTCATTTTTGCTGTCGACCACATACGTAGCCCCTTCTGATACTATGTACGAAGGGTTGATTTCTGTCGCAAAATCTGACGATTTCCTTTTGAGCGACACTAAGGCTTGTGACCGATCTATTTTGATATTGGTAACCAAGTCTTTATTCGAAATTTCTATGCTTTCGATATCGCATTCGACATTGGGCTCTTCGTCTTTGATACAGCTTGTCGTGAGTAGTAGTGCTCCGGTAAGTGTAAGTAAAGATAAAATCTGTTTTTTCATTGTATTATTGCTTTTTATGTGCAAATTCGCCTACAAAGGTAATGCTTTTTTATAACATAAACATTGTAAACTGTAAAAACTTTACGTTTTTTGAAAGTTTTCTGCGGCTCATTCTATTACGGTACATAATAAAAAAACAGCCTTACCGAAGAGATAAGGCTGTCGTATTGGAACAGATAATTATATAATGTATTGCGAACTGATGGATTCGTACTCGTATACTCTACGTATTGTGTCGGCAAACATCTCGGCAATACTTATGATATGTACCTTTTCGCAATCTTTGTAGTAGGGTATGCTATCGGTAAATATCATTTCTGTCATTTTAGATTCTTTTACGCGTGAAGTAGCAGGGTCTGACATTACTGCGTGGCTGGCTATGGCCCGTACAGAAAGAGCCCCTTTGCTTACCATCAAATCGGCAGCTTTGGTAATTGTTCCGGCAGTATCGACCATATCGTCGACGAGTATAACGTTTTTGCCTTGTACATCACCGATTACCGTCATATTTTCTACTTCGTTGGCTTTGGCTCTCGATTTGTGGCAAAGTACCAAAGGTACACCGAAATATTTGGCATAAGAATTGGCGCGTTTCGAGCCTCCGACATCAGGCGAAGCAATAACCATATCTTTTAATTGGAGAGATTTTATGTATTCCCCAAATACGGTCGATGCGTACAAGTGGTCTACGGGGACATCGAAAAATCCTTGTATCTGGTCGGCATGCAAATCCATGGTGATAAGACGGTCTATGCCGGCTACACTCAACAGATCGGCTATAAGCTTGGCGCCAATCGATACACGCGGTTTGTCCTTACGATCTTGACGAGCCCAACCGAAATAGGGAATTACGGCTACAATTGACTCTGCCGATGCGCGTTTAGCGGCATCAATCATCAACAACAATTCCATTAGGTTATCGGAATTGGGATGGGTCGATTGGATTAAGAATACTTGGCATCCACGAATTGATTCTTCAAATGATACCGAAAATTCGCCATCTGCAAAATGCTGAATATTCATTTTCCCCAATTCGCACCCCAGTGAGCTGCAGATTTTCTCTGCAAGGTGGCGTGTATTGGTGCCGGCGAAAACTTTGAAAGGCGGTCTTTGAATCATGTTCTATACTTTCTTTGAAGAGTTTTTGATATTTACTGCAAAGTTAGGAAATCTATTCTTACTTTGTTTGTGTTATTACGCTTTTTTTTACAACATTTTTGTCAGAAACGATTTTGTATTTCCATATTACGGCGTTGTACGCCCCGATTTCTGTTTCGAACAAGCTTTCGGACGATATTTTTTTTTCGCATTTTATGCCGCTTAGCAATTCTGTACATTCGGACGTGTTTGGTTTTATGTCCCAATGATCGAATGCGTGTTGAGGTATGCGTATGCGGGCTGTGGTATCCCATGCATTGAAATTTACCGCTATGATTAATAAATCGTTTTTATAGCGGCGGAGGAAGGTGTATGTGTGGTGCGGGTCTATAGCTTCATTGTCGAAGTTTACATACATCAAGTCATAAAAATCTCCCTCGCGCAGGGCCGATTCTTTGTTGCATAGTGTAAGTACTTTGCGATATTTCTCACGTAGATTTTTTTGTTCGTCGGTGAGTAATTCGTTGTTGCAATTACCTCTGTTGTACCATGCGCGCACGGTCGGTATACTCCAATAATCGAATATGGTGGTACGCCCGTCTTTACCACTGAATCCTTCAGCATCTAATGCAGGCTCACCTAATTCCTGCCCGAAATAAAGTAAAAATGGGTTGCTGTTCATCATTGCCGATACAATAAGAGCCGGGTAGGCTTTATGTGGATTGCCTGCATATTCGGGTGAAGCGACGCGTTGCTCGTCGTGATTTTCAAGAAAATTGACCATTTGTCGGTTGATACCTTCGAGCGATTGCCAACATCCGGGTATTTGCAGCGCCGATGAGTGACGAGTTACTATGCTTCGCAATAAATCATATAGCCCCACCTTATCATATAAGTAGTCAAAGTGGCCGTTGTGAAGGTAGTTTCTATATTCTACAGGATTATAAACTTCGGCAATAAAAATGATATGTGGATACTTTATTTTGATCTGAGGAATAACCCAACCCCAAAATTCAACAGGAACCATTTCGGCCATATCGCATCGAAATCCATCGATGTTTTTCGCCGCCCAAAATAGGAGAATGTCACGCATTTTATTCCATGTGTCGGGTATAGGATCAAAATTCTTGCGACGACACGTCATATAATCTACACCGTAGTTGAGTTTTATAGTTTCGTACCAATCGTTGCGACCGGGCGATGGAGTAAAACAATCGTTGCCCGTTGCCCGGGCAGGAATTTCGATATATCGCTTGTCTCCTTCACCGATAGAAAATTGAGGATTGAATTCTTGCCCCGGGAAGTAGTAGAAATTATTTTGTGGGTTGAAGTGGAGCTCTTGGTTATCACATTCACCGAGGTTGTGTACCTCATCGGGCTTGGCATCGGAGTGATACTGACGAGCTACATGGTTGGGGACGAAGTCGATAAGGACTTTTAGCCCGTTTTCGTGTGTACGTGATATAAGTGCTTCGAACTCCTGCATACGCGTCTCCACACATACAGCGAGGTCGGGATCTATATCGTAATAGTCTTTTATGGCGTATGGCGAACCCGCTTTGCCTTTAACGATATAAGGGTTGTCACAAGTTATTCCGTATGCCGAGTAGTCGGTCTGGGTGGCATGCTCTATTACGCCTGTATACCATATATGGGTGCACCCCAGTTTTTTTATCTCTTTCAGAGCCTTGGGGGAGATGTCTGCAAATTTGCCGACACCGTTTTCTGTAATGTCACCATGGGGTACACAATGTTCGGTAGTGTTGCCAAACAGGCGGGGTAACATTTGGTATATGATAATTTTTTCTTGTTTCTTAGTGGGCATCGGTGCGTGAGTTTTATACATTAATATATATAGTCTACGCAAGCTCGCGACTCTTTTACATCGGCAAGCAATTGCGCAGCGGCTACATGTGCCGGGTGTGTGGCGTAGTTGTGTACATCGTCCATGGTCTCGAGTGTAGCACACAAAGCGATGTCCCATGTTTCGACGGGATTTGCGTTTGTTCCCACCTCTACATCTAATAGAAACGGAATAATATCTTTTAATTTCTCAATAGCTGATTTGAAAGCTACCGTTACTGTTTGTCTTTTTTCGTGAGAAATAGAACTTTTGAGTTTGAAAAGAACGATATGTTTTACCATATT
>JAZURX010000024.1:0-25846 GCA_045606385.1 Bacteroidales bacterium | reverse complement strand
ACCTACGATTTCGATACCGACATCGCAATTCAACGCAACTACCTCACCACCATCATGGGTAATGTGTTGACCACCGCCACAGAATTTACCATCACCATCGACGAAGCTTTCAAAGGGCTTATCGATGTAAATGCCGATGACACTACTACCACCGTAACAGACGTAGCTGTCACCATTAATGGCGAAATCTCTTATTACAACACTCTCGATGAAGCTCTTGCCGCTATAGCTAACGGAGAAACCGCAACAATATCATTGGGTAATGGTACTTACAGCAACCCTATGTTCAACATTACAGGTGACCGCGACATCACAATCGAAGCAGCCTCAGGTGCAAATGTTACTATCGACGGACAAGTACGCGTAGGAGGTGATGCAAACGTAACGCTTAAAGGATTGATTTTGGATAATGCCAATGCCTTGACAACCGGTACAAGCCAAATGGCAAAACACGCTGTATGCCTTACTACAAATGGTTGTGTAACTATTGAAGATTGTACATTTGAACTGAATGCAGCTAATGGCTCGGGTATTCTCGACTGGTGGACTACAAGCGACGATTGCAAGGTGATTGTCAAGAACTCTACATTCAACTGCTATGGCCAACGTCCTATGCAAATACACGTCAATGCAGACATTCAAAACTGCCTATTCAACGAACCATACCGCTACGTAATGCAGATAAACAGCAATGCAGCCGCAACAATTGTTATGAAAAACAACAAATTGGTTAAAAGCACCACCACCAATGACAAACCCGCATACTTCATACAATTGACCAATGGTGGCTCAGAAAGTACCGATTTCACACAAAACAAGACTTTCGACTTGGCCAAAAATACCTTCGAAGGCAATTCACTCTTTATACCCTACGTATATGAATACAATACTGTGAAACCCGAAACTTTCACCGTTACAGGTAGCACCTTCGCTAACACATTCATGGAAATAGACAATCCGGCAAAAACTGTCTTGGCCAATGGTCTTGTACAAGACAATAACACCAAAGTCGTTTCTGTATCGAACGCAGACGGATTGGAAGCCTTGAATAAGATGTTTGCCGAACAAAAATTGGGTAGAAATACCGCTGTAAATCTCGACTCAAACATTGATTATACCGGTAAGACATGGACTCCGGTAGATTCTCATGCAGATAAAAATTTCTCATTGGCCTCTATCAATGGTAACGGACACTCAATCTCTAATCTCACCATCAACGGACAAGCCATGTTTACTCGTTTTGCAGGAAGCGGAGACGTTCTTATCAAAGACATTACATTTGACAATGTAAAAATCAACAGTACCGCATTGAACACATCTGTCCTTACAGTTCAAACTTACCAAAATACTGTACTCGACAATGTAGATGTAAAAAATTCGACTATCTCCGGTAATTACAAAGTAGCTCCGCTTATTGCGACAGTTTACGACGAAGGCGCTGCGACAAAAAGCTTGACTTTGAAAAACTGCGATGTATCAAATACCGTTGTAAGAGGAAATCTTGACTTTATGATATGTGGAATGGTTGCATGGGTTGCTACTTCGAGCAATGAAACCATTTCATTCGAAAACTGTACCGTAGATAATGTTACTTTGCAAGTACCTGCCAACGGAAGCTATGGAGCATACGGATATGTATACTCAACAAACGGTACGGCAGAAGACACCTATAACGAAGCTACCGGTGTAACCGTAACCAACTGCAAAGTAGAAAAATATTAAGAGAAAAAATTAATTCTCTACTAATTTATCTGAGAGCCGTCCTTGAGTGGAACGGCTCTCTTATTTATATGAAAGGAGATTTGTTGCATTAAAAAAGTAAGTCTAAATACAATTTATCGAGAGATTTTGAGTTTATAGATTGTATGCCCGGCAATCCGAGCCCCTTGTTTTATGCGCAAAAAAAGAGGAATTATATTGTTATCAATACTGATATTGTGTTGCACGCACGCGTTGCACGCGCAGGACGATGTGCAGTTGAGCCAATATTGGGCTATGCCTACATACTACAATCCCGGAGCAGCAGGAATGTTTGACAAACTGAATATCCGAGTAGCTACCAGACAACAATGGGTAGGTATGCCGGGAGCGCCCAAATCGTTTCTGATTATGGGCGATATGCCGTTCCGATTTTTGAAAGCCAACCACGGTGTAGGTTTACAATTGGGCAATGATAGCTACGGACTCTTCAAAACCATGACATTAGGTGTACAATACGCATACAAAGTCGGATTGTGGGGCGGTCGATTGAGTCTCGGGCTACAAATAGGCGTACTTAGCCAGACATTCGATGGCAGTGAAGTATTTATACCCGAAAGCGACTATCACCAAAGCACCGACGATGCCATACCCACCACAGAAATGCAAGGAACGGGATTGGATATAGGGTTTGGTGTACATTATACGCACAAATATTTTTACGTAGGATTATCGGCCACACACCTTACAAATCCTCATATATCATTCGAAGATGCATACGAAAGTCAGATAACCGGTGCATTTTATTTTACGGCAGGAGGCAATATTCCCCTAAAAAATGCGTTATATGAATTGCAACCGTCACTGATGTTGAAAACAACATTCCAGATGACGCAAGCCGAAATAGATCTCCGGCTGAAATATAACAACTTCATTTGGGGAGGATTAGGCTACCGATGGAACGATGCAATCATATTTATGCTCGGTTGTGAGTACAAAAACTTTTTGATAGGATATTCATACGATTTTTCCACATCGGCAATACAAAAGGCATCGAGTGGCAGCCACGAAATATTTATAGGATATAGTATGAAATTGGAACTATCCAAAGGCAAAAAAAACAGACATAAAAGTATCAGAATATTATAATTCATATATATATGAAAAAATATATTTTATATCTCGCTCTCGCCACTATGGTAAGCAGTTGCGCATCAACAGGCGGTAGTAACGGTGGAGAATTGACCGGCGTAGGCGGAATGGCATGGGGCGAACCCACACCATACGGTATGGTATTGGTAAAACGCGGTGCATTCGAAATGGGGCGCGCCGAAAGCGATAGTCTGTGGGGTACACCGGCTAATGCTCGCAGTATATCGGTCGATGCATTCTGGATGGACGATACAGAAATCACGAACTCAGAATATAAGCAATTTGTGTATTGGGTTCGCGACTCTATCATTCGAGAACGCCTTGCCGACCCTGCATACGGAGGAAATGAAGCTTTCAAAATAGAGGAAGACAAAGAGGGTAATCCCATCACGCCGTATCTCAATTGGGACAAATCTATACCTTGGCGCAACCCAAGCGAAGATGAAGCTCGAGCAATCGAAAGTGTCTATCGCATAGACCCCATAACAGGTAAGAAAGTCCTTGATGTAGCACAGCTCAACTTCCGGTATGATGTGTATAATCATACCGAGGCAGCCAAACGTCGCAATCGGCTCGATCCTACACGTCGTGAATTGAACACCGATATCGCGCCCAGTAATGAAGAAGTTTTGATTTCAAAAGATACCGCATTTATCGACGACGAAGGACGTATTATTGCACAAACCATAACGCGACCGTTGCAAAGTGAATTTGATTTTCTCAATACATATATAGTAAATATATACCCGGATACAACGGCTTGGATAAACGACTTTGACAATGCCTATAACGAGCCATATATGCGTATGTATTTCTCTCACCCCGGCTACAACGATTATCCTGTCGTAGGCGTATCGTGGGAACAGGCCAATGCCTTCTGCGTATGGCGCACCAACTACCTACTATCCTCGATGAGCAGTGAGAGATTTGTAGAGCCGTATCGATTACCGACCGAAGCTGAATGGGAATATGCCGCACGTGCAGGAAAAAGTGAAAGTGCTTTTCCTTGGGAAGGCGATGCCACCATGGCCGATAAAGGTTGTTTCTATGCCAACTTTAAGCCCTTAAAAGGGAATTATGTAAAAGACGGGAACCTCATTTCATCGCGTGTTGGCACATATCCTCCTAATGAATACGGATTATATGATATGGCCGGTAACGTCTCGGAATGGACCTCGACCGCATATACAGAGGCCGTAGACCAATATACCAGCGACATGAACCCCGATTTCCGCTACAATGCCGCTATTGAAGATCCCTACCGCATGAAAAGAAAAATTGTACGCGGTGGTTCATGGAAAGATGTATCGAATTTTGTTCGCTCGGATATGCGTATGTGGGAATATCAAAACGAGCAACGTTCATTCATCGGTTTCCGCTGCGTGCGTACACAGGTAGGATTTGCTAAAGGTAGAAAAAATTAAGACAAACTTGATTTATCAAGAAAATAAACACAATATCAGCTATTAATATTTTACCATTATGGGAAAATACAAAAGATATAAAAATCGTATAGAGAAATTTCTCTCGGGCGACTCGGGTAAACGATTTTTTAATTTCGCTTACAGTATAGGTGCCGCTATTGTAATCTGGGGAGCACTTTTCAAAATACTACATCTCCCCGGTGGCAATCTCATGTTGTCGATAGGTATGGGCGTAGAAGTTGTCATGTTCATTCTCACAGCCTTTGACCGTCCGTCTAAAGAATATCATTGGGAAGAGGTTTTTCCCGTATTGGCCTCGAATGACCCCGAAGACCGTCCCTCATTCAATGGCGGAGGCGGCGGTGGTGTAATCATCAACGGTGGTACTTCCGGCACTATAGAAGGAAATATCAATATTACAAGTGGTAACGGAGTCGATGAAATATCGGGAAGTGATGCCCGTCGCATTGCCGGAATACCAACCAATATAGATGTAAGCGAAGAAGATACCAAAAATTTATCGGATAGTATTCAAAAATTGTCAGCTGCCGCAGAACAAATCTCACGTATGGCAGAACTGACAGAAGCTACACAAAAATACCTCGACCAAATGTCAGCTATTTCGGAACAAATGACACAGTTCCGCCAAGCCACCCAATCATTGACCGAAGTATCGGATATCTTGTTACAATCATACCGCAATATTACCGACAACAGTGACGGAATAAGCAACAACACACAGGGATATATATCTCAAATGGAGGCTCTCAACCACAATATTTCGGGATTGAACACAATTTACGAAATACAATTGAAGAGCATCAGTTCTCAGCTCGATAACATCGATCGTGTAAATGCCGGACTACGTAGCATACGCGACATGTATGAAGGCTCCATGCAAGATAGTTCGCGCTACTGCAGCGAGGTAGAAAAGATGACTCAATATATGGCTCAGCTCAACTCTGTGTATCGCAACATGCTCACAGCAATGACTATAAATATGTACACGCCGCAAGTTACTCGTCCGACGTACACTGAGCCGGGAAATACAGAAAATACAACAACTAACAACGAAAACGCATAATCAGCCCCAATAATTTATGGCAGCAAACAGTCCCAATTCGCCCCGGCAGAAGATGATAAACCTTATGTATATCGTCTTGACCGCGATGTTGGCACTCAATGTATCGTCTGACGTTCTCAATGGCTTTCGACAAGTTGAGGAGGGTTTGGTGCGCACGACCGAAAACGTAGCTGTCCAAAACTCTACACTCTACAACGAACTTACCATATACTACCAAAACAACCCCGAAAAATCGGGTGAATGGTACAAAAAAGCGACTACTGTTCATGAACGTACCGACTCATTATATAATTACATTGACGAACTGAAACTTCGTATTGTACGCGAAGCCGATGGTAAAGACGGCGATGTAAATAACATAGAACGCCAAGATGACCTCGAGGCCGCCTCATATATTATGCTCTCTCCCACTACACGCGAGGGGCGTAAATTGCGCGAAGCTCTGATTGAATATAGTTCAATGGTCGATTCTATGATTGCCGACAGCGTAAAACGCCACATCATCAATGAATATCTCTATCCTCGTGTAAGCAAAAAAGCTTTGATGGAGAAAAAGAATTCATGGGAAGAGGCCAATTTTGAAAATATGCCGGTAATAGCAGCTATCACTCTGCTCACCAAAATACAAAGCGACTTACGCTCGGCCGAAGGTGAAATATTACATACTTTATTGAAGAATATCGACAAAGACGATGTACGTGTAAACCAGCTCAATGCATACGTCATACCGGAGTCGAAAACGGTAATTCGTGGTGGCACATATAGTGCCAACATCGTACTTGCCGCCATAGATACCACCATGGCACCGATTATCAGTATCAATGGCAAAGAATTACCACAAAGTGTAAACGGCCTCTACGAAGTATTATGTAATAAATCGGGGATTTATACAATCGATGGACATCTGAAAGTTCCCCACGGAGATGGAACATCGACTCAGCACCCATTCTCAACAACATACACCGTAGTAGACCCCACAGCAACTGTTTCGGCTACCATGATGAATGTACTATACGCAGGTATCGACAATCCGCTGAGTATATCAGTACCCGGTGTACCCAATCACGCTGTAACAGCAACAATGAAAGGCGGTCGTCTCACTCGCGACAAGGATATGTGGCAAGCCCGACCCTCCAAAGTAGGTGAAAATGTAGTAATCACTGTATCGGCCACTATGAACGGTCGCAATCAAGTAGTTAATACAACCACATTCAGGGTTCGTCAATTGCCCGATCCGATGCCTTACATCGCATTCGAAGACGACAATGGTAATATACAACGTTACAAAGGAGGGAAACCTTTCCCGAAACGTCGCCTGCTCGCTGCGCCGGGTATCGAAGCTGCCATTGACGACGATTTATTGAATGTAGAGTATAAAGTATTGAGTTTCGAAACCGTCTTTTTCGATTCTATGGGTAATGCCATTCCCGAAGTCTCGGAAGGCAACAAATTCTCTGAACGTCAAAAAAATAGTTTCAAACGCCTGTCAAAAGGTAAACGATTTTACATATCTCGCGTAAGAGCTATAGGTCCTGACGGAATAGAACGCGACTTGTCGCCGATAGAAGTAATTGTAAACTGATTGTAAATAATATATACCTAATATGAAAATCAAGGTAAAACACATACTTGTCGCTCTCGCACTATGTAGCATACTGCCGATATGCGACGCACAGAACGTGGTACGCCGCAGTAGCACAACAACCGGAGTAAAACAAGGTGCAAACACTCCCACCCTACGCGCACAAACACAGTATGGGAATCATACACGTATGGACAGTAATGCGCCATGGAGCCGCGGAATCTATCGCCAAATAGATTTACAGAAGAAGAGCAACCGTCCTCTCTATTTTCCCGAAGAGGTCATCGATGGTCAGAAAAATCTATTCCGATTATTGATGGAATTAGTTGCAGGTAACCAAATAAAGGTGTATGAATACCTCGACGGTCGCGAAGTTTTCAATGAAGACAACGAGGTACAAGTAGAAGAAATGTTAGAGCGTTTCCATATCTTATATGAGGTAAAAGCAGGACGTACCGCCAAACGCAACACATACATTATAGAAGAGAGCGATGTACCTTGTAACGAAGTGCTATCATATTATGTAAAAGAGCATTGGATATTTGACCAACAAACATCAAGTTGTCGTCCAATTATCGAGGCAATATGCCCGGTATTGCATCGTGTCGGCGACTTTGGAGGAGAAGCCGTTCGTTATCCGATGTTTTGGGTAAAATATGACGATATACGCACCTATTTATCGCAACAATATATCATGACAGATGATATGAACAATGCTCGGAATTATACTTATGATGACTACTTTGCCTTGCGTATGTTCGATGGAGAGATATATAAGACACAAAACCTACAGAATATGTCAATCGTGCAACTCTACCCCACACCCGAAGCCCAAGATAGCGCACGAAAAGTAATAGAACGACAATTGAGAAACTTTGATAAAGCATTGTGGGTCGACAATCAAGAAGAGGAGGAAGAGGTAGAAGTTGCTGATGCAAAGGTCAAAAAGGAGAAGAATGTCGCAAAAGCAGAAAATACTCAAGCTGTGAAAGAAGAGCCCAAAATCTCTACACGTTCTTCTCGCGGTAGCACAGCGACCAAAGTAAAAGAAACCAAAGCAAAAGAGAGCAAACCCAAAGCATCGAAAAAGACATCGAGCCGAACTCGTGGAGGAGGAAACGCCCCTGTACACTCTGTACGCCGTACACGATAGAAAATAAAGGAAAAATAGAGACGAGATTGCATCATTTTTTGGTAATTTGATGCAATCTTTTTTTTATCAAATTACTTTATTATTCTTATGGAATATTATCGAGAAAAGTAGCCGCGAAGTATATCGGCATTGATGAGACGCGGTGTCTCAATAGCCAATATTGCCGGACGGGCTGCAGGAGCAAAAAATCGTGTCAATACATCTTCTAACGAAACAATATCGACTGCCCGATAGAAATCGCACCGATGCAGGCAGGCATATCCTTCGACATCAATATCTTGTGGCAATTCAAAATAGGGCTCTAACTCGGGCAATGTAGAGGGTCCGGGAATAAAACGGAATATACCACCACCCCCATTACATAAAACGACAATACGCAGATTTGAAGGTAACGGACGTATAGCCAAAGCTCCGGCATCGTATAAGAAACTCATATCCCCAATAACACATACGGTGAGTGTGTCGGCATCTGTCACCATCGCTGCTCCTACTGCAGTAGAGAGCGACCCATCGATACCACTTGTTCCTCTATTTCCATCAGAGCGGAGCACATGTCGATAGTCGAATAATTGAGCATAACGAATAGATGTACCATTTGAGAGTTGCAATACAGAGCCTTGAGGTATTGCTTGTATAAGTCGGGCATAGGCCGATAAATCACACCACGGAATAGTCGATAAATAAGCATCGTGGCGACTTGTCGCCTCATCTTGCAAATTATGCCACAAGGACTTGTATCGACTCAATGTTTCGCGTAAAGAGGGTAAAACAGACGAAAAAAATTGTGTTGGTGTAACACGTATATGTCGCGTAAGAGACTGCATGGTATCTACAATCATATCAGTCATATCTATACGCCAATGTTCGGTCGGACGATGAATACGAAGAAAACGCTTAATCATACGTGAAATCGGTGCGCCGCCGAAAGTAATAAGTAAATCGGGCGCATATACCGACTGCTCATTCTGAGGCATGACCGATAATAAGCGATCGATGGTAGGAATCGCTTCATCGACCAACAAATTACTGATACTCTCGGTAAGCAATACCACTTGAGGTAATAATGCCACAGACGACAACAACTGCGAAAGCTGTATATCGGGAGCGCTAAATGTCGCTAAAATCATCACACGAGGAGTGGTGGATATTTTTTGAGCCAACTCCAGTACAACTTCATCGGGTAATATCGGAACGACAGGCAGGTCTATAATTTTACGTTCGACATCGTTGTAACATATAGTTCCATATAGAGGCTCACGCAAGGGAACATTAATATGTACAGGACCGGCCGGAGTCATAACAGCCCTATTCAAAGCCTCGTTTACTTGACGATTAATATACCATCGTTCGTCATCGCACGATGGGTCCGACGGCAATTGATACGATGCTTTCACAAAGGGAGATAAGGCTTTTTTCTGACGTACAGTCTGACTATCATCTTGATCTATCCATTCCTCAGGACGGTCGGCCGAAATAACAATGAGCGGTATGCGCTGATAATAAGCTTCGGCCACAGCCGGCGCATAATTGAGTAACGCTGTACCTGACGTACATACCAAAGCTACAGGCTCGGATAGTTGTTGAGCCATACCGAGAGCGACAAAAGCCGCACTACGCTCATCTATAATGACACGGCACGACAATTGAGACCGACGTGCCAACGACACTACCAATGGGGCATTGCGCGAGCCGGGCGACATGATTACATGGCGTACCCCTTTTGCTACCAACAATTCGGCCAATATTTTTGTACTTAACTTCTCAGAATATATATTATCAGTCGGCATATTTTTCTCTATATTAGGTAGTAATCACATCGAGCATTGTCGATGCTTTTATACAAGTTTCTTTCCACTCATCAGCAGCCACACTGCGAGCAGTAAGTCCCCCACCCACGTATAGGTCTACTCTATCGGAAAGAAGCTCCATCGAGCGCAAATTGACATATAAATCACAACTGTTGTTACCCGAAGAAAGGCCTACATAACCGGCATAATAACGACGACTATGCGGTTCTATCTGCGAAATAAGGGAAAGAGCCTTGTCGCGAGGAAAACCACCCACAGCCGGTGTCGGATGAAGATTTTGAAGTAATATATCGAGCGATTCTCTATGCAATGAAGCCGATAATGAAATATGAGTACATAGATGTTTCACCTTTCCTGCCACTTGCTCATATAGCTCTGAAAGTATAGGTTTTTTCCCCATTGAATGGGTTATTACTCGTTCTATATAATCAGTCACTATCCGCTGTTCTTCAAGTTCTTTATTGCTCCACGACGTTGTATCGTCACAAAGTTTGGTCGCCGCCAAAGAATAAGTAGAAATACCTTTATCGTCATAGTGTAATAGCAACTCGGGCGATGCACCCATCCATGCCGTACACTCAGGAATATAAACAAGAAAAACAAATGCTGTGGGATAAGTATCGAGTAATCGGATAAACCACTCAGGCGCAGATTGCGCTGATAATGCTTGTACAGAGATAATTCGGGAAAGCACAGCTTTATACGCATCACCACGACGCAAAGCCTCTATTAACGAAGTAGCACTCGTGAAATAATTTTCACGAGTGAAATTAGATACAGACCATGAAGGTAATGATAGAGACGGACGTTCAAAAAGTTGTTCCCAACCCTGAAAAGAGTCAAGTGTAAGTTGTTTTTCGATAAAAGCGGAAGGGCAACGCATTGCATCAAACGGGTGCATAATAAAACCCTCTTTGGAGATACACGATGATAACGACACTTGAGTATATGGCCGGCCTGTTACTTGCGCGCCAAAATGTACATGAGAAGTATTCGGTAGACGACATGCATAAAAAGGGACACCTCTTTCGAGGCATAAACGTATAGCATCTGTCAACTTTGGCCCACTCATCGCAAAAATAACTATGATTGAACTACCCCAAAAAGTTCAAAGGGCTGTGCATCTGTTATATATACATCATAGAATGCCCCAACAGTAAGTTTGGAAGATTTATTTATCAACACTTCGGGATCAACTTCGGGCGAATCATATTGCGTACGAGCCACATAGTAATCGGGCTCTTCTCTATCGACAATAACTCGCAAGGTCCGACCCACTTTTTCATTATTTACATCAATAGCAACATTCTCTTGCTCTTCCATGAGACGGTCGAGACGAGATTGCTTTATCTCATCAGGAATATCATCGGTGTAATGTAATGCCGAGTATGTACCCTCCTCCTCGGAATAAGCGAAAGCCCCCATACGTTCAAAACGAGTATCACGTACAAATTGCAAAAGTTCTTCATACTCGGTCTCTGTTTCACCGGGGAAACCCACCATCAATGTAGTTCGCAAATGTATGCCGGGCACTTCGCGACGGATACGAGCCAATAATTCTTCTGTTTCGCGACGCGTTACACGGCGATGCATACGTTGTAATACATTATCACTTATATGTTGCAATGCAATATCGAGATATTTACATACATTATCATGTCGCGCCATTACCGGAAGTAGATCGAGTGGAAATCCATCGGGGTAGGCATAGTGTAATCGTATCCACTCCACACCGGGAATTTGCGCCATACGATCGACCAATTCGGCTATACGGTATTCACCATACAAATCTTTGCCATAATAAGTCAAATCTTGCGCTATAATCTGAAATTCTTTTACGCCTTGCGTCACTAAGGTTTGAACCTCAAACAAAATATCTTCGATAGGACGAGACGCATAACGACCTGTAATAATAGGTATTGCGCAATAAGCGCACATACGATTACAGCCCTCGGCAATCTTTATATAGGCATAATGCGACGGTGTTGTAAGGACTCTTTTCAATCGATACTCTCCACGATATGCCACACCCAAGTCGGCGAGCAGATTGTTGTAATCGAACTTACCATAAAACTTATCTACTTCGGGAATCTCCCCCATAAGTTCGGACATATAACGCTGCGAAAGGCAACCCATCACATAAAGTTTACGTATTTTTCGACAAGCTTTGGCCTGTACAAAAGTGAGAATCATATTGATAGATTCCTCTTTGGCATCACCAATAAATCCACACGTATTTATGACTACAATCTCGCCTTTAACCTCCGATGCATCATGATATACATCATAGCCGGCCTCACGGAACTGTCGCATAAGATGTTCGGAGTCGACCAAATTTTTGGAACAACCGAGCGTAATGACATCTATACGATTTTTTACCATCGTTTTTATGATAGGTTATTTATAACTACGAAATTTTATGAATCTAATAGAAACGCATTTATGTGCTTAATTCTCGCCAAATAGAGAGTCAACAAATTCGCGACGGCGGAAAGGTTGCATATCGTCGATTCCCTCACCAAGCCCTATATATTTCACCGGGGTCTTAAATTGGTCGGATATACCTATAACTACTCCTCCCTTAGCAGTACCGTCGAGTTTTGTAATAGCCAGAGCATTAACCTCTGTCGCGGCTGTAAATTGACGGGCTTGCTCGAATGCGTTTTGTCCGGTGGAACCATCGAGTACAAGTAAGACTTCATGAGGTGCGCCGGGTATAACCTTATCCATTACTTTCTTTATCTTAGTCAATTCATTCATAAGTCCCACTTTGTTGTGAAGACGTCCTGCTGTATCAATAATAACGACATCTGCGTTATTTGCTTTGGCCGAACTGAGAGTATCGAAAGCGACAGAAGCAGGATCGGCCCCCATTTTCTGTTTTACTACGGGTACACCGACACGTTCACCCCAAATACAAATCTGTTCGACAGCAGCCGCGCGGAAAGTATCGGCAGCGCCCAAATATACATTTAGTCCGTTTTTCTTATATTGGTGTGCCAATTTTCCGATTGTAGTTGTTTTTCCAACACCATTCACACCCACAACCATTATTACGTAAGGCGTATCAATACCTGACGGAACGTCAAAATCGCTTTCAGCGCCGGTGTTATTCTCAGCCAACAAAGCAACAATTTCTTCACGAAGGATATTTTTCAACTCGCCGGTCGAAAGATATTTATCTCGCGCCACTCGCTGTTCAATACGCTCGATGATACGCAAGGTTGTTTCCACTCCCACATCTGAGGTTATGAGTATCTCTTCGAGGTTATCGAGGACATCATCATCAACTGTAGACTTACCGGCAACAGCACGCGCCAATTTGGAAAACACACCCTCTTTTGTCTTGGCTAAGCCTTTATCGAGTGTCTCTTTTTTCTCTTTCTGAAAGAAATCAAAAAATCCCATATATTTAATATTTTTCTATTTACATCAATCAAATATGCCCTCTATTGCCTCTTCTTCGAGATTGACTTGCGGTAATTGTTGTTCCTCGACAGGAATAGTGGGATCAATGAGTCCTTCACAAGGGAAGAATATTGTAGAATCTACCGCAAAAGTATCCGTAGGATAATAAAATACAGTTGAGTCGGCATATACTTTCTGTATGTAATGAGCATAGATAGGCAATGAAGTATTGGCCCCTTGTCCGTCGGCGATACGGTCGAAATGTATGGATCGTTCTTCTCCTCCGACCCATATACCGGTGGCAAGAGATGGTGTAAATCCCATAAACCAACCATCGGAGTTATTGTTGGTTGTTCCTGTTTTCCCCCCCATCTGTGCACCGATTTTGTAACGATAGCGCAAACGTACACCTGTACCCTTATCGATTACATCGCATAAAATAGGCAACATTTTGAGATAAGTCGACTCACTGAATACTTCAGATACCCGAGGTACAAAATCGGTAATCACGTTGCCATGACGATCTTCTATACGCGAAACGTAGATAGGGTCAATACGCAATCCGTGATTGGAGAATGCGGTATATGCAGTCACCATCTCTTCGACCGAGACATCGGCAGAACCAAGACATAAAGCCATAACAGGATCGAGATGACCGCGAATGCCAAAAGAGTGCATTAATCGCACAAGAGATTGCGGAGCAAGCCGTTCCATAAGGTATGCCGAAATCCAATTGTTTGACTTCGAAAGCCCCCACCTCAGAGTCACATACTCACCGACACGTTCGTTTGATGAATTGCGCGGCGACCACACTTCTCCGGTGGCTTTGTCAAAAATATTAGGTTGCACGTTAGGCGCAAGATCACAAGGAGAATACCCTTCTTCCATAGCTAATGTATAAAGGAACGGTTTAACTGTAGAGCCAACTTGTCGACGACCATCGGTAACCATATCATACTTGAAATTACGATAATCGATACCTCCGACATAAGCTTTCACATGGCCACTACGAGTATCGACCGACATAAATCCGGTGCGAAGCAACGTTTTACAATATTTTATGGAATCCGTCGGAGTCATGACAGTATCTTTCATACCATTCCATGTAAAGACACGCATAGACACAGGCTTTTCAAATGATGCCATAATATCCTCCGTATCCATTTTGGCATCCTTAGATGCTCGATAACGTTCGCTCTGTTTTATGGCTCTATCCATAATTTCTTCTACCTCCTCGGGTAATAGATCTTCGGAGAAAGGTGCATACGAATTCTGTTTCATTTCCTCCTCGAACCGAGGTTGGAGATAGCCTCCGAGATATTCCGCAATAGCCTCTTCGGCATATCGTTGCATACGAGTATCAATAGTCGTATATATTTTGAGACCGTCGGTATATATGCTATAATTGGAACCATCGGGTTTACGATTTTTACGACACCAACCATATAACGGATTGGTCGCCCATGCTATAGAATCGTCGATAAATTGCTGACGTTGCCACCCTCTATAGTCCTTACGCTTAGGTTCTTTAGCAGTCATCATCTGACGTATATGCTCACGGAAATATGGTGCAATTCCTGTTTCGTGATTGACACGTGAGAAATGAGTCTCTATGGGTAAAGCTTTAAGAGAATCACGTTGTACGACAGTAAGATAACCAGCTTTTTCCATTTGGTCGAGCACAATATTGCGACGACCCAAAGAACGGTCGGGATAGAGAATCGGATTATATATACGCGGATTTTTGAACATACCTACCAATACAGCGGCTTCTTCTATTTTGAGTTGATCGGCCGTGGTTCCAAAATAGGTTGTTGCAGCCGATTGCAAGCCAACAGCCTCATAAAGGAAGTCAAACTTATTGAGATACATATTAATAATCTCATCTTTGGTATAAAAATATTCCAATTTGACAGCTATTACCCACTCAATAGGTTTTTGGAATAAGCGTTCGAGCACACTGCCGGCACGAGGCGAGTAATAGAGTTTTGCCAACTGCTGCGTGAGTGTACTACCACCACCCGCACTTTGCTGACGCAAAAGACCTCGTTTTATAATAGCACGTATAAGTGATCGTAAATCTATACCTGAATGTTCATAGAAACGCACATCTTCGGTCGCCAACAATGCATCGACCATCGTCTGAGAAATCTGAGAATAATCAACAAATACACGATTACCTTGCTCAAGAAAATAGCGACCTATAGGCTCCATATCGGCAGAATAAAGTTCTGACGCCAATTTATCTTTGGGGTTTTGCAACTCATCAATAGGTGGCATATATCCTATACGGCCATCGGAGATAGCTGTAAATATATATATACCACTCGACACAGAGATAACAAATACTACCCATAGAGTAATAACCAGCCAACGAGTAATATCTCTTTTTTTTGCACCGGAACCTTTTGATGTGGACGATGATGTATTTTTCGATGAAAATAGGGAGAACATATAGTTTATCTTATTTCGATATACATGAGACGATATGCGCCAAGACAGTTTTTGACAATATATTAGGGTCCAAAGATAGTGCATTTTTTTCACAATCACTTTCTTTATCGACAAGAAGATTGCATTATCACAAGAAAATTTGGCAATTTGAGATTTCTATCATCTTAAATTTCACTACAGATAAGATACAACACAAATTTCACACATAAAGAGATTCAAAAAATAAAGATAATATTTACTTTTACGGTCGAAAAACATCTACTAATGAAAACACGCCTAAAAGAACGGTACGCCCGCCAAATAATGCTTCCAAATTTTGGAGAAAAGGGGCAAAAATCACTTTCCAAAGCATCGGTTCTCATTGTCGGAATCGGAGGGTTAGGTTCATCAATAGCCCTATACTTATGTTGTGCAGGTGTAGGTCACATCGGGCTCATCGATGCCGATACGGTATCGATGAGTAATCTGCAACGACAAATACTATATAACGAGGAAGAAATAGGTCTACCCAAGGTAGAGTGTGCATATCGCACACTGCAACGACACAATAGCGATTGCCACATCGACTGCTATCCCTATTTCCTTACCCAAGAAAATGCCGAGAGTATTATTTCTCAATATGATATTATAGTCGATGGTTGCGACAATTATATCACCCGCTATATCATCGATGATTGCTGCGCTCGTATGAATAAACCTTTTGTACACGGCTGTATAACGGCATACAGCGGACAAGTATCTGTTCTGAACGGAGGTAAAGGGAAACGTTATAACGACCTATACAGTGACAGAGATCATCTTGAAACTCAACCTCGTATCACGACCGGAGTAATAGGTACTACACCGGCTATAATAGGAAGCATTGAAGCTACGGAAGTAATAAAACTTATTACCGGTATCGGCACACCGTTATACAACAAATTATTTATACTTGACCTTTTGAGTATGGAGAGCTATACACTCGATATGTGATTACAAAATATTATACCCACCATAACTTATGCATGATCTTGCCACATTTGTGGTAAAACTCGGACATATATCGCACTCACGGTGAAAAACATCTAAACAAGTTTGATATATTTCGCTCGTTTGTCGCTTTATTTGAGGTAAACCCCGAATATACTGTTCACGCTGTGAAAAATATCCAAGCAAGCTTGATATTTCTTGCTCGTTTATGACTATATTTGCAGTCATAAATATTTAATAAAAATCTAAATACACATCTAAAATTATGAAAAAACACCGTCTGACAAGTTTAATATTGGCTCTCAGTGTCATTTCATCGCCTATTGTTGCCGATGAGGGTATGTGGTTGCTCCCGTTACTAAAAAAACAGAATATCGAACAAATGAAAGGGCTCGGACTCGAAATATGTGCTGAAGATATTTATCACCCCGACTCGGTATCTTTGAAAGATGCCGTTGTGATATTTGGAGGAGGTTGTACGGGAGAAGTAATTTCACCCAACGGATTAGTACTTACCAATCATCATTGCGGATATAGTTATATTCAGAGCCATAGTACAGTAGACAACGATCTGCTGACCAATGGTTTTTGGGCAAAAAGTTACAAAGATGAACTTCCAAATCCCGGTCTGACTGTCACCTTCATTGAAAAAATAGAAGAAGTTACCGACTATGTCGAAGAAGAACTTGCCAAAGATACATCAAAAATAGAGATGAAATATTTATCGACCTCATTTCTCAACTCTTTGGCTAAAAAACGTGTCGGAGAAGAGTATTTGATAGCCAATCCCGGCATAAATGTAACCATAAAGCCTTTTTACGGAGGGAATCGATATTATATGTTTACCGAA
Source organism: Bacteroidales bacterium (assembly GCA_045606385.1). Classification (GTDB taxonomy): domain Bacteria; phylum Bacteroidota; class Bacteroidia; order Bacteroidales; family UBA11471; genus Caccoplasma. The sequence goes on along the minus strand of JAZURX010000024.1, from coordinate 8,264 downwards.
AAAATATATTCGGACGTACGTATGGTAGCTGCTCCCCCTTCATCTATAGGAAAATTTGGCGCCGACACCGACAACTGGATGTGGCCGCGACACACAGGCGATTTTTCGATGTTCCGTATTTATGCTGACAGCCTCGGAAATCCCGCGCCATATAGTCCCGATAATAGGCCATTGAAACCAAAAAAATATTTTAGCCTCTCGACCGGAGGTGTAGAAGAGAACGACTATGTAATGATCATGGGTTTTCCCGGTCGTACCAACCATTTCTATACCCCATGCGAGGTAATGGAACGCAAAGAAATAGAGAATCAGATACGCGTAGATGTTCGAGACTTGCGTCAGCGCATCATGCTTGATGAGATGCTAAGCGACCCTCAAATACGCATACAATACGCCAGCAAATATGCCTCATCGACAAACAGTTATAAAAGCAGCAAAGGTATGAACCTGATGATAGAGCGCCAATCGACACGATATTTGAAAGAGCGTCAAATGAATGAATTGATCAATTGGGGCTGGGACAACGGTATACAAGAATACCGTGAAGCAGCAGACATTATTGTCGATAATGTTAAAAAGAGAGCCGGTCTCAAACGTCGTCTTCAATATCTGACCGAAGCATTGTGGATAGGTACTGAAATAAGTCGCGTACCCACCAATTTCGATGTGTTGACTACCGCTCTTGCCGGAAAAGATGATTCAACTCGCCAAGCTGCACTTGACGAGTTTGACAAACTCTATTACAAATTCTACAATAAAAATTACTCGCCGGCTGTCGATTGTCGCACAACAAAAGCCATGATCAAAATGTATGCCGATAGTATCGCTTCCGAATATTATCCTTCATTCTTTAAAACCGTTCGTAAAAAGCATAAGGGCAATATCGAAAAATATGTAGAATCATTATTCAAAAACTCTATATTTGTCAATCCCGAGAAATACGAAAAATGGAAAAAGAATCCCTCTGTAAAAACGCTCGAAAAAGATGTCATTGTACAATATGCTCGCTCAATACGTGAAGAATCGGCACGCATCAACACCCAATTGCGTCCCATCGAAAAGAGTATAACCAATGCTCAAAAAAGCTATATTGCCGGACAGTTGTTGATAAATGCCGACAAGCCATGCTATCCCGATGCCAATTTCACATTGCGCCTTACATACGGACAAGTAAAATCTCTTTCCACCTCTAATGCTGTAACATACAACTACCAAACGACACTCGATGGTGTAATGGAGAAAGAAGATCCCAACAATTGGGAATTTGTCGTAGAGAAAAAATTGAAAGAACTATACCAGAAAAAGGATTTTGGTGTTTATGCCAACAAAGAAGGTATGATGCCTGTAAATTTCATTGCCAACACACATACGACAGGAGGTAACTCAGGCAGCCCGGTACTAAATAGTCGCGGAGAATTGGTCGGAATAAATTTTGACCGCAACTGGGAAGGAATTACCGGGGACATTCAATATCAAGGTAAATATCAACGCTCCATCATCGTTGATATTCGTTACGTATTGTTTATTATAGACAAATTTGCCGAGGCACAATACCTCATCGATGAAATGACCATAAACCCCTAACACTATAGGCTATAATGAATAAAATAATAACAATCGTTGCATCGTTAATTTTCGTTTTACCATTATGTAGTTGTAGTAAAGATACAAAAGTAAAAACAGCTCTTACACAAGTGCCATTCCATGAGGTAACACTTGATGACAACTTTTGGTTGCCTCGTCTACAAATACAGAAAGAGGTATTGGTTCCTTTTGTATTGGATAAAACCTGCCCGGCCGTAGAGAATCTGCGACGTGTAGGAGCATATCTACATGAAGGGAAAGCCGAGAAATTATTGCCATGGCCATACTATGTATCCTCGGATCTCTTCAAAGTAATGGAAGGGGCTGCATACTTACTGACGATATCGCCCGACTCATTATTAGAGAAGGAATTGGATCGTATAATCTCCATCATAGGCAAGGCTCAAAAAGATGATGGATATTTGTATGAACACCATATCATGCCACCACACTTACGCAATGCCGATAATAATGGCGGCGCCGGACCTCGACCCTATTCGTGGGTAATACACAGCCACGAACTATACAATATGGGACATATGTACGAAGGTGCGGTTGCATACTATAGAGCCACGGGGAAACGCGAATGGCTTAACATTGCCGAAAAAAGCGCTCGCCATATACATAAGGTATTTTTCGAAGGTGATAGTGCTTATAATGATGGTAACGCTGTAAATCAAGCTCCCGGGCATGAGGAGATTGAATTGGCACTTATCAAGTTGTATCAAGCCACAGGAGATACACTATATCTATCTATGGCCAAACGATTTATCGACATACGAGGGGTAAGTTATATACCCGATGGAGAAGGTGCCATGAGCCCGCAATATGCACAACAACACAAACCTGTACGCAAACAAACAACGGCTGTAGGTCATGCTGTGCGAGCCACATATCTATACTCAGGTATGGCCGATGTATCGGCCATGACCGGCGACACGACCTTACATCCGTCTTTAGAAGCTGTATGGCATGATATTGTAGACCATAAGATGCATATTACCGGAGGTTTAGGAGCAGTACCGGGTATCGAAGGTTTTGGTCCCGACTACGTTCTTCCCAATAAAAACACATATGACGAAACTTGTGCCGCGGTAGGAAATGTATTTTTTAACTACCGCATGTTCTTGATGTCGCGCGATACACGTTATATAGATGTTGCCGAAATAGCCTTGTACAATAATGTATTGGCAGGAGTAAATCTTGCCGGAAACAGGTTCTTTTACGTCAATCCGCTCGAAGCAGACGGTCGTAAAATGTTTAACCACGGGCATGCCGGACGCTCGCCATGGTTTGGTACGGCTTGTTGCCCGTCAAATTTAGCCCGCCTTATACCTCAAATATCAGGTATGCTCTATTCTCACGACAACGAGGATATTTATTGCAGTCTGTATGCAGGTAGCTCTACCCAAATAAATCTCAATAGTGGAAATGTCACATTGCATCAATCTACCGACTATCCATTCGATGGAGAAATTTCGATAGAGGTTATACCAAGTACCGAAAATCAATTATTCACTTTATGGTTGCGTATTCCTACGTGGTGCATGGGGAAGCAATTTGTACCCGGAGAATTATATAAATACGAATTTTCGTCTCACGAAAAAATCAACTTATCAGTAAATGGTAAAAAAATATATGTCGACCCGACAGACAAATTCGTACCTATAAAACGCCAATGGAAAAGCGGAGATTTAGTCACTCTTTCGCTCCCCATGCCGGTACAGTATTCCATTGCAGATGATCGTATCGAAGCCGATAAAGGCAGAGTATGTATTACACGCGGTCCGCTTGTATATTGTGCCGAAGAGGCAGACAATCGATATCCTGTATCGAGCTATTTTCTACCTCGCCGCATACACGAATTACAATCTGTCATTGTATGTGACAGCGGTATTTTGAAAGGTATTCCCTACATCAAGACCGAGGCAAAAGCAGCACTGTATGATGAAGAATGTGTCGACGACTTGACACTTATACCATACTATGCATGGAATAATAGAGGTGACAAAGCGATGAACGTATGGTTTGCGACCACAGCAACAACAGCTCGTGCAGGCATGACCTACACCTACGGAAACATTGCCGATGTAAGAGCATCGTACACCTACCAAGACGATGATGCCTACGCCATGGCCGACGGGAAGCAACCGTCTCATTCGCACGATGTAACAATACCTCGTTGGACAGCGTATCCACAAATAGGGAAACCGCAAGTTGTAGAAATCACACTTAAACAAGAACAGCCTATCGAATGTGTATCGATATATTGGTACAACGACAACGGGGGTGTGCGACTGCCTCGTTCGTGGAGCATGAAATATCGTCATGCCGGGAAATGGCACATCTACGAACCATACGTGACCGACTTTTTCGGTGTGAAAGCCGACCAATATAATATGGTTCACCCCATAAAACCTGTTATCGGAGACGCTTTACAAATACATATTATACCAGAAGAAGAGGCCTCTGTGGGTATTCTCGAAGTAATCGTAGAATAGCTGTTACAACCTTCGCTATAACGAATAAATAGTATGAATAATACAATATATGTCGAATACCGATTATAATGTAAGTATATTTCAACAGCCGGTATGGGTAGTGGTATTTGCCCTCACTGCCGCCATAGCATGGGGGTGGGCCTATCCACTCATCAAATTGGGATTCGACGAGTTTGGTATTACCTCTGATATGACCGGTAGCAAAATGCTTTTTGCAGGCATACGCTTTGCGATATCGGGATTTATCATTCTCTCCATAGCACTCTTTACACACCGGGATTTTCAAGTAAAACATAGAAGAAATTGGGGATATATTCTGACATTTGCTTTACTGAATACAACTTTACACTACGCTTTTTTCTACATCGGTCTATCATATAGTGAAGGGTCTCGAGCAGCGATTCTCAATTCATTAGGTGTATTTTCATTGGTATTATTGGCTTGTATTTTTTTCAAAAGCGATAAATTTACCACTCTCAAAATTATCGGGTGCATAGTAGGCTTTACCGGCGTACTGATACTCAATGTTGGCGGTGGAGAGAGTGGCCGATTTACGCTCATGGGCGATGGCATGATTATACTCAACGCTCTTTGCTCGGCATTTGCCGGACTGATGACACGCGGTCTCGGGAAACGCATAGACGTATTTGTAGAAACAGGATACAGTCTCGCAATTGGCGGTGTATTACTTATCATTCCCAGTATAATATCGGGCGGAACACTACCCCACATTACATCGGTCGGTGTAATTATTCTTTTGTTGCTCATAGTCATATCCACATTAGGCTTTACCTTGTACAATAAATTACTGAGTTGTAATCCTGTGGGTAAAGTGGCAATATTCAACTCACTCATACCCATTGTCGGCGCCATCACTTCGTGTATATGTCTTTCCGAACCGTTCCTTACCCAATACATCGTTGCAGCACTACTCGCCACCGGTGGTATCTATATCATCAACCGTGGTAAGAGATGATTTATACTCCTGATAGAGGGTACGTACTATACCATCGACAAGACCAAGTTTGGGAACAAGAATGGTATCGACCTCGGTTACACGCATGGCGCGTGCAAAAATAGCCAACGCGGGTACAATAACATCGGCTCGGTCGGCACTTATTTCGAGTTCTTCCATACGACGGGCTATCGACATATTTTTTAATCTTTCATACATCAATTCCAGTTCGTATCGCGTGATACCTTCTTTTGATTTCTTATCGAGCAGGCGGTGTGCCTTGTTAATGTTCCCTCCCGAACCGATAATGACCGATGGCTTAAATTTACACCCGACATTGATAAGCCAATCGACAAAACGATCTTCTTCATCATGAGCAACTGCTTGGCTGATATATCGCACTGTACCAATACGAAACGAAGCTGCATCAACCTCTCGCCCATCGGCATACACGACAACCTCGGTAGAGCCGCCTCCCACATCGAGATATAGGCAAGCACGCTCCTTTTTCATTACCTTATGTAATCCACCGGCGGCACATACGGTAGCAGCTTCGGTATTTCCATCGACAATCGTTATGTCTATACCACAATTACGACGTATACGATCTATAATTTCTATATTGTTGGCAGCCTCGCGCATGGCACTTGTGGCATATGCCCGATAGGCTTTGATGCGGAATGTATCGAACAACGCCGAAAAAGCAGAAAGGGCTTGTTCCATAGCATCAATTTTTGCCTCAGAAATTATACCATTCGAAAAGACATCTTCACCAAGACGTATGGGAACCCGCACAAAAGCGGCTTTTTTGAACTCGGGCGACTTATACTCCTCGACATAATCGATAAGCAGACGTATCGCATTTGATCCTATATCTATGGCACCAAATGTGCAAGCATTCATATCTCTATAATTTATTCATAATGAGACATATCACGATAGTAATCGTACAATAATTCCTGACTACGCACAAGAGGCTTGCCGGGTGCCGGAATCACATATTGGTTCTGACTGTATCCCACAAGCATACGCGCTTTCATGCTATCGTTCCATTGTATATCGAAGAAATCGCGAGCCCGGCGTCGTATACTCGGTGCATAGAGCGGCACCCACACCTCTACACGGCGGTCGAGATTGCGAGTCATCAGGTCGGCACTACCCATAAACATACGCTCATCTCCCCCATTACCAAAAATATACAAACGGATATGTTCGAGATAACGGTCGACAATGCTTATGGCTTGTATGTTGTTGCTCAATCCCTCGACTTGAGACTTGAGGCAACATGCCCCACGCACGATGAGGCGTATCTCCACTCCGGCACGACTTGCCTCATAGAGCTTCTGCGTAACATCGAAATCGGTAAGCGAATTACATTTTATATGTATATAGGCACGCTCCCCGCGTCGGGCACGAGCCACCTCGGCATCGATAAGTTCTTCGAGCCGACGACGCATGTAGAAAGGCGATACAATGAGGTGCTTAAACTCAAATATTCGATGCGGATTGGTAAGGAAATGGAATACATTGTGTATCTCCTCTGCGATAGCTTTGTGTGCTGTGAAAAGTCCGTAATCGGAATATATACGAGCGGTGTTTTCATTGAAATTTCCGGTACCTATATAGGCATATCGGCGCAATCCTCCGCGTTCACGACGCTCTACAAGTACAATTTTGCTATGTACTTTGAGGTCTTCCATTGTATGTATTATTTTGACTCCTTCACGTTGCAGAATATCGGTATTGACAATATTCAGGCCTTCGTTAAATCGGGCTTTGAGTTCGAGCAAAGCCACTACTCGTTTTCCATTCTTAGCCGCATTTACCAGCGCGTTGATGACCTTCGAATGTTCGGCCGTACGATACAAAGTAATGTATATACTCTCTACACGCGGGTCGATGGCTGCTTCGCGCAAGAAGTCGATAAAATGCTGAAAAGTGTGGTAGGGATAGTTGAGACATATATCCTTGCGTGCTATCACATCGAGGATACTTGAAAAGGGTGAGATGGCGGGGTGAGCCATGGGAGGCTGCTCGCTATATAGCAGGTCGGGGCGCACACGAGGAAAGTTCATCAAATCTTTTGTCATATTGTAACGCTGCCCCGAAGCCTTTATGCCGTCACTGCCCAACCCCAATTTACGCACCAAAATATCGACCATATCGCGAGTCATATCTCTGTCGTAAACAAAACGTATTGGCAATCCGTATGGGCGATTCGACACCCCTACCGATATTCGTTCGAAAAGACTTTTCGACACATCTTCATCGTAAGTAAGCTCGGCATCACGCGTTATTTTGAAAGCATACGCCTCTATCTCATCGTATGAAAACATAAAAAATATGTGGTCGATCATGAGACGTATAATGTCATCGACAAATATAATATCGTGACTGCCGGGCGCCGAAGGCATCACCACAAATCGCGGACAGGCTGTGCTCACCGGTACCCGCACCACGGCATAGGTAGGAGTCTTACCATTGAAATGCGACATTTTCACTCCCAAATAGGTACTGTCATCGGGAAGAAACGGCAATGGTAACGATCGTCGAATGATGATAGGCACTATCAGTGGCGAGACGACTCGAGCGAAATAATCGCGACAAAAAGTCTTCTGCTCATCGGTAAGAGCCGTTTCATTTTTCACGGTGACACCTTCCTTTTCCATCTCGGCAAGCAGACGAAAATAGGTAGCGTTATAGTCTGCTTGCAAACGCGCCATTTTTTCGCTCAACTCATCGAGCAACACTTCGGGGGAATACCCGCCTGAATGTTTACGACGATTACTCTTCTTTGCCCTGCACTGACGCATGACATTGGCAATTCGTATTTTGAAAAATTCGTCTTGATTGTTGGAGTATATTCCCAAGAATTGTAATCGTTGCATAAGGGGTACACGCGTATCTCGAGCTTCTTGCAACACTCGTTCGTTGAAAGAGAGCCAACTGATTTCGCGGTTTATAAAGGTATGTTCCATGGTTATTTTATTTGCAGTACGAAGATGTGAAAAAAAAATCAATATGCAAACAGATATTTGATGAAATACAATCACTGACGCTTATAATAATTCTTCTAATCAAAATTATATAAAATTTCCTCTGAAAAGTTGTACGACCCGTAATTCTCGAGTATCTTTGCGGAATAGAATATAAATACATCAAATAAATTTTCACAATAGCCCTGTTGAGAAATTACTTATTGTCATGACACGAACGAATAAACT
>JAZURX010000023.1:0-66382 GCA_045606385.1 Bacteroidales bacterium | reverse complement strand
TCGACCATTTTGATGAATTTTGCCGGTGCGCCACCCCACAATTCTCCGGATTTTATCACGGTCTTGCTCAATACCACCGAGCCGGCGGCCACGATGGCTCCTTCGCCTACCACTACATGGTCGAGTACCACGGCGCCCATACCGATGAGAGCGCCATCGCATATTTTTGCACCATGTATGGTCACATTGTGGCCTATCGATACATCGTCGCCTATTTCGATGGTCGATTTCTCATATAGTGTATGCAGTACCGAGCCATCTTGTATATTTACTCTGTTGCCGATCGTGATAGTGTTGACATCGCCTCGCAACACGGTATTGTACCATATACTGCACTCGTTGCCAATCGTTACATCGCCTATGATTGTAGCGTTCTCGGCGAGAAAGCAACCATCGCCTATAGTGGGAGTAAATCCCCGTACATTTCGTATAAGTGCCATATCTTATATATTATATAGCGGCAGTCGCATTACGCAACCATGTTTTTATTTCGTCGGAGAGTGAAGGACTCAAGCGGTCGTATACCGTAGCATGGTAGGTGTTGAGCCAATTTTTTTCATCGTCGGTCAAGAGTGTAAGATCTATGGCGCGAGTGTCGATGGGGCACAAAGTGAGTGTCTCGAATTTGTAGAATCTCCCGAAATCACTTTCTCCTGCCTCTGTAACCAAAGTAAGGTTCTCGGTGCGTATGCCATATTCTCCTGCTACATATACTCCCGGTTCGTTCGAAGTCACCATGCCGGGTACAAGCGGTGTGTTGTTTTGTTCGAGACGGATATTTTGTGGCCCTTCATGCACATTGAGGAAGTGACCTACACCGTGGCCTGTGCCGTGCAGGTAATTGCGCATATTATTCCATAAGTGGCGGCGCGCCAATATGTCAAGTTGATCTCCACGAGTGCCTTGCGGGAATATGGCGGTGGCAATGCCTATATGCCCTTTGAGTACAAGGGTGAAATCACGTTTCTGTTGGTTGGTAAGCGGTCCGAGTACGATGGTACGGGTTATATCGGTGGTGCCGTCGAGATATTGAGCTCCCGAGTCGACGAGGACGAAACCTTCGGGTCGCAGGGTGCTGTTGCTCTCCTCGTTTGCGCTGTAATGCACGATGGCACCGTGCCCTCCATATCCGGCTATCGTGCCGAAACTTTCGCTTACATATAGGGCTTGCTTGCCTCGAAACTCACGTAATTTCTCTGCTATGTCCAATTCGGTGATAGGCTCTTTGCCTATATGTGTGTCAAGCCAATGCAGGAATTCGACCATGGCTACGCCATCGCGAGTAAGAGCGGCGCGTCGGCCGGCTGTCTCAATGTTGTTTTTGATACTTTTGATAGCTGTAATAGGCGATTTTCCATAGATGCATTTTGTGTTTGCGGGAATAGCGTTGACCAATCGATAATTGATTTTACTTGCATCGATAAAAGGTATTTCTCCGTCGGGCAGTTTGGCGAGGAAATCGTATATTTTATTGTATGCGGCCAATTCAATATTGAGTGATTTCAGATATTCTGCCATTTCGGTGGTGATTTTTGCTGCGTCCATAAATAAGATACGATACCTATGCGACAGGTAGGCATAACCTACGGCTACAGGGTTGTATAGTACGTCATTACCTCTGATGTTGAATGTCCACGCCAATTCGTCGAGTGTGCTTATGATAATGGCATTGGCACCTTCCTTGGCTATGGTATCGCTTATTTCCTGCCATTTTTCGGTAAAGCTTTTTCCACTGTACTTTGTAGGATATACAAAAGCCGGATCGGTAGGAACGGCGGGACGTTCGTTCCATATTTTATCAAATGGATCGAAATCGGTGCGGAATAAATATCCTTTGGCCGTGAAATACTCTTTCATGCCTTCGCCTCCGGCGTGAGAGAAAAGAGTTCCGTCTATGGCGATTGTCGCGCTAGAGGGGAGGAGAGAGGAGATATAATCGCCGACTGAAGGAGTATCGGGCAGTCCCTCTTTGTATAATGTGAGACCGCTACCTTGTAATTCTTCGGCAGCTTGTAAAAAGTAGCGGGAGTCGGTCCATAATCCTCCATCAACGGCGGTAATTACTATTGTGCCGGCAGAGCCTGTAAATCCCGAAATCCATGCACGTGATTTCCAATGGTTGGCGGGATATTCGCTTTGGTGTGGGTCGGCGCTCGGTATGATGAATGCGTCGATGCTTTCCGATGCCATCTGTTGGCGTAAAGCCTCAATACGAGAAATTACTGTAGACATATTATATATGTATTAGAATTCGTTTCGTTATTTGTAGCATATCGGCAATATGAGTGTCGAGTTTGGCGTTTCTCTGCATGTGCCTCGTTTATGCTATGGTTTACTGCAAATATAGGGAATATTCATTATAAAGAGACAAAAACTATTCAAAAAATAGATAAGTGCCTTGCGTTATAAAGTATAAATAACCATGAATATCTCCTCCGTCAGCCTAAAAATCAAATTTTGTGTAAAAAATATTGCGAAAAGGTTTGTTTATCAAGAAACAATGTTTTAATTTTGCCCCGCAATTTGAAGAAGGAAACAATTAAATAACAAAATAATATGATAGTAGTACCTGTAAAAGAAGGCGAAAACATCGAAAAAGCACTCAAAAAATTCAAAAGAAAATTTGAGAAAACCGGCGTTGTAAAAGAACTTAGAAGCCGTCAAGCATTTGAAAAACCCTCCGTAACCAACCGCAAAAAAATGATGCGTGCTGTTTACGTTCAAAAAATGCAACAATCTGAGGATTAATATCCGACTTTCTATCAAATTGCAACAGGAAGCGATGCGATAGAAAAAAGTAGAATAAAAAGTTGGAAAATTAAAAACTATTTTCTATATTCGTAGCACAACAAAACAGCTTGCGAATATGTGGATAGAAGCTTTTTTAAGATATGTGCGGTATGAGAAGAATTATTCTTCCCATACCGTTCTGTCTTATAAAAGAGATGTTAATCAATTCGCAGTCCATCTGTCTCGGGCGACGGATGGTGTCGTTATCGAAAATGCCGATAGAGATAATATTCGTGAATGGGTGGCGACGATGATCGAAAACGGCGTTTCGTCACGAACGGTTGCGCGAAAATTATCGGCATTACGGTTGTTTTATTCTTTCTTGATTAAATATGGAGTAATTGCAGATACACCGATTCATGACATTTCGTTGCCGAAAATCAAAAAAACACTTCCTGTCTTTGTTCGTCCGTCTTTGATGGACGAGGTGCTCGATGCGCAAAATGGTGATAGCGATTTTTCCACAATACGCGACAATCTTATCATACTATTATTTTATATGACCGGTATTCGCAGGGCGGAACTTATAGCTTTGCGCGATATAGATGTCGACGTGTTGTCGCGTCAGATAAAAGTGACAGGTAAGCGAAACAGGCAGCGTCTTGTGCCCTTTGGGGAAGAGCTGGCAGAGATGATTGATGAGTACCGACGGTTGCGTGTCGCTGAGGTAGGAAACGAAAATTCAGCTTTTTTTGTTAAAGATAATGGGGAAGAACTTTATCCTATGTATGTGCAACGATTAGTACATGAGCGATTGGTGAGTGTGACAACTCTTTCTCGGCGCAGTCCCCATGTGTTGCGCCATACGTTCGCTTCGGCAATGCTTAATAATGGGGCAGAGCTAAATAGTGTAAAAGAGTTGTTGGGGCACCGGTCGCTTGCGTCGACGCAGGTGTATACACATGTAACATTTGAAGAACTTAAACATAATTACAAACAGGCTCATCCGAGGGCCGCTAAAAAAGGAGGTTTTTATGGAAATTAGAATTCAAGCAATCCATTTCGATGCATCAGAACAATTAGAGAAATTTATACAGAAAAAAGTAGAAAAGCTTTCCCGCTATAGCGACGATATATTGACGGCAGAAATTGCACTCAAGGTGCTAAAACCTGAAACCTCGCAAAATAAAGAGGTGGGTATAAAATTGTCAGTACCTAAGACTGAGGACCTTTTTTCGTCGAAAGTCGCTGATACATTTGAAGAAGCGGTAGATTTGGCACTCGATGCCTTGGTGCGACAGTTGCAGAAAAACAAAGAAAAAATGCGTACCAAGTAAAAAAAAGTTCGAAATATTTTTGTAGATTAAAAATTATGCCTAAATTTGCACCCGTTTCCCGCCAATAGCTCCTATGGTTGAACGGGTGTAAATTTTTCACTATGATTTTTGGGGAGCTGTAATTCTTCTCTTTCTCTGTTGGAGCGGTGAAACAAAATTTTAAGGGCGAATACCAGAGTGGCCAAATGGGGCAGACTGTAAATCTGCTGTCTTACGACTTCGGTGGTTCGAATCCATCTTCGCCCACACATTGCGGGAGTAGCTCAGTTGATAGAGCATCAGCCTTCCAAGCTGAGGGTCGCGGGTTTGAGCCCCGTTTCCCGCTCAAAGCCAATGCCAATGTAGCTCAGTGGTAGAGCACTTCCTTGGTAAGGAAGAGGTCACGGGTTCAAATCCCGTCATCGGCTCCAAGTGGATTACACGACAGAGAAATCTTAATCACAAACAAAAATACTATTATGGCTAAAGAACAATTTCAACGGACTAAGCCGCACGTAAACATCGGTACTTTCGGTCACGTAGACCATGGTAAAACTACCTTGACTGCCGCTATTACCACGGTGCTTGCTAAAAAAGGCCTTTCCGAATTGCGCTCTTTCGATCAAATCGATAACGCTCCTGAAGAAAAAGAACGTGGTATTACCATTAATACTTCACACGTTGAGTACGAAACTGAAAACCGTCACTATGCTCACGTAGACTGTCCGGGTCACGCCGACTACGTTAAGAACATGGTTACCGGTGCTGCTCAGATGGACGGTGCTATCATCGTAGTTGCTTCTACCGATGGTCCTATGCCCCAAACTCGTGAGCACATCCTTCTCGCTCGTCAGGTAAACGTTCCCCGTATCGTTGTTTTCATGAACAAATGTGATATGGTTGATGATGAAGAGATGCTCGAACTCGTAGAAATGGAAATGCGTGAACTCCTCTCTTCTTACGAATATGATGGCGACAATACTCCTATCATTCGTGGTTCTGCTCTTGGTGCTCTCAATGGAGAAGCTCAATGGGAAGAAAAAGTTATGGAGCTTATGGCGGCTGTAGATACTTGGATTCCTCTGCCTCCGCGCGATATCGATAAACCTTTCTTGATGCCTGTTGAAGACGTGTTCTCGATTACTGGTCGTGGTACTGTTGCCACCGGTCGTATCGAAACCGGTATCATCAAAGTTGGTGATGAAGTTCAAATTATCGGTCTTGGTGCTGAAGGTAAAAAATCTGTTGTTACCGGTGTGGAAATGTTCCGCAAACTTCTCGATCAAGGTGAAGCTGGTGATAACGTTGGTCTTCTTCTCCGTGGTATCGACAAAAATGAAATCAAACGTGGTATGGTAATCTGCCACCCGGGTCAGGTAACTCCTCACTCTAACTTCAAAGCTCAAGTTTATATCTTGAAAAAAGAAGAAGGTGGTCGTCACACTCCGTTCCACAACCACTATCGTCCTCAGTTCTATATTCGTACTCTCGATGTTACCGGTGAAATTACTCTTCCCGAAGGAACTGAAATGGTAATGCCCGGTGACCACGTAACTATCTCGGTAGAACTTATCTATCCGGTTGCTTGTAGCGTAGGTTTGCGTTTCGCTATCCGTGAAGGTGGTCGTACCGTAGGTTCGGGACAAATTACCGAAATCTTAGACTAATTATATAGTTAATAGATAACAAAACTTTTGGTATGCCTCTTATACTCCCTCAGAGATGAGAGGCTTACCAATGTTTACGGGACTAGCTCAGTTGGTAGAGCACTGGTCTCCAAAACCAGGTGTCGGGAGTTCGAGCCTCTCGTCCCGTGCAAATTCTGAATAACAATGAAAAAAATACTTGCAAATATAAAAGAGTCGTTCAATGAACTCGTTTATAAAGTATCCTGGCCCACTCGGGCAGAACTGAGCAATAGTGCTGTGGTGGTTATGTTTGCTTCCCTTATTATCGCCATAGTAATATTTGTGATGGACCAGGGCTTTGAGCATCTTATGGAATTTATCTACGACAAAATTTTCTAATTCGGAGGTAGTTCAATGTCTGACCAGAAAAAAGGTTGGTACGTTTTGCGTGCCATTAGCGGTAAAGAAGCTAAGGTTAAAGAGTATCTTGATGCTGAAATTAAGAATTCTGATCTTGGCGATTTTGTGTATCAGGTATTGATTCCTACAGAGAAAGTTTATTCTGTTCGCAACGGCAAGAAGGTGACCAAGGAGAGAAATCTCTATCCGGGTTACGTTTTTGTTGAGGCGTTGCTTGTAGGTGAAATTCCCCATCGTTTGCGCAATACGACTAATGTGATTGGCTTTTTGGGCGGAACATCTCGTCCCGACCCTTTGAGACAATCTGAGGTTAATCGTATGCTCGGTGCTATTGATGAAAGTGCGGAAGAACAAGAAATCACTATTCCCTATATCGTGGGCGAAAATGTGAAAGTTACGTTTGGTCCGTTCAGTGGATTCAGTGGTGTTATCGAGGAGGTAAACAATGAGAAGAAGAAACTTAAAGTTATGGTTAAAATCTTCGGACGTAAAACTCCGTTGGAATTAGGATTCATGCAAGTGGAGAAAGAGTAGCATCGGTAGTTACGTACTGTTGTTATAATTTCTTGTTAACTACCTAAAACAAAAAAACAATGGCTAAAGAAATTGCTGGACAAATCAAATTACAGATTAAAGGTGGTGCAGCAAACCCCTCTCCCCCCGTTGGACCTGCATTAGGTTCTAAGGGTATTAATATTATGGAGTTTTGCAAGCAATTCAATGCCCGTACCCAAGACAGAGCCGGAAAAGTATTGCCAGTAATTATTACTTATTACGCTGACAAATCTTTCGACTTTGTTGTTAAGACCCCTCCTGTAGCTATTCAATTGTTGGAAATCACCAAGCAAAAAAGTGGTTCGGCTGAGCCCAACCGTAAAAAAGTAGCTTCTATCACTTGGGATCAGGTACAAGCGATTGCTCAAGATAAGATGGTTGACCTCAACTGCTTTACCTTGGAATCGGCAATGAAAATGGTTGCCGGTACTGCAAGAAGTATGGGTATATCCGTAAGTGGGGAGTTCCCGACCAATAACTAATAAACTTCAATTGAAATGAGTAAACTGACAAAAAAACAAAAGTTAGCTTTCGAGAAGATTGAAGCAGGGAAGACCTATTCACTGAAAGAGGCTGCACAGTTAGTAAAAGAAATCACTTTTACTAAGTTTGATGCTTCGGTCGACATTGACGTACGTCTCGGCGTTGACCCCCGTAAAGCTAATCAAATGGTGAGAGGCGTAGTATCGCTTCCTCACGGAACCGGAAAACAAGTACGTGTACTTGCCCTCTGTACTCCCGACCAAGAAGCCGACGCTAAAGCTGCCGGAGCCGACTATGTGGGACTTGACGAATATATCGAAAAAATCAAAGGTGGTTGGACCGATATTGACGTTATTATTACCCAACCCGCCATCATGGGTAAAATCGGTGCACTCGGACGTGTATTGGGCCCTCGCGGCTTGATGCCTAACCCCAAAAGCGGTACAGTGACTAATGATGTCGCTAAAGCTGTTAAAGAGGTTAAGCAAGGTAAAATTGACTTCAAAGTTGACAAAAACGGTATTGTTCATACCTCAATAGGTAAAGTTTCGTTCGATGCAGATAAAATTCGCGAAAACGCTAAAGAATTTGTCGCTACATTGGTAAAACTGAAACCTGCTACTGCAAAAGGTACATATATGAAGAGTATCTATCTCTCGAGTACTATGAGTCCGGGTATTAAGATCGATCCTAAATCAGTAGATGAGATTTAAAATTTGACGGAATTATGAGAAAGGAAGATAAAGGTACAGTAATCGAACAGATTACCGCAACTCTGAAAGAATACAGCCACATTTATTTGGCCGAAACCACAACGCTCAATGCTGAGAAAACCTCGAATTTGCGTCGTGAGTGTTTCAAAAATGACATCAAATTATTGGTTGTAAAAAATACGTTGCTCAAAAAAGCTCTCGAAAATCTCGAAGGAGATTATTCTTCGCTTTATGGCAGCTTGAAAGGCTCGACTACTTTGATGCTTTCTAATACAGGTAATGCTCCTGCCAAGTTGATTAAATCTTTGAAAAAAGATAACGACAAGCTTGGATTTAAAGCTGCTTTTGTAGAAGAAAGTTTCTATGGTCCCGACCAACTCGAAGCTTTGGTTGCTATCAAGAGCAAAAACGAACTCATTGCCGACGTTATCGCATTGCTGCAATCACCCGTCAAGAACGTTGTTTCGGCTTTGCAATCCGGTGGTAATACCATACATGGAGTGTTGCAAACTCTATCAGAAAGATAAAATCAAAACAATTCAAAGAAGTAAAATAACAAATAAAACTATACGAAAATGGCAGATTTGAAAGCTTTTGCAGAACAATTAGTGAACCTGACCGTAAAAGAAGTAAACGAGTTGGCTCAAATCCTCAAAGAGGAATATGGTATCGAACCCGCTGCTGCAGCTGTTGCTGTTGCCGCTCCCGCAGCCGGTGCTGCCGCTGCTGAGGAAGAAAAAACCTCTTTCGACGTTGTATTGAAAGCAGCTGGTGCTAACAAGCTTGCTGTTGTTAAAGCTGTTAAAGAACAAACCGGTCTCGGCTTGAAAGAAGCTAAAGACTTGGTTGACGGTGCTCCCAGTGCAATCAAAGAAGGCTTGCCCAAAGCCGACGCTGAAGCGTTGAAAAAAGTCCTCGAAGAGGCCGGCGCTGAAGTTGAACTTAAATAAGAAATCCTGTTTAACAGGTCATTCTGGTAAAGAAACCTCTATAAGAGGGTTCTTTACCATTTTGTGTCTAAGATTTACAAGTTCAATTAACCAACTCTCGACAAATGTCTCAAAATATAGGTAAACAGCGTGTAAACTTTGCCTCGATAAAGAATCCGCTTCAATTCCCGGATTTCCTCGAAGTACAGTTGAAATCGTTCCAAGATTTTCTGCAACTCGATACCCCCCCCGAGAAACGAAAAAATGAGGGACTATATAAGGTTTTTGCAGAAAACTTCCCAATAGCCGATACTCGCAACAACTTCGTACTCGAATTTCTCGATTATTATATCGACCCGCCCCGTTATACAATAGACGAATGTCTCGAACGTGGACTTACTTATAGCGTGCCTTTGAAGGCAAAGCTTAAACTATATTGTACTGATCCCGACCACGAAGATTTTGACACTGTAATTCAAGATGTCTATCTTGGCCCTATCCCATATATGACCGAGAAAGGTACCTTTGTAATTAATGGTGCCGAACGTGTTGTTGTATCGCAGTTACATCGTTCTCCGGGCGTATTCTTCGGACAAAGCATTCATGCCAATGGAACCAAACTTTATTCGGCTCGTATCATTCCCTTTAAAGGTTCGTGGATAGAGTTTGCTACCGATATCAATAATGTGATGTATGCCTATATCGATCGCAAGAAAAAATTGCCTGTGACAACTCTGTTGCGTGCCATAGGTTTTGAGAGCGATAAAGACATTCTCGAAATATTCGGTCTCGCCGAAGAAATGAAAGTTACTAAGACCAATCTTAAGAAAGCTCTTGGCCGTCGTCTCGCCGCTCGTGTGTTGAGAACATGGGTTGAGGATTATGCAGATGCCGATACCGGTGAGGTTGTGTCGATTGAACGTAACGAAGTGGTCATCGAGCGCGAAGTCCTGCTCGAAGAAGAACATATAGAGATGATTCTCGAAACCGGTGTTGCTACCATTCTTCTTCATAAAGAGGAAAATAATCTTTCTGATTATGCAATTATATATAACACGTTGCAGAAAGACCCCAGTAACTCCGAAAAAGAGGCTGTTATTTATATCTACCGCCAGTTGCGTAATGCCGAGCCTGCCGACGATGCAAGTGCTCGCGAGGTAATTACAAATCTTTTCTTCTCTGAAAAACGTTATGACCTCGGAGAAGTAGGACGTTACCGTATCAATAAAAAACTCGGACTTACTATATCTCCCGATATCAAAGTTCTTACCAAAGAAGATATCATAGAGATTATTAAATATTTGATAGAGCTTATTAATTCTAAAACTGATGTAGACGATATCGACCACTTGAGTAATCGTCGCGTACGTACAGTAGGTGAACAGCTCTATAATCAATTCGGTATAGGTTTGGCTCGTATGTCTCGTACCATACGCGAGCGTATGAATGTGCGCGATAATGAGGTGTTTACTCCTATCGATCTTATCAATGCCAAAACTATATCATCGGTTATTAACACATTCTTCGGTACCAATGCGCTTTCGCAATTTATGGACCAAACAAATCCCTTGGCCGAAATGACACACAAACGTCGTCTCTCGGCTCTCGGTCCCGGTGGTCTCTCTCGCGAACGTGCAGGTTTCGAGGTACGCGACGTTCACTATACCCATTATGGCCGTCTCTGTCCTATCGAAACTCCCGAAGGTCCTAACATCGGTCTTATTTCTTCTCTTTGCGTATATGCTAAAATTAACGATCTTGGATTTATAGAAACTCCGTATCGTAAAGTTGAAAATGGCAAAGTAGATCTTTCACAAGAGGGCATCGTATATCTTACAGCCGAAGTGGAAGAAGACCATATCATTGCACAAGGAAATGCTCCGCTCAATACTGACGGTACATTTATTCGCTCGCGTGTAAAATCTCGTCTTAATGCCGATTTCCCTGTTGTGGGACCTCAAGAGGTATCTCTTATGGACGTGTCGCCTATGCAGATTGCCTCTATTGCCGCATCTCTTATCCCATTCCTCGAGCACGACGATGCAAACCGTGCGCTTATGGGTTCTAACATGATGCGTCAGGCTGTGCCTCTGTTGCGTACAGAAGCTCCTATCGTCGGTACAGGTATTGAAGGTCAACTCATTCGTGATTCTCGTACACAGATTACTGCAGAAGGCCCCGGTGTCATCGAGTTTGTCGATGCCACAACCATTCGCATTCGTTATGATCGTACCGAAGACGAGGAATTTGTAAGTTTCGAGTCGGCGGTAAAAGAATATACTATACCTAAATTCCGTAAAACCAACCAAAGCACAACTATCGACTTGCGTCCTATTTGTCGCAAGGGCGATCGTGTAGAGACAGGTCAAATTCTTACCGAAGGTTATTCTACCGAAAACGGTGAATTGGCGCTCGGTCGCAACCTCAAAGTGGCTTTCATGCCTTGGAAAGGATATAACTATGAGGACGCTATCGTGCTTAACGAGCGTATCGTTCGAGAGGATATTCTTACTTCTGTTCATGTTGATGAGTATTCGCTCGAAGTGCGTGAGACCAAACGTGGTATGGAAGAACTTACCTCAGATATTCCCAACGTGAGTGAAGAGGCGACAAAAGACCTCGACGAGCGTGGTATTGTGCGCATCGGTGCACACATCGAGCCGGGCGATATAATGATAGGTAAGATTACACCTAAAGGAGAATCCGATCCTTCGCCTGAAGAAAAACTGCTTCGCGCTATCTTTGGAGACAAGGCCGGTGATGTAAAAGATGCTTCACTTAAAGCTACTCCTTCGCTTAAAGGTGTTGTTATCGGTACTGCTCTCTTCTCCAAAGCTGTCAAGAAACGCAAAGGCAAGAGCCCCGAAGCTGCTCTTTTGGCTCAACTCGACGAAGAGTATAAGGAAAAGATGGAGGCGTTGAAAGGTGTTCTCATCGAAAAACTTATGGTACTGACCAATGGTAAGACCTCTCAAGGCGTAAAAGACTATTTGGGTATCGATGTTATTGCCAAAGGTTCTAAGTTTACACAGAAAAACCTTTCGGAAATCGACTATTCGTCTATTCAAGTAAGCAAATGGACAAGCGATGCGGCCAAAAACGACCTTATCAGAGCTACCATCATGAATTACTTGAGAAAATATAAGGAATATGATGCCGAATTGCGTCGTCGCAAATTTGATATCTCTATTGGTGATGAACTCCCCTCAGGTATTGTACAAATGGCGAAAGTGTATATTGCCAAGAAACGCAAAATCAGCGTGGGTGACAAAATGGCCGGTCGTCATGGTAACAAAGGTATCGTATCGCGTGTCGTTCGTCAAGAAGATATGCCGTTCCTCGAAGATGGTACTCCTGTGGATATAGTTCTTAACCCTCTGGGTGTGCCTTCTCGTATGAACCTTGGACAGATTTTTGAAACTGTTCTCGGTTGGGCAGGTGTAACTCTGGGTGAAAAATTCGCTACCCCCATCTTTGATGGCGCTTCATTAGATGACCTCAATGAGTGGACCGATAAAGCCGGCGTTCCTCGTTATGGTAAGACTTATCTTTACGATGGTCACACCGGAGAACGTTTTGACCAACCCGCTACTGTCGGTGTCATCTATATGCTCAAACTCGGTCACATGGTTGAAGATAAGATGCACGCCCGTTCTATCGGCCCGTACTCTCTTATTACGCAACAACCTCTTGGTGGTAAGGCGCAATTTGGTGGTCAACGTTTCGGAGAAATGGAGGTTTGGGCACTCGAAGCATTCGGCGCTGCTTACATTTTGCAAGAAATCCTTACCATTAAATCAGACGATGTGGTGGGTCGTTCAAAGGCTTATGAAGCCATTGTTAAGGGCGAACCCATGCCTACTCCGGGTATTCCCGAGTCTCTCAATGTATTGTTGCATGAGTTACGTGGTCTCGGATTGCGCATCTCATTAGAGTAATACTCCGTTGTGTTGTCGGTGCTCTATTACCGACAACACATCATATACCATCTGCTAACGCGTTATAACATACATATATGGCTTTTAGAAAAGACAATAAAGTAAAGAGTAACTTCTCTAAAATTACGATAGGATTGGCCTCGCCTGAAGAAATTCTCGAACAATCGAGTGGTGAGGTATTGAAGCCTGAGACCATCAACTATCGTACCTACAAGCCCGAGCGTGACGGACTTTTCTGTGAGCGCATTTTTGGCCCTGTGAAAGACTATGAATGTCATTGCGGAAAGTATAAACGTATCCGTTACAAAGGCATCGTTTGCGATCGTTGTGGTGTAGAAGTTACCGAAAAGAAAGTACGTCGCGAGCGTATGGGACATATACAACTTGTTGTGCCTGTTGCACACATTTGGTATTTCCGTTCGCTTCCCAATAAAATCGGTTATTTGTTGGGCCTTCCCTCCAAAAAACTCGATGCAGTTATCTATTACGAACGTTATATCGTTATCCAACCCGGTGTAAAAAATGAAGAGTTGGCTACATACGATCTCCTTTCCGAAGAAGAATATCTCGATGTAATCGATTCACTGCCCAAAGACAATCAAATGCTCGAAGATACCGACCCCAACAAATTTATTGCTAAAATGGGTGCCGAAGCTATCTACGACCTTTTGGTGCGTCTTGACCTCGATGAGTTGTCATACAAGTTGCGCGACACAGCCAGCAAAGATGGCTCACAACAACGCAAAAATGAGGCTCTAAAGCGCCTCCAAGTTGTAGAGTCGTTCCGTGCTTCGCGTCATATCAACCGTCCCGAATGGATGATTCTCAAAGTTGTGCCCGTAACTCCTCCCGAGTTGCGTCCGCTTGTACCTCTCGATGGTGGACGGTTTGCAACTTCCGACCTCAATGACCTCTATCGTCGTGTTATTATTCGTAATAACCGACTCAAACGTCTTATGGAGATTAAAGCTCCCGAAGTGATTCTCCGTAATGAGAAACGTATGTTGCAAGAGGCTGTCGACTCTTTGCTCGATAACTCTCGTAAATCGAGTGCGGTGAAGACCGATGCCAACCGCCCGTTGAAATCTCTTTCAGATAGTTTGAAAGGTAAGCAAGGACGTTTCCGTCAGAACTTGCTCGGTAAACGTGTCGATTATTCTGCTCGTTCGGTTATCGTTGTAGGTCCTGAATTGAAAATGTACGAATGCGGTCTGCCCAAAAATATGGCGGCCGAACTCTATAAACCGTTTGTAATCCGCAAACTTATCGAACGCGGTATTGTGAAAACGGTGAAGTCGGCAAAGAAAATTGTCGATCGCAAAGATCCTGTTGTATGGGATATTCTTGAGCACGTTATGAAAGGACACCCCGTGCTCCTCAACCGCGCTCCGACCCTGCACCGTCTCGGTATTCAGGCTTTCCAACCCAAAATGATCGAAGGAAAAGCTATCCAACTCCACCCGCTTGCTTGTACGGCGTTCAATGCCGACTTCGACGGAGACCAGATGGCCGTACACTTACCTCTCGGTAATGAAGCCGTGCTCGAGGCCCAAATGTTGATGCTTGGTGCACACAATATTTTGAATCCGGCCAATGGCGCACCTATTACCGTGCCTTCGCAAGATATGGTTCTTGGTCTCTACTATATCACCAAACTCCGTCCCGGAGCCAAAGGTGAAGGCCTTGTATTCTATGGTCCCGAAGAGGCAGAAATAGCTTATAACGAAGGTCGTGTGACCTTGCATGCTCCTGTAAAAGTACGTGTGCAAGACATTGATGAAAACGGCAATACCGTTGAAGTGTTGCGCGAGACATCGGTAGGTCGTATTTTGGTTAATGAGTTCGTGCCCAAAGAGGTGGGATTCATCAATGAAATTCTTACCAAGAAATCGCTCCGTAATATCATCGGTAACGTTATTAAAGTATGTGGTGTTATACGTGCTGCACAATTCCTCGACGACATCAAGAATCTCGGTTATAAGATGGCGTTCAAAGGTGGTCTCTCGTTTAACCTTGCCGACGTAATTATCCCCGAAGAAAAAGAGGCTCTTGTCAACGAAGGTTATGCCAATGTTGAACAAATCATGGCCAACTACAACATGGGATTTATTACCTACAACGAACGTTATAATCAGATAATCGATACTTGGACACACGTCAACTCCAAACTCTCTGATATTCTCATGAAACAGTTGTCGTCCGATAATCAAGGATTCAATTCTGTTTACATGATGCTCGATTCGGGTGCCCGTGGTTCGAAAGAACAGATTCGTCAGCTTTCGGGTATGCGTGGTCTTATGGCTAAACCTCAAAAGTCTGGTGCCGAAGGTGGACAAATCATAGAAAACCCCATTTTGGCAAACTTCAAAGAGGGACTTTCGGTGTTGGAATACTTTATTTCTACTCACGGTGCTCGTAAGGGTCTTGCTGATACTGCTTTGAAAACTGCCGACGCAGGTTATCTTACCCGTCGTCTCGTCGACGTGGCTCACGATGTGATTATTCATGAAGAAGATTGTGGTACTCTCCGCGGTCTTGTATGTACCGAGATTAAGAACAATGAAGAAACCGTTGCTTCATTGTCTGAGCGTATTCTCGGTCGTGTTTCGGTACATGATGTGCAACATCCTCTTACCGGAGAAATTCTTGTACATTCGGGTGAAGAAATCACCGAATCTATTGCCAAGAAAATTGAGGAATCACCCATCGAACGTGTCGAAATACGTTCGGTTCTTACTTGTGAGTCGAAACATGGCGTATGTGCCAAATGTTACGGTCGCAACCTTGCTACCAGCCGTATGGTACAGAAAGGTGAGGCTGTCGGTGTCATTGCCGCACAGTCTATTGGTGAACCGGGTACTCAGCTTACTCTCCGTACTTTCCACGTCGGAGGTATCGCGTCTAACATCGCAGCTGTTTCTAATGTAACTTCGCGTTATGATGGTATTCTCGAAATAGACGAACTTCGTACTGTCGAAAGTGTAGACGAAGCTGGTAAAAAGGTTCAAATCGTAGTTGGTCGTCTTGCCGAGATGCGTATTGTCGATCCTAATACCAAAATAGTTCTTACAACGACCAATATACCTTACGGTTCGAAACTCTATTTCAATAGTGGCGATACTTTGAAGAAAGGTGATGTTGTGTGTGAATGGGACCCCTTCAACGCTGTTATCGTTTCGGAAGCTACTGGTAAGGTGCGTTTCGAAAATGTTGTCGAAGGAGTGACATACAAAGTAGAATCGGACGAGCAAACTGGTCTTCGCGAAAAAATTATTATCGAGTCGAAAGACCGTACTCGTGTGCCTATGGCACAAATCGTCGATAAAGATGGTGAGGTTATACGTAGTTATAGCTTGCCTATGGGTGCTCACTTGATGATAGACGAAGGTCAGGAATTGAAGACCGGTGAAGTATTTGTGAAGATTCCTCGTGCTGTGGGTAAAGCTGGTGACATTACTGGTGGTCTGCCTCGTGTTACCGAGCTCTTCGAAGCACGCAATCCGTCGAATCCCGCTGTCGTTTCTGAAATCGATGGTGAAGTAACTTTTGGAAATGTAAAACGCGGTAATCGTGAGATTTCTGTTACCTCCAAGACCGGTGAGGTTAAGAAATATCTTGTACCTCTGTCGAAACAGATTCTTGTACAAGCAAATGACTATGTACGTGCCGGCACACCGCTATCCGATGGCGCTATCACCCCGTCAGACATTCTGGCTATCAAAGGCCCGACAGCCGTACAAGAGTATATCGTAAACGAAGTACAAGATGTATATCGTCTTCAAGGTGTGAAAATCAACGACAAACACTTTGAAGTTATCGTACGTCAGATGATGCGTAAAGTGACCATTCTCGACCCGGGTGATACTCGTTTCCTCGAACAACAAGTCGTAGACAAACACGAATTTATGGACGAGAATGACCGTATATGGAGCAAAAAAGTGGTTGTCGATGCAGGCGATTCACAAGTGCTTCGTGCCGGACAGATTGTTACCGCTCGTAAGCTCCGTGACGAAAACTCTATGCTCAAACGTCGCGACCTGAAATTGGTAGAGGTGCGTGATGCCGTTCCTGCCACTTCGGAACAGATTCTCCAAGGTATTACCCGCGCTGCATTGCAGACATCGAGTTTCATGTCGGCTGCCTCGTTCCAGGAAACTACCAAGGTACTCAACGAAGCTGCTATCAACGGTAAGACTGATTACCTCGAAGGTATGAAAGAAAACGTAATATGCGGACACCTTATCCCTGCCGGTACAGGTCAACGCGACTTCGACCGCCTCATTGTAGGTTCGAAAGACGATTTCGATCGTGTGATGCCTTCGCGTAAGTCAATCGAAATATAAGAAACTGTTATACAAATCTTGAATGGTAGATTCGACAAGCGCGATGTAGACTTGTTTACAAATTACAAAGCGAGTGTATCTTATCATCTGAATATAATTAAGCAACTTCTAATTTATAGTCATAATAGTTTTTAAAAAGCTCCGTTGCATCAGTTGCAACGGAGCTTTTTTATTGTCATTAATAATAGAAAAGGTTGGTAGGATAAATACATAATGTGTTATTATTTAGCACGAAAACCCATGGGAGGGTATGCCCTCCCATGGGTTTCTATCCTATTTTTTGTCCACATTACCTATTCTTATGAAATCTGTCGTTGTAAATGATTTTATATGCTTTGTGAGTGCTTTGACTTTTTTAAGAATGTTGATTCCATGATTTTGTGCTCCCTCCTCGGCACAGATATTAAAAAAGAGATTGAGTTTCATGTGAGCTCAATCTCTTCGTTATACTGATGTCGTAGAGACGTTATTTGCGACGTTCGAGTTCGGAGAGGTTCTCGATACGTTTCTTTTCGAGGAAATCGTAGACTCCGCCAAGGTGCTCACGTACGCGACCTTCGCCAAATTCATAGACTTTCGATACCAATCCGTCGAGGAAGTCGCGGTCGTGGCTTACAACGATGAGTGTGCCATCAAAGGCCTGCAGGGCACTCTTCAAAATGTCCTTGGTCTTCATATCGAGGTGGTTGGTCGGCTCGTCGAGAATGAGCAGGTTCACGGGTTCAAGCAGGAGTTTAATCATTGCCAGCCGAGTACGTTCACCTCCCGACAGTACTTTCACCTTCTTTGTCGATTCTTCGCCTCCAAACATGAATGCTCCGAGCAGGTCGCGTATTTGCAGGCGTACATCGCCTTTGGCTACGTCGTCGATGGTTTGGAATACGGTAAGATTTTCATCGAGCAGAGAGGCTTGATTTTGAGCAAAATATCCTATCATCACGTTGTGACCGAGGGAGAGGTTCCCTTCGTGTTCTATCTCTTTCATGATGCACTTCACCAATGTCGATTTACCCTCACCGTTTTTGCCGACAAATGCCACCTTTTCACCACGTTCAATGGTAAAGGTAGCGTTGGAAAATATGCGATGTTCACCGTAGCATTTACCTACGCCATCGGCAATCACAGGATATGACCCCGAACGTGGTGCCGGCGGGAAACGCAGACGCAGTGCCGATGTATCTTCTTCGTCGACCTCCACGAGTTCCAACTTCTCGAGCATTTTTACACGCGATTGCACTTGCAGTGTCTTGGAATATGTGCCTTTGAATCGCTCGATAAACTCTTTGGTTTCAGCAATCATTTTTTGCTGATCGTTGTAAGCCTTGAGCTGTTGTTCGCGTCGTTCTTTTCGTAATATGAGGTACTGAGAGTAGTTTACTTTGTAATCGTATATGCGACCCATCGTTACTTCTATGGTGCGTGTGGTAATGTGGTCGACAAAAGCACGGTCGTGCGAGATGACGATGACAGCCTGCCCGTTATTGATAAGGAACTCTTCGAGCCATTGTATCGACTCTATGTCGAGGTGGTTGGTCGGCTCGTCGAGGAGCAGTACGTCGGGCTTTTTGAGGAGCAATTTGGCCAGTTCTATACGCATGCGCCAGCCTCCGCTGAATTCGCCGGTGGGACGGTCGAAATCTTTGCGTTCAAAACCGAGGCCGAGTAATATTTTTTCAACATCTTCTTCGAAGTGAGTGAGGTCTATCGCATAAAACTTTTCACTAAGTGCAGCCACTTGTTCGATGAGGGTGTAGTAGCTTTCGCTCTCGTAGTCGGTGCGTGAAGCAAGTTCTTCGTTCATGCGGTTTATCTCGGCCTCCATTTCGAACAGGTGCGCAAAGGCCTGCGAAGTCTCTTCAAACACGGTACGTGTGTTTTCAGTCATGAGGTGCTGGGGCAGGTAGGCAATAACCGTATCTTTAGGTGCCGACACACTGCCTCGTGTCGGTTGTCGCACACCGGCAAGTATTTTGAGCAGAGTCGATTTGCCGGCTCCGTTTTTACCCATCAGGGCTATGCGGTCTTTTTCGTTTATAACAAAAGAAATGTCTTGAAACAGTGTAGTACCGCCAAATTCTACGGTAAGTCCATCTACAGAAATCATATTGGTATTTTCAATATTTTGCTATATATAAGGGCTATAAGAATAGTATGTCTTAAATTATGTCGCAGGACACTTTTTTATACGTTACAGCTGCAATTTGTGTCGTGACAATCCTCTTCGGGTAGCTCCAACTCGAATGTCGCATGTTGTATGCCTGCCTCTTCGAGACGGTGTCGTATATCGTGTTTCAATTCAGCCGATCCTTCGAATGTTTTTACTACGATATGCGCGGTGAGTGCATTCTGTGTGGTGCTGATTGCCCATATATGTAAGTGATGTATGCAGTCGACGCGAGAATCATCGAGTATGATATGTTCTATTCTTTTGAGATCGATATTTGCAGGTACACCATCGAGTACAAGACGCAGACTGTCACGTAAGAGCCCCCAAGTCGCGAAAAGAATGATACCGGCGATGACAATGCCTATAATGGGGTCGATAATATCTATGCCGGTATATTTGATGGCTAATCCTGAAATGACCACGCCTATACTTACCAAGGTATCGGCAGCCATATGTAGAAATGCTCCTTTTATATTGAGGTCGTACCTGCGGTCTTTGTAAAACAACCAGGCAGAGACACCGTTTATAAGGATACCTATGCCGGCGACCATCGATATGATTTCGCCATCGGTGGGTTGAGGGTGTCTTATTTTTTCAATACTTTCGACAATGATAAAAGCGATGGCTATAAGCAGAATGAAAGCATTGACCAGCGATATAAGTATGCTACCTTTTTTATACCCATAGGTGTATTTCCCTGTGGGAAGTACTGATGATAGTCGGAATGCCAGTAGGGCCAATACAAGGCTTATTACGTCGCTGAGGTTGTGTCCTGCATCGGCAAGTAATCCTAATGAGCCTATGAAAAATCCCGCGATGGCTTCGGCTGTCACGAATGTCATATTCAATCCGATACCCCACATAAACGCGCGGTTCAAATGTGAGGTATCAATTGTATGGTGATGATGCTTATGCTTATGGGCCATGGCAGGGTGGCTTAGAGCATTATAAAGAGTGGAATCCCATAATCTCTCTTACTTCGCGTAGTGTTTTTGCGGCACTTTCGCGGGCCTTTTCAGCACCTTGTACTACAACGCGACGCATATAGTCGGTGTCGTTCTGTATATCCAATATGCGCTCACGAATGGGAAGTGTTACCTTCAATATATCTTCGGCGAGTTGTTTTTTCATGTCGCCGTAACGTATTTCGCAATTGTTGTATTTTTCTTCGAAATAAGCGACAGTATCGGGTGTGGAAACTATTTTCATTATGGTAAATAGGTTCTCCACCGGTTCCGATTTAGGCGAGTTGGGAGTTTGAGGCCCTTCGTCGGTGACTGCGCGCATTACTTTTTTACGTAAGGTCTTTTCGTCGTCGAGCAGATATACGCAATTGCCTTCCGATTTTCCCATTTTACCACTGCCGTCGAGACCGGGAACCTTTATGGCTGCCTCTCCGAAATTGAAACCGGTAGGTTCGGGAAAATATTCCACGCCATAAATGGTATTGAAACGACGCGAAAAACGACGGGTCATTTCGAGATGTTGCTCTTGGTCTTTACCGACAGGAACCTTGGTGGCACGATGTATCATTATATCGGCTGCCATAAGAGTGGGGTAGGTGAGCAGTCCGGCGTTTACATTCTCGGGTTGTTTGCGTACTTTGTCCTTGAATGATGCAGTACGTTCCAATTCTCCGATATATGCATGCATATTGAGCAACAAGTACAATTCAGATATTTCGGGTACGTCGCTTTGTATAAACAATGAGCAGGTCTCAGGATCGAGACCGGCAGCCAGATACTCGGCAAGAATACCTTTTACATTCCCATGCAGTATATTGGGGTCGGGGTGGGTTGTCAGTGAATGTAAGTCGGCAATAAAGAAGAAGCAATCGTGCTCGTGTTGCATCTTTACAAAGTTGCGCAAAGCACCATAATAGTTTCCGAGGTGCAAATTTCCGGTAGAGCGTATGCCGCTCACAACAGTTTCTCTCATAGGAGTAAGTTCTTTATTATAAATTATTTAAATGCTACATCGAGGCCGTATTTGCTTTTGTGAAAGCATTATGACGGCATATTATATTCGAAAATTATGATAGGTACAAAGGTATAAAAAATATTTTGCTCTATCATATTTTTGCACGGTTAATCATGACGCCTGTCTATTTTGTAGCGGTGCATAATGCGATGTATTGTCAATTGTATGTGTTGATATCGGGGAGCTATACCCGATATGATAAGTAATACTCCGGCGATAATCAGTACTATGCCGCAAGCAAGTTGTGTAGTGAATGATTCGTCAAAGAGCAGTACACCGATGGCTACGGCGGTGAGAGGTTCCAAGGCTCCAAGTATGGCGGTGGGAGTAGAACCGATGTTCCGCACGGCGATTGCCATTGTAACCAGAGAGATGACGGTAGGAAATAGTGCCAATATAAAGGCAAAAAACCATGTGTAAAATGTTGTGAGGGGTTGTATATATGTGAACGTATCGTTAAAGGAATGTATGACAATAGTCGCTATGCCGAATAATAAGACATAAAAGGTGAGTGTCAGCGATGACATACGTATGCTCGAACGATTGATAATGATTATATATAGAGCATATGTGAATGATGACATCATTACCAATAATACTCCGGTGGTATTGAGTACTGTGCCGTTCTCGCTCTTATATAGTAGTGCTATACCTGCAAGAGCCATAGTGATAGATAGTATGGTGACGAATGATATTTTCTCTTTGAAAAAGATAGCCATAATCACAGCCACCATTATGGGGTATACAAATAGTAAAGTCGATGCGATACCTGCGTCCATGTAGTGAAAACTCGAGAATAGGGAGAGTGACGATACGGCGAATAATACTCCGAGGCATGCCAAAATTATGATTTCGATCGGTTTGACGCGAAATGATATTTTACGCAGAGACATAATTACCGCCAGAATCAACGCGGCAATAGAGTATCGGTAAAAGAGTACGGAGTCTGCATTAACCCCTACTTTATAGAGGTACAAAGCTCCTAATGGATTTGTACCATAACTTATAGCGGCAATTATTCCGCATATCGTACCTTTAGTTTTGACTGTCATACCTTTTCTTATGTGTAAATGACTCAGTGCTTCCGGTGTAATATAACAAGTTGAATGTCAATTATGATTAAGGTAACGGGAAAAGCTCCTTAAGTAAGAGGTATATGATTGTGATGTTAAAAAAATTGCCCGATATTCTAATCGAGCAATTTTTGGTAATATTTTATTTCAGTCCGCGTTCTTCTTTGGTGCGATTGCGACGGCGGCGAGGTTTGGGTGAGATGGTAAATCCGGTTTCTTCCTCTTCTGTTTCGCTGTTTGGTTCACGATATACCAAATTATCAATAGGCAATTGGCGACGGAAAGCCTCTTTAAAAGAGATTATCGATTCGGTGCGAGCCAATCCCAACGGTTGCAATTTGGTGTGAATGATTTGCAACAAGTGATTATTGTTGCGGGCATATATCTTCAAGAACATATCGTACTGCCCGGTTGTGTAGTGGCATTCTACCACTTCGGGAATCTCTTTAAGTTTTTCGATAATATCTTTGAATTGCCCGGGGGCTTGTAAAAATACCCCGATGTATGCGCATGTTTCAAAGCCGATACGATTAGAATCAAGGGTAAATTCCGAACCTTTGATTATACCCAAATTCATCAATTTTTGTACACGTTGATGAATAGCGGCTCCTGATACATTACATTCGCGTGCAACTTCCAAAAATGGTGTACGTGCATCTGCGGCAATCATTTTCAGAATCTTGTAGTCAAGATAGTCTAATTGGTGGTGTCCCATAATATTTTTTTGAGGTGATTAGTTATACAAAGATAGGTAGAAATTGTATATTTTCAAATTTTTTGCGAAAAATATTCATTAGGTATATGGGTGAGAGTATTGATAGAAAACTATGAGGTAGTTGTATTTGTTGTATTCGTGTCGGTTTAATGATTTTTTATGTACCTTTGTCTTCTCAAATAAATGATAAAAGTTGTATGTTTCGATATATAGGGCTTCTCTTTTTGATAATTTCGATGATGACTTCATGTGCCGGAAAACGTACCGAACGGCCGGTTGTGGCAGTTACCATACCTCCTGTGCAAGCGTGGGTGGAGGCTATGGCCGGTGATCGTGTCAATGTAGTGTGTGTGGTGTCTGCCGGCGATAATCCCGAGTCTTATGACCCGACACCATCTGTGGTGGCCCGATTGGCAACATGCAAGACATACTTGAGTTGTGGCTACTTGGGGGTGGAACTGGCTTGGCTTCCTCGGTTGGTTCAAAACAATCCCGAGATGTCTATCGTAAATCTTTCCGAAGGGGTGGATTTGATTTACGGTTCACATCATCATTCTCATGATGATAGTTGCTCTCACCATCATCACGGTATGCCCGACCCTCATATATGGTGCTCTCCGCGTCGTGCACGTGTAATGTTGAAAAATGCATATCGTGAATTGTGCCGAATTGATACTGATGGAGTATCTGTTTTTACCGCAAAATACGACAGTCTCGATGCTAAATTTGCGCGATTGGATTCTTCGCTTGTATCTCGGTTGAAACCGAGTTCTGGAGCTGCTTTCGCAGTGTATCACCCCACGCTTACCTATTGGGCGGCCGATTATGGCTTACATCAGATAGCTCTTGAACCCGATGGAAAATCTCCTTCACCCCGCTATTTTCGACAGATGGTTGATGAGTCTCGTCGTCAAGGAGTACAAGTGGTCTTTATACAACAAGAATTTGACCCGAAGCAAACAAAAACTTTTGCCGATGAAGTAGCGTGTTCTACACAGATAATTAATCCGTTGTCATACAACTGGGAGACAGAGATAAACCGTATTGCCGATGCATTCGATAGAAAATAAACTGATAGTTTTAAGTGCCGTAGGTTTGTGCTATGACCACAAATGTGTGCTTTCTGATGTGAATTTTACCATCAATAAGGGAGATTTCTGTCTGTTTGCAGGTCCTAATGGTAGTGGAAAAACCTCATTGTTGCGTCTTATTTTGGGGCTGTTGTCGCCTACATCGGGCACTATAGCGTATTACCATGACGGGAAGCCGGTCTCATCGCTCGATATGGGATATTTACCTCAAAAAAACAGTATCGATTCGCAATTCCCTATTACTATTTCGGAGGTGGTGGCAATGGGATTGCTTGGCTGCAAAATCTCTCGAAAAGAACGTTCTTTTCGCATCGAAAATATGCTTGAGAAAGTGGGCTTGTCATCGTATGTCGATGCCCCTATCGGCACTTTATCGGGAGGACAATTGCAACGGGTACTTTTTTGCCGTGCAATTATTTCGTCACCTGAGGTGTTGGTGTTCGACGAGCCCACCTCGTATATTGATAAATCTTTCGAGCCTTGTATGCTCGAACTGCTACACACTATGGCCGGAAAAACGACGATATTGCTCGTTTCACACGATGTGGAGCGTTTTCGACACATGACCGGTAGGGTGTTTCAAGTGCAAAATATGGTCGATGAGGTGAAATAATTACCCCAATACCACATCTAAAACCATCATCAATGTAAAGCCTGCGGCAAAACCTATTGTGCCGATGTTGGAGTGATTCCCTTCCGATGCTTCGGGTATAAGTTCTTCTATAACAACATATATCATGGCACCTGCCGAGAATGCCAGCAAGTATGGTAGTGCCGGTGTGATGTAGGTCGCCAATAATAGGGTAATAGCGGCGCTTATAGGTTCTACTATGCCGCTCAATGCTCCTATCGCAAACGAGCGCCCTTTACTATGCCCCTCGCCGAGCATGGGCATCGATATGATGGCTCCTTCGGGAATATTCTGTATGGCAATTCCTATAGATAGTGCTACGGCTGCGGCTATAGACAATTCCACCCCTCCCGTTATGGCTGCCGCTATGACAGCGCCTACAGCCATACCTTCGGGTATGTTGTGCAGAGTGACGGCAAGCGACAACATTGAGGTGCGAGACAACCGACTTTGTGGCCCTTCGGGTTCTTTGCCGTCGAGGTGTAAGTGCGGAATTGCTCTATCTAAAAAGAGTAAGAATGCTATACCGGCGATAAACCCTACTGCAGCCGGAAATACGGCCCAATTGCCCAATTCGGCATTCATATCCATAGCAGGTATCAGTAATGACCATACCGAAGCTGCTATCATCACGCCCGAAGCAAAGCCGAGCAGTGCCTTTTGTAGTCGATCGGGAATATGATTATGAAGTAAAAATACGCAGGCAGCGCCTAATACAGTTCCCGAGAATGGTAATATCAGCCCTAATAATAAGCCGCTCATAGTTTTTCTTCTTTTTCAATAAGTGCTTCTTGCAATATCTTGTTTATTCGTTTATGCGTTTCGTTCCCTCCTTTGACGAGTGTTTTCCCATCGGGAGCGATGAGTATCATGCACGGGGTCGAAATCAGCAACAATTCGTGCTGCAAATATTTATTTCTATTGTCTGTTGCATAAACAGTAGGGTATGAGTGGGTAAGCATAGATTTTATATTTTTGTCAGCAGAATCAATACGTTCATAGTTTTTGGAGATGTCTCCATCGCGGCATATCCCTATTATTTCAAGCCCTTTATCTCTATATTTATTGTATAATTTATCAATTTTTTCCTCTGAATAATATATTACTCCGGGGCATAATCCGTAGTAGTATAATAATAAAAATTTGCCTCTGTATTGGTGTAGTGAGAGATTCTTGTCCGTATTGTCTATAAATGTATAATTAGGGAGAAAATTTCCCTCGGCGATATTATTTATGATTGGAACCAACTCTCGTAATTCGTTAACTATATCGCAACTCTGTGTTGTCCCTGTAAATCGGTCGATACGCTCTTTCAACTCATGGGCAGCGTATTTATAGATACGTTTCATGCACATATATGCCGCATATTCGTTGTTGGCACTGTCGCGTATTGACTGCCAGAGTGATTTGTATTCATCGGGATAGTCGAGTTTTTTATACAGATCGCTGTATTTTGTCATGCTATCGACTTCGTTTCCATTGAATTGTGATAATTTTTTACTATAGACACTTTTGAGGGACTCTATCGGAGCACTCAATGTGTGCAATCGTTTTATATCGGGGAGATTATAAAGCCCCCCTTCGATATGTGCGCCACCGATAGCCTCTATCTCTCCGGATATATGCAGATGCTCGCCGGGGCGTGCTACGATGTCATAAATACCCAAATTATATCCTTCTTTATGATGACGGATATATCCCGATATAGTATGTGTGGCCGGAATTTCAAATAAAAATTGTTCGCCTGTTACCACTATGGTATCGGTATATTCATCTTCGAAAAAAGGAGGTCTGCTTATTGTAAAACTGAGTGTGTCACCACAAGTCAATCCTTTGAGTGTGCCGGTAATGGTCACACATCGGTCATTGCATGCAGATATTGCAATGGTGATAATCCATAAAAATAAGAATTTTTTCATATTATTCCCATTATCCGACACAAAAGTATAAATTTTTATCAATACCTTATTAAGCCGATAATAGAAATTTCATGATATTCAGACGCGGATTTATTGGCGATATGTCAGTGTATAGAATGTCGTATTCTCGATGAGGCGAGGTAATTTTCACATCGGGCAATTTCGTTTTCACATTTACGATACATGTACTCTTCGAGAAGACTACAGGAACAACCGTTAAGAATAAATTTACGGTCTAATCGGTCTTTCATCTTCTCATAGTGGACTTTTTTCATGGAAATTTTCATGGCTTGTTCGTACTCTTTCAGTCCGTCGATGTTGCGCATAGCTCAATGTTTTATGGGGTTATACTTGTGATTTTATAACAAATCGATTGTAATAAAAGTTTTCGATTTTTACGCTTTTTATATGCGATTGTAATATCGGAAGAGAATATCTAATTAGATGAGTTGTATAATTCAAAAATGAATAACGAATATCAAAAAAAACGATATTGTGATTTCTAATTACAGAATATTCTCTAATTTTGTTTATCATAAGCAGAATAGTCTGCTACACATATTTCGGCAGAACACAAATTAAAGAAAATTATTATACCATGAATATTGCATTGAAAAATCCGTTAAGCGGTATTGTTCCACCTCTGCTCGATAATGAAACACTCGATGTCGTAAGTCTCGAATATATTATAAAACATCTTATTGCCGGTGGGGTACATGGCTTGTTTATCCTTGGCACTACCGGAGAGGAACAGAGTCTCAGCTATCGTATACGCAAGCAAATGATAGAACACACCTGTCGTATCAATAATGGCCGTCTTTCGGTACTTGTCTGTATTACCGGTACCTCTATTGCCGAAAGTATAAATTTGGCGCGTATCGCAGACGATTTTGTAGCCTCTCCGTTCTATAAGTTCCATGCACCCGAACGCGAGAAGATACAGCGTGCATTAGAGGCTCTGCCTATCCAGAACGGAAAGTTCATCATATAATTAGTAATTATTCCTATTATGCATATTATCGACCTTATCATATTTTTTGTTTTTACGGGAGGCATAGTTCTCTTTGGTTGTTCGTTTTTCAATAAAAAATCTTCGTCCGACGATTTTACGTCTGCCGGTCGTTCGTTGCCCGGCTGGGTGGTAGGTATGTCTATCTTTGCCACCTATGTAAGCAGTATCAGTTATCTTGGGAATCCCGGCTCGGCCTATGCCGGCAATTGGAACGCCTTCGTTTTTGGACTTTCGATTCCTATTGCATCGTATTTTGCCGCTAAATATTTTGTGCCTTTCTATCGAAGGCAGACAAGTGTGTCGGCATATAGCTTCCTCGAACAGCGTTTTGGACCATGGGCACGTCTTTATGCTGCAGCTTGTTATCTGCTTACACAGATAGCTCGTATGGGCTCGATACTTTTTTTGTTGGCTCTGCCTATGAATATATTGATGGGGTGGAACATACAGATGGTCATTATTGTCACAAGTATAGCCATTATTATATATTCGATGATGGGTGGTGTGAAAGCGGTTGTGTGGACCGAGGCGATACAGGGATTTATACTTATTGGGGGCGCGTTGATTTGTTTGGCTGTATTGTTGTTTGATATGCCCGAAGGGCCTATGCAGACTTTTGAAATAGCCATGGCCGATAATAAGTTTTCGTTGGGAAGTTTCGATTTGACCGATTTCAGTACTTCTACTTTTTGGATATGTATGATATATGGAATCTTTATCAATTTGCAAAATTATGGTATCGATCAGAATTACGTGCAACGTTATCATACGGCAAAAAGTGAGAAGGAAGCCAAATTCTCGGCTCTTTTTGGAGGGTATTTGTTTATTCCGGTATCGGCAATATTCTTTATGATAGGTACGGCGTTGTATGCCTATTATCAAGTGCACCCCGAATTACTGCCCGCCGAGGGTATAAAGTCCGATTATGTTTTTCCTTATTTTATCGTGCATCAGTTGCCCGTGGGGCTTACAGGATTACTTATAGCTTCGATCTTTGCTGCCGGTATGAGTACGGTGGCTACAAGCGTTACCAGCTCGTCGACCATATTGCTTACCGACTATTATAAGCGTATTCGTAGAAACGCTTCGGACAAAGAGCAATTATTGGTTCTCAAAATTGCCAGTCTTGTCGTCGGTGTGTTGGGTGTTATCGTCGCATTGGCTATGCTCAATGTTGAGAGTATATTGGAGGCATGGTGGAAACTCTCTTCGATATTCAGTGGCGGTATGTTGGGGCTGTTCTTGTTGGGCTATTTGTCGCGTAAGGCTCGCAATATCGATGCTGTGATTGGGGTTGTTTGTGGTGTCATTGTGATTATGTGGATTTCTATACCTAAATGGTTGCATATACCCGACCCCGAAATTCATGCCAATTTGGCTATAGTTTTGGGTACTATCGTTATATTCTTGGTCGGATTTTTATTGGCCAATGTATGTCATCGAAAATTCAGTAAAACAAAATAATATGTCAGAACAATTACTTGTAGCCGATG
Organism: Bacteroidales bacterium; assembly: GCA_045606385.1. Classification (GTDB taxonomy): domain Bacteria; phylum Bacteroidota; class Bacteroidia; order Bacteroidales; family UBA11471; genus Caccoplasma. Next base: position 37,246 of record JAZURX010000023.1, on the reverse strand, counting down.
GAACCAAAGAGGAAAAGTATGCCGTGTTGTATGATCAGATATGTGCTGTTGTCTGTGGTGAAAACGATATGATAGCCCGCATGGCCAATGTAGCAGCGATGATACAAGCTACTTTTCGATTTTGGTGGACGGGCTTTTATAGAGTAATCGATGGAGTATTGGTCTTAGGCCCGTTTCAAGGTCCGTTGGCTTGTACACGTATAGCGTACGGTCGTGGAGTGTGCGGTACGGCTTGGATGAAGCGCCATACTCAAGTAGTGCCCGATGTTGAGAATTTCCCCGGGCATATAGCTTGTAGCTCGCGCTCTCGCAGCGAAATTGTAGTACCGATTTTTTGTAAAAACGATGTGGTGGCTGTGCTCGATATTGATAGTGAGCATTTGGCAACTTTTGACGACACGGATCGTGTATGGCTTGAGAAAATTGCTTGTAAATTGGTGGAATGTCAATAAAACAGATGATACAATATGCCTCGAATAAAAGAAGGTTTCAAGGGTGAACGCATGGTGGTTGTACCGGGTTCTCTTATCGAGGAATTGAAACAAGATGCACTTGGTCGCGAATTGTATATTACCGACATAGGGTACTATCCTCATGCCGATTTTCACTATTGTGAACGTTCGGCTTGTGAAGCATTGGAATTTGTTCTTATATATTGTGTCGAGGGAGACGGTTGGTTTTCGTTGAATGGACGACGTTGTGAAGTGTCATCCAATCAGTTTTTTATTTTACCCAAAAATAGGGCTCATGCTTATGGTAGCAGTTCGTGTAAACCGTGGACGATATATTGGATACATTTCGATGGCGATAAAGCTGCGTTTTTTAGTAGAGGGTTTGAACGTCCGCATGATATATCTCCCACCGATCATTCGCGTATTCAAGAACGATTTGAACTTTTCGATGAGATATTTTTTGCAGTAAGTGCAGGATATAACAAAAATTATATGCTCTATGCGACAACTGCCCTGTTCCATTTTTTGGGATCGATGAAATATCTTGGAGAGTATCGTGAATGTCGTTTTATTGGCGACACCGACAAAAAAGATGTCGTGCAGCGAGCCATTCATTTTATGCAAGAAAATCTCAATAAAAAAATACTCTTATGCGATATTGCGACAGAAGTACGCTTGTCGGTTTCTTATTTCTCGTCGATATTTGAAACCAAAACCGGATCGTCTCCTTTGAAATATTTGACATTGATACGCATACGAGAGGCTTGTCACTATCTCGATTATACCGATTTGAAGATGTCGCAAATCAGTCCGTTGGTCGGGTTCGATGATGCGCTATATTTTTCTCGACAATTCAAAAAATATATGGGTATATCACCTTCGGAATATAGAAAAAAGAAAAAAGGATAACCCGAGGTGCATTCAAAACAAAAGCCGCAAATTTGCGGCTTTGTAATGTTTATATATAGAGAGTTAGAATTTGTAGCAAACACCGACAAGGAATGTCCCTTTGTTGTAATCGAGAGTCCATGTCGATTTGGCTTCGGCGATAATGGCGATGTTTTCTAATATGTCATATTGCCCGCCGAGTCCGGCGTTGGCAAAAAAACGATTCCCAACCGATTTCCCTGCACCCGATTTTGTCCAAGTATGAAAGAATCCGACACCTGCTATAGGGTAAAATGAGAAACGACTATCCTCTGCCGCTCTGAAAACATAGTGAGCATCGACGGTGAGGTCGAGGTACTTCAATCCTCTGCCACCACCTATATTAAAGCTGGGTACAATACGCCATTTGTCGGCAACGGCAGCACGGAATTCAAGACCTATGAGGCCTTGCATGGCTCCTATTTCTGAAGTCATACCGGTATGGATTTTTACACCCATTTCTCCTTTGGCTTCTTGCGCAAATGTCATGGTCGAGCATGCACATATCAGAGCCATTGCTAAAAATAATTTCTTCATTACTTTGTTTTTTTATGGTTACTGATAATATTTCATATGTATATCGAGAGCGATACAAGAACAAAGATATACAATAATTGATTATTTAATCTCTTTTCGTAAGGGAATTTTCATGTTGCGCGCGGATATTGGTTTTTGTTAAAAATAGAAATGTTCGGTATGAAGAAAAGAGCGTATGATAAGTCGTGAAGCGAAGAGCGATTTAGTGCGTTCGACAGTAAAGAATGTCGTATTGCAGCAGAATAATCTATACTTAAATATTTGGAGTGTACAGATAATTTTAGTTTTTTTGTATTCTGTTAGCGTATGATTATTGCTTTGTAAAATAAATACCATGAATATGAAAAAAACTATCCTTTTGTTCTTTGTCCTTATATCGGCGTTACTTCCGGTTTCGGCTCAGCGTATACAACAATCGTTGGGGCGTGGTGTTGTTGCCGTCAAAAATGGAGACAAGGTTTTTGTCTCGTGGCGTAGATTGGCCCAAGAATCAGAAAAAGCGCAATACAATCTCTATATACGTACTGCCGGAGCCACTGATTTTACGCGTATCAATGATGCTCCGATTGCTGTTACCAATTATTCGACCGATGTGAGTATCATTCCGGTCGGTAAAGAAATAGCGGTGTCAACGATAGTCGATGGCGAAGAACAGCCAATAAGCGATGTGTACGCTTTCTTCGGATACGATATGCGCAGTGTGTTTATGGAAATAACATACAGTACCTTCTTGCCTCATGACCAATACACTACCAAGTTTATATGGCCGGCCGACCTCACCGGCGATGGTGAGTACGACTATGTTGTCGATCGTCGTTCTACGACAGACGATACGCATAAAATCGAAGGATATACTCGACATGGAGAGCATTTGTGGACTATAGACATGGGCCCGAATGTAAATATTTGCGACGGGCACGATGATATGGTCATTGCATACGATATGGATTGTGACGGCCGTTCTGAAGTCGTTATAAAAAGCAGCGATGGTACTCGTTTCTGGGACAAAAGCAACTCCACATGGGGCGCTTATCTCAAAGGATGTGCCAATGGCGATACCGATGGCGATGGTATAATCAATTATCACACGCAAAGCGTAAAGAATCCGCCACAATATATTACAGTGGTCGATGGTCTAGCCGGTACTGAGGTGGCAACGATAGAGATGCCTTTCCCGAGCGATGGTGCCAATACATACAGCCGTACCAACAAAGCAGCATATATGGACGACCCCTATAACCTACTTAATGGTCACATGGGTATTTGTTATCTCGATGGCGTGCACCCGAGTGTGACAATGGAGTATATGGTACGTACGACCGATAAAACACATCACTATTATATATCGGCTTGGGGATATGATTTTTCTTCGGGAAAAGCCGGAGCATGGAAAGAACATTTTACGTGGAGTCGAAATGATAAAACTCCATGGCCGGCCGAGTTTCATCATATACGTATCGGTGATGTCGACCGTGATGGAAAAGATGAGATACTCGATGGAGGTTTTGTGCTCGATGACAATGGCGAAATGTTGTTCAGTGCGGGAATTTCGCATGGCGACCGTTTCCGTATGAGTGATATTGATCCCGATCGTCCGGGACTCGAAACCTTTGCTATACAGCAGAATGCGGGCGATATGTTGGGGCAGATTCTATATGATACTGCTACCGGTGAGCCTATTAAGAAATGGTATCTTGCCACAGTAGGCGATGTGGGACGCGGCGAGTGTATGGACGTGGATTCTACACACAAAGGATATGAAATGTGGAGTACGATGGGCAATCTCTATGACTGTAAAGGAGAATTGATAACCGAAGGCTCCATGATATTCCCTACAGAGGGCGTGTGGTGGGACGGTTTGCTCGATAGGGAGCGATTGGCTTCGCCCGATGGTAACGGATTCAATGCGTACGTTGGAAAATTCAATAATTCCCGTCTTATCGAGATGGCTAAAATTTCGGATTGGACAGTGAGCAGTACTTACGGCGTGCGTCCGATGTATTTTGGCGATATGATTGGCGATTGGCGTGACGAAGTGATTCTCCGTAGAGGTGACGAAACGGCGTGCTCGGGTATTATAGGCTTTACAACCGACTATCCTACCGATGTGTCACTCTATTGTTTGCAACAAAACCCTGCTTATCGTATGCAGTGTACTACGCGAGGCTATTATCAAAGTCCTTTTCCCGATTATTATCTTGGCTTTGATATGCCTACGCCTCCACTGCCACCTTCGATGGTGACTGATGTGGTATGGAAAGGTGGCGATAAATGGTCGGCCGATGCCTTTATGGCTTTCGATCGCTCGGTATCGGCTCCTTATGCCGATGGTAAAAGTGTCCTTTTCGATGTATCGGGCGATGATTCCATGCCGATAACTATTGATGAAACGATTTCGCCTTCTGCCGTATATGTAATGTCGCCAAAAGGGAAACATTACACATGGACAGGAAAAGGCGGATTTGTCGGAGAAATGGATTTGTGGAAGTCGATGGAAGGTTCGCTGACGGTGGATATGCCATTGCGCCATGAAGGTAAAACAATTGTTTCAGAAGGTACTTTGGTGCTTAATGATACAATTACAAGTACACTCGATTTGCGTGCCCGAGGCACATTGGCCGGCAGAGCAGTAGTGGCCGGAGATTGCCTATTCGAAGGCGCTCTCAATTACGAGGGTTGTCGTCTCTCTCCGGGAACCGAGACCGAGCCCTATGGTGTCATCACATTTGCCGGTGGGTTGAATCTTACCGACAATGTATATATCGAGATGAATTTACAGACAGTAGGTGTTGCCGTAAGCGACTCTATCGTTGTCAAAGGAGATATGACACTGTCGGGTGTCTCTGTTGTGAATATGAAATGTGCCGAGGAGAAACCATTGCCCGGTCAATATACATTACTTCGTTGGACGGGAGAACTTGTCGGTTCGTTAGATAACCTGACGGTAACCGGTTTGAAGGGATTCCCTTACGAATTGTTGATACAAGATAAATCGCTGGTTTTGGCAGTATATGAACAGCGTGCTGCATCGCAAGGCGTATTGTGGACAGGCGTAAATTCGGGTATATGGGATTTCGAAACCGAAAATTTCTTTTTGAATAGTGAGTCGACCACCTTTGTTGCGGGCGATGAGGTGTCTTTCGACGATACAGCCGTTAATACTACTATTGTCACCGACGATATGTATGAAACATCGGGACTTACATTTGCACATGCCACAACGACATATACTCTCCATGGCGAAGGTGGTTTCAGTGGCGCAGGATCGTTTACCAAAAATGGTTCAGGAACGCTGATTATAAATACCACGAAGAATGATTACATAGGAATGGCTTCGCTTACCGGAGGTAGGACAGTGGTAACTTCTCTTGCCGATGCCGGTCAGCCAAGCAGTTTGGGCGCATCGGGCGTGCTCGAATTGAAGAATACTACGCTTTCGGTCGATAATGCCAACACTTCGACAGACAGCAAAGTGTCGATAACGGATAGCGTGTGTGTAGAGATACAACGTGGCTATACAAGTCTCAAAGGTGTTATAAGCGGAAGTGGAACATTGGTAAAAAGTGGTGAAGGTCAATTAAATATCACCTATGGCAGTGCCAATACTTATTCGGGCGGTACGGTGGTCGAAGGGGGAACATTGGCGCAAGGCTCATACACTTCTACCTTTGGCGCATTAGGCTCTCATATGGAAATGCGGGCAGGTAAAGTGCAGATTTTCAACAATAATAACACATCGCAGATACCTAATTTTAATTATAAAGTAGTTGTTCCCGAAGGGGCCGATGTTATATTGGCTGCAGGTCAACGTTGTTATATCAACGGTAGTTTCAGTGGCGCAGGTACGATTACCCTTACCATTCCTTATGTGCGTACCGATATGATGGCCAATTGGTCGTCGTTTACTGGTCGTTTGAATGTGACCGGAAGTGATTTCCGTTTGTGTAATGCCATGACTTTCAAAGGCGCTACCGTGAATCTCGGCGATGGCGTGACGATGGGACACTTTAAGAAAGGTAAAGGCGATGCACAGTCGCTTACCTCCACTTTCGGTGCGCTTTCATCATCGTCGGCCGCCGCTACTGTAAAAAACGGAACATATAATGTCGGATATAACAATGCCGATGCTGTTTTTGCCGGCGTACTTTCTTCGTCGGTAAATAAGTATGGTACGGGTACATGGTCGCTCACCGGTGCGAACAATACCTCGTCGAATATCGGTGTGTACGGCGGAGTACTCTCGGTCGATAACGAAAGTGGTGTAGCAGCCAATAAGGTGACGGTACAGAAGGGAGCGGCCTTGCGTGGTTGTGGTTCTGTGAAAAGCGTATCGTTGCAGAGTGGTTCTGTATTGGCACCGGGCAGTACCGATGAGGTGGCAACACTATCTGTGACCGGTTCTGTGGCGGCGACAGCAGGAGCCACTCTTGTGATGCGTATCACTGCAACCGGTAATGACCGTCTATCGGTAGGTGGCAGTATGTCGCTTGGAACAGACACCTTGCGCATTGAGACCGACGGCCGTATATTCGCTATTGGCGACGAGTTTACTCTTTTCTCTTGCAGTGGTACTATCAGCGGCGATTTTGTGATTGATGGTACTCCGGGCGACGGACTTGTGTGGGACGATGCCCGATTGAAGAGCGAGGGCGTTATAGCAGTTACCGAGGTCTCGGGTATTACGTCGGTAGGTACCGACGGTGTGCGTATATACCCGCAGGTAGTCGATACAGATTGCCGTATAGATGTCTCTTGTGCCTGTCGTGGAGAGGTAGTCATGCAGCTCTCCGATGCGTTGGGTCGTATATTACTTGCTGAGACGTTCGATGCTACCGAGGTACGCCGTGTCGATATGACTACCTATACTTCCGGTATCTATTATATTACTCTCATGGTTGATGGAAAAAGTAAAACAACTCGTATTGTGAAAAAATAAAGTAATCTTTTACCGAGAAAAATGTATTACCCGGAGATGTAAAAGCAACGGGCGTGACTCAAAGTCGTGCTCGTTGCTTTTTACGCATCTGTATGATTTTTCATAAGTTTATAAATAAAATGTAAATTATTTGTAAGATATTTATATCTTTGCGGTGTTTAATGTGAAGCGAGTAGTTATATGATTACAAGACAATTTTATATACTATTTCTCTTATTGCACCTGTTTTATATTTCCACCTATGCACAGGATATAACTGTCAAAAGTTTTGTGCTTTCCGAAAATACTATATCAGCCAATATACAAGGTCCCAATCGTCGTATAGATCAGAATGGGGAGGTGGCTGCGCTTATCAAGGTGAGGACAACTGAAAAGGGTTTTATATTTTATGGAGGATTGTTGGGTATTGTCGATACCAAACAAGATGTAGGCGAAATCTATGTGTGGGTACCACGTGGTGCAAAGCAGATTGAAATAAAGCACGAGCGATATGGGGTGCTCAATTATTGGTATCCGCGAGAAATACCTATTGAGTCGGGGCGAACCTATGAGATGATATTGGAAACTAAAACACCACCTCGAGTAGATACGGAATACTTGATAATGCAAGTTACTCCTGCCCATGCAGATGTCTATGTCGATGATACTTTGCAATCGGTTTTCAAAGGCCGACTTATAAAGAAATTATTAGTGGGAACTCATAGATATATGGTGAAATGTTACGACTTTGAAACGATTACAGATACTTTTGTGTTGTATAAGGAGGGGCCCACCGAATTAAATATCGATTTATCTCCTACAAAAGGAGAAGTGCTGATAACGAGCAAAGTCCCGGGAACAAGAATTTATGTTAATGGTATTTTTCATGGTATAGCTCCGTATCGATTTCAAGGAATAGAAGGTAAATATGAAGTAAGAGCCGACGCTACCGGTTATAATGATAAAACTAAGACCGTTTGGCTGTATGGCGGAAATACAGATGGCGTTACTAAATTTCGGCTTACACCGAGTTATGTGCCCGAAAATAAATGGATATGGTACATGATGAATTATTCTGTTTATTTGCCTACAAATGTCAGTGAAATAGGTACGACACTTACATATATGAGAGGATTATCCTCTTTTATTTTTATGGGTGCCGGTATCTCTGTAAACTGGAATTGGGAAAAGAAAACCGCAGAAGAATTAACAGATATGGATAAGTATAATCTTGAATTTATAGAGAGCGAATTTGATTACCGTTCATCGAGGATTAGTGTTCCGATTTATGCTGCTATGCGATTATATCCGGCCGGATATGGCCGGCAGAAAACAAAGTTTTTTCTTGACGCCCGACTTGGATTTTCTTTGTGTTTCGATTATTTAATACAAAAAGATATATTTCGTACAGGTACTTTCAGTGGTGCTTATAATACAGGCTTTTATCTATCCCCTTCATTGGGTATAGAAAGACGTTGGTTAGGGATCGGTGAAAATGGTTGGGAATTATCTATAGCATATGAGCGTAACGGCCTCATAAATATGAAAATCCCATATTATTATAAGGGATTAGATACTTTTGATAAGTTGAGTAGAGCTATTTCTTTTCGATTTGGATTCGTTTTTTAGACTTTATACAGCGATAGCGCTGCTGAAAAATCGCGCTATCGCTGTAATTTTAAAAAGAATGTATTTATTTCAAAATACCTATTTCGATGAGCCATTTCTCAGCGAGTGATGTCCAGTCGTTACTGGTACCGGGATTGTTGCGCAGGGCAATGCTGTGTGCACCTTCGGGGAATATATGTAGCGAAGAACCTTTGATATCGTGACGTTTGAGTGCTTCGAACAGTACGATACTGTTGAGGCACGAAACGGCAGGGTCGTTCATGGCATGCACAAGAAACATGGGGGGTGTTTGAGTCGATACTTGTTTGTCGCAAGAGAATTTTTCTCGCAATTCTTTTGAGTCGTGTTTCCCCAGTAGGTTGCTGCGACTTCCTTTGTGTACTTTGTCATCGTCCATCGACACCACGGGCGACACAAGAATGGCAAAGTCGGGGGTGATGGATAGCGCGTCGAGCGAGTCACCTACTTGGCTCCAGTCGTCGGTAATTGTCGCAGCACAGGCCGATAGATGCGCGCCTGCCGAACTGCCCATTACTCCCACGCGTTGTGGATCGATACCCCAATGGTGTGCATTGGCTCGGATATAGCGAAGGGCACGTTGTGTGTCTTGCAATGGTGCTTTATAGCATGTTTCCACGTCGGGCGATTGGGGCATACGGTGTTGTAATACAAAGGCATTGATGCCGATGGCATTGAACCACTTGGCAAGCGAGAATCCACTTATTTGATACGCTAATCGGGCATATCCTCCACCGGGAATGATAACAACACCCACCCCTTTGTTTTCGGCTTTTGAGGTTTCAAATACATAGAGTCCGGGTGTGCCTACTTGGTATATACGTTCGTTGGCAATACTATCTTTCAGAGCCAATCCTTTACTATTGGGCATCTTCCCATTTTCCCATAGAGGAATAAATTCTTGTGCATCAAGTGACAAGGACACCGCCAATATGGCAATGGCGATACATAATTTTTTCATGATATTATATTTGTTGATATAGGTGCAAATGTAATAAATTCGTTCGAGATAGCGTGTTCCTCGAAATAATATATTATCTTCGTATCATTATATATACTCAAGCCATGGGAATAATTGAACTCTTACTCATTGCTGTAGGTCTATCGATGGATGCATTTGCGGTGTCGATATGTAAGGGTTTGCCTCTGCGGAAAATCGAGATGCGTCATACGGCAAGTGTAGGCTTGTGGTTTGGTGGATTCCAGGCTTTGATGCCGCTTGTAGGCTACTACGCAGGAGTGAGTTTTGCCGATGTGGTAGAGAGTGTCGACCATTGGATAGCTTTTGTGTTGCTTGCCATCATAGGATTTAATATGATAAGGGAGGCTGTAACAGCCGGCGATGCGTGTGGCTGTCCCGATTTTTCCATGGGTAATATGTTGCTCTTGGCTGTGGCTACAAGTATTGATGCTCTGGCGGTAGGAGTGACGTTCGCTTTCTTGGGTGTGGATATATTGAGGGCAGTGCTGATAATAGGTCTTACAACATTTGTTTTCTCTGTGGTGGGCATACATATCGGCAATGCGTTCGGTTGTCGCTACAAGTCAAAAGCCGAATTTGCCGGCGGTGTCATTCTTGTAGCCATAGGTCTCAAAATCCTTATCGAACACCTTTTTGAGTGAAATCAATATGCGTCATTAAAAAGAGAGGTTGCACCGTCGACGCAACCTCTCTTGTACTCGAAGCGGGACTCGAACCCGCACAGCCGCAATGGCCAAAGGATTTTAAGTCCTTCGTGTCTACCATTCCACCATTCGAGCCTCCTTGCGGAAACCGAAATTTGTGATTTTCGGCGCAGAAAGAGGGATGAACCCTTTTTCCAGCGACAAAGATAGTGCTTATTTGTGAATTTCCAACGATTTGGTGATGATAAATTTTTGCGTGCGGGATAAAATCTTGCAAAATACGCCTAAAGACAAGTTATCGGGTGATGACATACCCCGATGATGTAGGCATTACCAAATAGGTGGTCAGACCGTATTTTTTTTCATAAGCCGAGCCTGAAAGAGGTTGCCCAAATCCGTTGAATACATCGTATGTAGAGCCGCATTTGGGACATATGGCTATGCCCGCGGTCTCGTCAACGGTGATGCGTATATTCTCGGCGCACTCTACAGGGCATGCCATATCGTAAGCGAGCAGTTGATTTTCGAGTCCGCATACGAGTAGCACGCCGCCATACCCTGCGTAATTGCCGGCCTTCCATACATATCCTTTGGGCGAAATGTTTCTGATGAATGTTTTCCACTCCATATAACTATGCACCCCGTATACGCTCCATTGTGCGGTATTGATTTCGATGCGAATATTGCGTGCGGGAATACGACGATTGTCGAAATTGTCGCATCCGCTTGCCGTAAAGAGCATTGCGATAAGGGCTGTGATAGAGATATAGCGTGACATAGATGAACCAATTTGATGTCGGCTGATTTTATTCTCGTCCCAACAAAGATGCAAAGGCTCGTTGTGTTTTCTCGAAATTGAAACTGTCTATGATTTCACTTTCGAGGGCGGATATACGGTCATTACACAAGTTGCCTAAGCTACCTTCGTGTGTATGATGCAAATCTTTGTCGGGGGTAAAATCTCCGGCCTCGATACGTAGTCCCACCTCTTTGTAGGCATCGCGGAAAGGTACACCTTCGCGAGCCAGACGGTTTACCTCTTCTACACTGAATATAGGGTCGTATCGTTTATCATCGAGAATATGCTCGTTGACAGAAAGGTGGCTCATCATCTGGTCTACCATTTGCAGGCAATCCTTGAGTTCCTCAAATGCGGGGAGAAATACCTCCTTAATGATTTGCAGGTCGCGGAAATAGCCCGACGGCAGATTGTTGGCAATAAGTGTGATTTGATATGGGAGAGCCTGTATTTTATTGCATTTGGCGCGAGTCAACTCGAATACATCGGGGTTTTTCTTGTGAGGCATGATGCTGGACCCTGTGGTGTAGGCATCGGGCAATTTTATGAATCCGAAGTTTTGAGAGTTGAACATGCAGGCATCAAAGGCCAGTTTGGCCAATGTACCGGCTATCGATGCCAACGCAGTAGCTACAATGCGTTCGGTTTTTCCACGGCCCATTTGTGCGTATACCACGTTGTAATTCATTGAATCAAATCCCAACAGACGGGTAGTCATACTGCGGTCGAGGGGAAATGATGAGCCATAGCCCGCTGCGGAGCCGAGCGGGTTGCGATTACATACGCGGTAAGCCGCTTGCAGTACGGTGAGGTCATCGACAAGGCTCTCGGCATACGCTCCAAACCATAGACCGAACGATGAGGGCATGGCCACTTGAAGGTGGGTGTAGCCCGGCATCAATATGTGTTTGTATTTTTCGCTTTGTGCAATAAGGCTTGTAAACAACGTGTGGGTAAGTTCTACCACGCTTTGTAATTCCGAGCGTATAAACAATTTAAGGTCGACCAATACTTGGTCGTTGCGACTGCGTCCGCTATGTATTTTCTTGCCTACATCACCCAACTTACGAGTGAGCATCAATTCCACTTGGGAGTGTACGTCTTCAATTCCATCTTCGATAACGAACTCTCCGCGCTCGGCTATTTTGTAAATATTGCGCAACTCGTTGGTAAGTATCGATAATTCTTCGTCGGTAAGCAGGTCTATACTTTCGAGCATGGCAATGTGTGCTATCGAACCGAGTATGTCGTAGCGAGCAAGGTATAAATCCATTTCGCGGTCTCTACCTACTGTGAATCTATCGATTTCGGCATCGACTTGTACGTTCTTTTCCCAAAGTTTTTGAGCCATAAACTATTTTAGTAGTATGAAATAAGAGATATTGCATCGGCCATTTTGTTTACGGCCTCTTGTATTTGCTTTGAAATCATACCTTTGATAAAAGGATTCAATTCGGCACGAAGTGTCAACTTCATGGCAGTGTTGTCTTCGGGTGTCGGAAGTAGTTGTATCCACATATTTACAGGTATGGGCGACTCGCACGTTTCGAGTTTAATGGTCTTCATGGGCTCGCGCTCCACAACGTGGAATGTAATAGTTCCCATCGGCGCCACACTGAAACTGCAATTGTCGCGATCGCAAGTAAATTTCTGAACTTTATCTTCGGGTATTCTGCTCCTCAGCCGTTCGAGGTTTGAGAGATCCGAGAGCATGTTATACACATCGTTTATCGATGCGGGTATTGTTTTTATGGGGCTTTCGAATGAAGTCATGGCATCAACGATTATTTACCGGGATTCCAAGACGCGGGATCTTTGCGCCATTCTTTTAATGTCTCGAGATCATTCTCGGTAATATATCCGGTTTTTAATGCAGCTTCGAGCACGGCCTCATAGTTGCTGAGGGTAATGATGTCTACATTCGCATTTTTGAAACGTTCTTCGGCTACGGGGAAACGATATGAGAAGATTGCAGCCATACCTACTACTTCGCAGCCAACGTTGCGAATGGCTTCTACGGCTTTGAGACTGCTGCCTCCTGTCGATATAAGGTCTTCAATTACAACTACACGTTGCCCCGGAATGAGGTTACCTTCGATAAGGTTTTCGAGGCCGTGGTCTTTGGGTGTTGAGCGTACATATACGTAGGGAAGTCCCAATTGCTCAGCAATGAGGGCTCCTTGTGCGATAGCTCCGGTGGCAACGCCGGCTATGGCATCTATATTCTCGAAGTTCTCGAGAATGAGACGGCATAACTCAATCTTTATAAAACTGCGAACAGCCGGATATGAGAGTGTTTTGCGATTGTCGGTATATATGGGCGATTTCCAGCCCGATGCCCATGTGAAAGGTATTGATGGTTGTAACTTTACTGCGCTGATTTTTAGCAATTTTTCTGCAACTAATCTCTCTAAAGTTTTCATATTTTACTTATTTGGTGTTGATTATTTTTCTTGTGTTTTGATGCTTGAAACATCTGTATGTTACTATAGCGTTTCAAGCATACAAAGGTAAGAAAAAAAGAACATGAAAGTACAATATGGTTGAAGAAAATTTTTTATCTGGCGATAGAGAGTGCAAGAACTGAAATCTTACCTGAAAAAGTCTCTTGTAATGCCTCAATGCAAGCCAACAGGGTGGCCCCGGTTGTGACTATGTCGTCGACAATCAATATATGGCTGGTAGAGCTGTCGATATTATGTGATAATTTGAATATATTCTGGGTGTTGAGCCATCGTTCGTAAATAGAGAGCCTTGTTTGTGAGGGATTGGATTTCATGCGAATGAGTGAATGTGTGTCGATGGGAATGTCGGTAACGTCGGAAATGCCTCGAGCTATCCATTCGCTCTGATTATAGCCTCTTTGCCGTAGGCGACTATGGTGTAGTGGTACGGGCATAATGAGGTCGATGTCGTGTAATGAGTCTGTATCGGATAATTCGATGGCATATTGCCTGCCTAAGTAATGTGCACACTCTTTTCCGTCGTGATATTTGATGTGGTGCAGTATGTGGCGATATTCCGATTGTGGCGATGTGTAGAAGAATGCGAATGCGTTGTCGATTTCGACTTTCCCACGGAAAAGCTGCTCCATGGGGTGGCTCTCTTCTATGTGAAAATGTGTGCGAGGAATATGTTGCATACAATGTATACACAAATGTTTTTCATCTGCTTGTAATCGGCGTCCGCATACTACGCATATACGAGGATAAAATATGTCGAGTAGCTCTTTAATCATTGTGGTAGAAATCTTCTTTTTCGTAGTTCTCGAGAAAATCGTAAATATGTTGCGGTTCGAAGCCGCGTGATGCGGCAAAACGCATCAGTTTCATTTTTATTTCTTGTTCATCTTTCCCTGTAATCGATTTACGTTTCCTTGTGAGTATCTCTTCCAACCTTTTCCGGTACAACGTATCATCGATGTCGCCGATAGCCTCATGAATGTATGATGTCGGAATACCTTTTTGCTTGAGCGTATATTCTATTTTTATTTTCCCCCAGCCATCGAATCTGATTTTGTCGTTGACAAAACTGTGGCAATATCGTTTCTCGTCGATATATTTTTCGTCGACAAGGTAATCAATGATACGATGTATATTGTCTGAGGTAATCCCCCATTTTCTTAATTTTTCAGTGATGTCGCTGCGACACTTTTCTCCGGAAGAACAGTGTGCAGAAGCTCGGAATAGAGCCTCTTGGTATGTTATTCCTTTTTTCATCGGCTTTTTGGTCTTGTAGCGGAGATGAACCTTGTTTTGTTGCAGAAATCTTGATAAAATACGATGTCGCAGTATCTCATCTTGGTCAACATGCAATGTATTTCATCAGCAAAGAGAGGGTTGATTTCGAAGTAGATATTTCCGTTGCTTTTTAATAATTGCAGGGAAAATTTGGCAATATGTCGGTAAAAAAGTAATGGATCGTCTTCGGGTGCAAATAATGCGATGTGGGGCTCATAATCGAGTACATGTCGTTCCATTTCAACTTTTTCGGAAGGTATAATATATGGAGGGTTGCTGACGATAATATCGTAATGCTCTATATTATCGGATGTGGGGGTGTAGTTCAGAATATCTTGCCGTGAAAAAATTACATGAGTGCCTATCGAATTGTTGTTTTGATGAGCAGTAAGCAGTGCTTCGCAAGAGATGTCCCAGCCTTCAATCCGGCATAAGGGTAGTCGGTTGGCAAGCGATATGGCGATGCAGCCCGATCCGGTTCCTATGTCAAGAATATTCTGTGCGTCGGGGTGATTTTCGGCAATGATGGAGACCAGTTCGGCCGTTTCGGGGCGGGGAATCAATGTGTTTCGGGTTACCGAAAATTTTAGCCCGTCAAAATAGGTGTGCCCAAAAATATATTGTATAGGTTCGCCTTGAGACAATCTTGTTGTGATTGTCTCTATTTTTTTGAGGAGAGTATCATCTAAAATAGTATCTTTGTGCAGGATTACATCGATGGGTGTATATCCGCATACTTCTTCCCATATCAGGCGAGTGATGGCTCTGATTTCCTCTTCGGGGTATAATCCGCAAAGTGAATGACGTATGAGTATTGAAGCCTTTTGCATACGACAAAGGTAGTATAATCGTTGGCCGGAATCAAATTTTACGGAATAAATATGACATACGAGGTAGATGAACAATATATGCGTCGCTGTCTGCAACTCGCTGAGTCGGGGCGAGGCTTTGTGTCGCCCAACCCTATGGTAGGTGCTGTAATTGTGTGCGATGGCGTAATTATAGGAGAGGGGTATCATCGTAGATGTGGAGAGGCGCATGCCGAAGTAAATGCCGTAGCATCGGTGCAAGACTCTCGATTGTTGTGCCGTTCTACGCTTTATGTATCGCTCGAACCCTGTTCGCATTACGGAAAAACGCCTCCTTGTTGCAAGTTGATAATGGATAGAAAAATTCCTCGGGTTGTAGTGGGGTGTCTCGATCCTTTCCCCGCTGTGTCGGGGCGTGGTGTGGCTATCTTGCGTGAAGCCGGCGTAGAGGTGATAACCGGCATGCTCGAAGATGAATGTCGACTTTTGAATAAGATGTTTGTGACTGCTCATACACGACAGTATCCCTATGTGACACTCAAGTGGGCGCAAAGCGCTGATGGCTATATCGATAAAATCCGAGATGCAACTTGTGCTCCACAACAATTTTCCGATGAATTTACTCGACGATTGTCGCATCGTCTGCGCGCCGAGTATGATGCCATTATGGTCGGTGCAGGAACCATTATGATGGATAATCCCACGCTCACGTTGCGATATTGGCCGGGAGGTTGTAATCCGTTGCGTGTTGTGCTTACAAGTGATATGACTGCGATGATCGGATCGAAAATATTTTCCGATGGTGTGCCTACGGTTGTTTTTACGAGTAAGACCTCGAATTGTGACTCACATATATCGGTATACGAATTGGCCTCTGACCGGCCGATATTGCCACAGGTTTTGTCGGAGCTTTATCGACGAGGAGTCACTTCGTTGTTGGTCGAAGGAGGTGCCGTTACCCTGCAACATTTTATTGATGCCGGGCTTTGGGACGAGGCGCGTGTCGAAGTCGCTCCTTTTGCAGTTGGTAGTGGCGTTGCTGCTCCACGGTTGCCCGATGGCCTTTCCTCTGAAGTGTATCGATATGGAGACAAATCGGTTTTTTACTATTCTTGTATGTGAAAAATCTCTTAACGCACCGGTTTTAACACAATTTTATCTATAAATAATTATAAATATCACCCGTTTTGTCGGTAAAAGCCGAAAATCTTACTATTTTTGCACCTTAATAGCGGTGTTGTTGTAACCTCATTCAAGGTATGAATTTTTTGAAATATATATCGAGAACGTTAATCTTCGGTTTGTTGATTGGAATCGTTGTGTCGTGCAATAGCGGCGATGACGATGAGGATATATATACCTCCTATTCAAATACGATGGTGCGAACATTCTCTCTTGCTTCAGATGTGAGTATTTTGCCTAATCTTTCGTATAGGTATTTTACAATAGATTTGGTAAACGGGCTTATTTTTAATCCCGATTCGTTGCCGTATGGCACTGATATATCGGCCCTTGTGCCTAAAATTACTTTTGCATCGGCTTCGAAGGTGGAGATTACTGTGCAGGATCCTGATGGTGGAGCATTATTGAAGACTGTGGATTATCTTGAAAATGACAAAGACTCGATAGACTTCAACAACGATGTGAAAATGAAAGTTGTGGCGGCAAACGGCGTGACAACTCAAAATTATCGCATCAAAGTGCTTGTGCATAAAGTGCAGGCCGATTCTTTGGTGTGGACAGGAGTAGGGGAGCGCACGTTGCCAACAACTCTGCCGGCACCTCATTCGCAAAAAACGATAGCGTTCCGAGATAAAATTTATTGCTTTACGTCGGAGTCCTCTTCGTATAATGTGGCAGTGACCGATGCGCCATCGAGGGAGTGGTCAATATCTTCGTTTATTCCGGCGCTCGATACAATGTCAGTTTCTTCTATTGTGGTATCTGCCGATACGATATATGCTCTTGGTGGTCGTCCCGATGATAATGGAAATATGCAGTTGCTCTCGTCTGTTGATGGTAAGTCATGGACGGCTGGTCAGGTGCGTTTTTCTTCGCTTATCGGCGTGTGGGAAAATGTATTGGTCGGAATCTTGTCCACAGGTACATCATATAATCATGCTACTTATGCCGACGGCGTATATGTCGAGGGTGATGTTGTTTCGGCATATTTCCCTATATCGGGACATAGCGCTACGGTGTCGTACAATGATGAGAATTATGGAGCATCCTTTATTTATTTCTTCGGTGGACGTTGCGCTGATGGCCGTCTCAGTGCTGGGCTATGGGCGTACGATGGTGAGTCTTGGGCTAATATCTCCGATGTAGGATATGATGGTGGCGCAGGAGCAGAAATCACACCGCGTGAAGGAGCATTGTTCTTCGCATATTTCCAAGATGACTACGACCCCGAAAGAGACCTCTATGTTCGCAAACCGTATTATTATATATTGGGCGGACAAGATGCTTCGGGAGTGCGTAACGACCTTTATTATACCAATACATTGGGAGGTTATTGGGAAAAGGCAGCTCAAGGTACGCCATTATATATATCGGCAATCGGATTTGAACCGCGTATGTCGGCATCAGCCTGTGTGGTCGAAGAACCTGCGGTATCGTTATTGTCTGCTGCTCCCGGCTGGCGTTTGCTCGATACTTCGTTTTTGTTGCGAACAACTCGAGCAAATGATTCTCTTGTGCCGTATATATATGTGTTTGGCGGATACAATAGAGATGGCGAGCTTATCAAGGATGTGAACCGCGGAGTCATTACAAGGTTTACTTTTTGAAATGAAAATATTTGTCTGTCAGATAATTTTTTGAGATATACTTTCGTTTTTTAGTAATAGAAGTATTGTCAAAACGAGAATATGAAAAAGTATATAGCGATAATTATACTGATTGCAATGATGCCGATAGGCGTATCGGCCCAAGAATATAAATATGAGATAGGTGCGTCGGCAGGACTTGGTTTTTATATAGGCGATGCAAATACAAAGCCTTTTCGCGGTCCGGGACCGGTGTTTGGCGTATTGTTTCGGCAAAATTTCAACTACCGCTGGGCATTAAAATATAATATGACCACTATGCGGGCCAATGGTACGACCGAAGGTTGGAACAATGCATTTCCCGGTGGTGCGTCGTACACATTCAGCCGACAGGTGTTGGATTTTGGTGTGCAGGCCGAGTTTAATTTCTTCCACTATGGTGTAGGTGAGTCGTATAAGGATACAAAACGATTTTCGCCATATATTGTGGCCGGAGTGGGTTTTACGGCAGTGCCTTGTAAAGGCGACGGCTATTTCAGCCTGAATATTCCTTTAGGAGTGGGGCTGAAATATAAGATTGGTCGTCGATGGAATGTGGGATTGGAATTTACAATGCGTAAGTCATTAGGAGATAAACTCGATGGAAAAGACTTAGATGACCCTATGCATATCTCCAGTGCTGCATTTAAGAATACCGATTGGTATTCGTATACTATGATTTCCATATCGTACGATATAGGGAAGAAAGGTATGATTTGTAATAACTTGTAAAGAAGATAACGATTGCAATGTCATATATTGACAAAATAGATAAAGAGAGACTGCCTCGCCATATAGCTATCATTATGGACGGTAATGGTCGCTGGGCTAAGGAGCGCGGCGAAGATCGTTCTATGGGGCATAAGCAAGGTGTGGAGTCGGTAAGAACGATAACCCGGGCTGCCGGTGAATTAGGTGTGAAATATTTGACATTATATACATTCTCGACAGAAAATTGGTCTCGTCCGCAAGCCGAAGTTGATGCTCTTATGGCATTGATGGTCATGGCTATAGAGCATGAAACGCCCGAATTGATGCAAAATAATGTGCGTCTTATAGCTATTGGCGATCTCGATCGTATGCCTGCCGAGGTGCGTTCGCGTCTCGATAAGTGTATGCAACAGACTGCTACCAATACAGGACTTACGTTGGTTTTGGCATTAAGTTATTCCTCTCGCTGGGAATTAGTGTGTGCGGCGCGATATTTGGCAGCCGAAGTTGCCTCAGGAAACATTGGAGTGGAGACGATCGATGAAAAAATGATTTCATCGTGTCTTACGACCAAAGATATGCCCGATCCCGACTTGTTGATACGTACAGGGGGAGAGTGTCGCATCAGTAATTTCCTTATGTGGCAGGTCGCTTATGCCGAGCTCTATTTTACATCGCAGTATTGGCCCGATTTCGATGCCGAGAGTCTCTATGAGGCTATATACGATTACCAATCGCGAGAAAGACGTTTTGGAAAAATCAGCGAACAATTATGATGCAGAATTATTTTTCATATATATCCCATCGGGTGTCAGTTGTTACACTCTGTATGATAATAGGATTGGTATTGCCTATTCCCGTTGTGGGGCAGTCGTCATCGCTGTATACCGATACTCCGGTCGATACCATATATAATCCGACAATAAGTTACGCATTGATGCCACGTAAATATCAAATTGCGGATATTACGGTGTCGGGCGCAACCGATAATTATGAAGATTTTGTAATTATCGGATATTCGGGATTATCGGTGGGTGATGTAATAGAAATACCCGGTGACGCTATATCCAATGCAATAAAACGATTTTGGAAGCAAGGCCTTTTTTCCGATATTACCATTTCTGTCACCAAGATAGCCGGAAATAAAGTGTGGCTCAATATCGCGTTGCAACAGCGCCCTCGAATTTCTGAGGTGAATTATATCGGTATTAAGAAGTCCGAAAGAGAAGAATTGGAGCAGCGATTAGGTTTGATTAAAGGTAATCAGATTACCCCCAATCTCGTAGATCGTGCCGAGTTGCTTATAAAGCGTTTTTACGATGAAAAAGGATTCAAAAATGCCGAAGTAACTATTTTGCAAAAAGATGATCTCTCGCATGAAAATCAGGTGATTGTAGACATTATTATCGATAAAAAAGCGAAGATAAAAATTCATAAAATATATATCGAGGGAAATGAAGTGCTCTCTGATAGAAAAGTGCGTCGCGCGATGAAAAAAACGGCGCAAAGATTCTATTTCCCGACTCTGTTCCGGCCTAAAAAATTCATACCCGAAAAATATGCCGCCGACCTCGAAAATATTATCAGCAAGTACAATGAAAAGGGTTATCGCGATGCTGTAATATTAGTTGATAGCGTAGTGCCATATAGTGATAAATTGGTCGATATTTATATACATATAGATGAAGGTGATCAGTATTTTGTTAGAAATATCAATTGGGTAGGTAACACTGTGTATCCGACCGATGTTCTCAATCGGGTTTTACGTTTGGCCCCCGGAGATGTTTATAACCAAAAACTCCTGAAGGAGCGTACCGAACTCGATGATGATGCCGTTGCCAATATATATATGGATAATGGCTACTTGTTCTGTCAGGTACGGCCGGTCGAAAGTAATGTGGTAAATGACTCTATCGATCTCGAATTGTCTATTTTCGAAGGCCCTCAGGCCTATATCAATAAAGTTGTGATACAAGGTAATGACCGTCTCTACGAGCATGTAGTGCGTCGTGAGTTGCGTACATTGCCGGGTGAATTGTTTAGCCGGTCGGAATTGATGCGTTCTATGCGAGAAATAGCAAATATGGGACATTTCAATCCCGAGACTATGGATATACGCCCGGAACCCAACATAGAGACCGGTACTGTAGATCTTACCTATGTGCTCGAATCGAAAGCTAACGACCAGATAGAATTGTCGGCCGGTTGGGGACAGACAGGCGTTATCGGTCGATTGAGTTTGAAGTTTACAAACTTTTCTATGCGTAATCTGTTCAATCCTAAGACTTATAAGGGTATTATTCCGCAGGGCGACGGACAGACATTGACCCTCAGTGCACAGACCAATGCCCGATATTATCAGTCTTACAGCCTTTCGTTCCTTGAACCTTGGTTTGGTGGTAAACGACCCAATTCGTTCAGTTTCTCAATGTATTTCAGCAAGCAGACGGCAATGAGTACATCGTACTATAACGATAACTATTTTAATTATTACGACCCCTATTATGGGTCTAATTATTCATCATCGTCATATTACGACTATGCTATCGATCCCGATAAATATATCAAGATGTTTGGCGTCGTTTTAGGGTTGGGAAAACGATTGACATGGCCTGATGACTATTTTACATTCTCGGCCGATTTGGGATATCAATTATATAAGCTCAAGGAGTGGCAATACTTGTTCGGTATGCAGAACGGTACTTCTCATAGCATTACATTAGGCCTTACATTGGCGCGTAGTTCTATCGACAATCCTATCTATACCCGTCGCGGTTCGCAATTCTCACTCTCATTGCAGATAACTCCGCCTTATTCTCTTTGGGACGGTGTCGATTATGAACATCTCGATGCAACTAAGGCTGCCGATCAACAAAAAATGTATCGTTGGATAGAATACCATAAGTGGAAATTCAATAGTAAATTTTATTTACCGATTTATTCCTTTGGTGTAGGCGAGGACAAAGAGTACACTTTGGTAATGATGGGACGTTTTGATTTGGGTATACTCGGTTCGTACAATAAGCACAAAAAGTCTCCATTTGAGACTTTCTATATGGGTGGAGACGGTATGACCGGATCATCGTATAATTATGCTACCGAGACTATAGCTTTGCGTGGATATGAAAACGGATCGTTGACACCTTATGGTTCTGAAGGTTACGCCTATACGCGTATGGGTATCGAATTCCATTTCCCGATACTTATGCAGGAATCTACCACGATATATGCATTGGCTTTTGCCGAAGCAGGTAATGCTTGGACCGAAGTAAAAAAAATAAATCCTTTCAAATTGAAACGTTCGGCCGGTGTCGGTGTACGTATTTTCCTCCCCATGGTGGGGTTGATGGGTATAGACTGGGGTTATGGATTTGATAAGCCGTTGCCTACTTCTACTAAGAAAGGTGGTAGCCAGCTTCACTTTATTTTGGGGCAGGAATTCTAATTCTCAAACTCTTGTCGATATTGCTTTGTTTGGGTTATATAACAGATTAAACATATATGAGTATGAAACGTATCCTTTTTTTATTAGTGCTTTCGGTTGCAGGTATATTGAGTATGCAGGCTCAGAAATTTGCGCTTATCGATATGGAATATATTCTCAAAAACATTCCGGCATACGAAATGGCAAACGAGCAGTTGAAACAGATATCGCTTCGTTGGGAGAAAGAAATTACCGAGCAGGTGCAGAAAGTTGATGGCTTGTATAAAGAGTATCAGGCCAATGCAGTATTCCTTACCGATGCTCAAAAAAAACAAAAAGAAGAGGAAATACTCGAGCAAGATAAGGCAGCACAGGAGTTGCGCCGTAAATATTTCGGTCCTGAAGGCGAGTTGTACAAAAAACGCGAGAGCCTTATGAAGCCTATCCAAGATGATATTTATGAGGCTGTAAAGAGTATTTCTGAGGCTAAAGGTTATCAAATGGTGATAGATCGAGCATCGTCGAATAATATCATTTTTGCTTCGCCTCGTATCGATATAAGTAATGAAGTGCTTGAGAAATTGGGCTTTTCAAAATAAATTCATACATTTGCAATATAAATCGTATCGACGGCAATCTTTGATTGTGTAATGGTTTGATACTCAGATAAAAGAATATAAACTAAAAAGAATCATATCATGATTAAGAAACTCCTTCTTATTGCCCTTGTGGCTTTTCCTTTGTGCATTTCGGCTCAAACACTTAAATTTGGTACGGTAAATACCCAGGAAATCTTTAATATTATGCCAGAAAAGGCTGCTGCCGAGAAGCAATTGGAAGCTTTGGCAAAGCAATATGAGAATGAATTTGTAAAAATGCAAGAAGAGTTCCAGAACAAATATAAAGAATTTGTGAACAGCCAAGACTCTATGCCCGAAAATATCAAGCAACGTCGTATGCAGGAAATAAATGAAATACAACAACGTATACAGAATTTCCGTGAAGTGGCAGCTTCGGATCTCGATGAACAACAAGGTAAACTTATTGCCCCGTTGCAAGAAAAAATACAGGATGCAGTAAAATCAGTCGGTGCTGAAAATGGATTTACTTTTATCTTCGATCTCAGCATACCCTCTATTATGTATTATGGCGGAGACGCCATTGATGCCACTCCGTTGGTAAAGGCAAAATTGGGATTGTAATTTACGTCTTTGCCGGCGCAATCCTTCGAAGTTGTTTTAAAAAAATAAACTTTTTTGAAGTGAACAATATGCCGAACTTTATAGCAGACCACCGTCCCGGACCTATCGGAATTTTCGATTCGGGCTACGGTGGTTTGACTATTCTCGACGAGATACGTCGACTTATGCCCGAATATGAGTATATTTATTTGGGTGATAACGCACGTACACCCTATGGAACACGTTCGTTTGAGGTTGTATATGAGTTTACCCGCCAGGCGGTGCTCAAATTATTTGCCATGGGATGCCGGTTGGTGATATTGGCTTGCAATACCGCATCGGCGAAGGCCCTGCGCACGATACAGATGCGCGATTTACCCGTTGTTGCTCCCGACCGTCGAGTATTGGGTGTGATACGTCCTACTGCCGAAATAGTGGGCACCATTACCCGTACACGTAAAGTGGGCGTTTTGGCTACCGCAGGTACGATACAATCGCACTCATATAAGCTCGAAATCTGTAAAATGTTTCCCGATGTCAAGGTCTATGGAGAGGCTTGTCCCATGTGGGTTCCTTTAGTTGAGAACAGAGAGTATGATAAACCGGGTGCCGACTATTTTGTGAAGAAAAATATCGAGGCGCTTATGTCGCAAGAACCCGATATCGATACTGTGATACTTGGGTGTACGCATTATCCTTTGTTACTCGATAAGATTGGTAAATATTTGCCGCAAAGTGTTACTCCGTTGTCTCAAGGTATGATTGTCGCCGAGAGTTTGAAAGATTATTTGCAGCGTCACCCCGAGATGGAAACTCGTTGCAGCCGTGGGGGCGAGTGTACATTTTATACTACCGAGTTACCCGAGAAGTTTATTTCTTCTGCTTCGGTGTTCTTGAAAGAAAAAATTGTTGCCACACGTGTAACATTAGAATAAATTTATGGCACAAGTACGTATAAATAAGTATATAAGCGATACAGGTTTTTGTTCGCGTCGCGATGCCGACAAGCTCATTGAGGATGCCCGTGTCACAGTAAACGGAAGCTTGGCGACTCCGGGAACGAAAGTGAGCGAAGGTGATAGTGTGCGCATCGATGGCGAATCGTTGAAAGCCAATCCGTCATCGTTTGTTGAGCGTGAAAAAGCCACTAAGCCTTCGCGTCGTAGAGTAATGCGTAAATCGGCTGATAATGAA
This sequence comes from Bacteroidales bacterium, assembly GCA_045606385.1. Classification (GTDB taxonomy): domain Bacteria; phylum Bacteroidota; class Bacteroidia; order Bacteroidales; family UBA11471; genus Caccoplasma. The sequence continues at coordinate 12,477 of JAZURX010000023.1, read as the reverse complement.
GAGGCGTCATCTCATATATCGCATAAAGGGGGGCGTGGCGGTATGTGTAAAACTTCCGAGCGTTCCGATCGTGGCGTAAAACGCTCGTCACGAGTATCTCACCGCAAAGGCAATGCCCCCGGTACGAAATCTCGTTATTAATTTCTCGAAAATATCCCTTATATGCTCGAATTGGAAGAAAAAATCGTAAAAATGTTACGTACGGTCTATGACCCCGAAATACCTGTCAATGTGTATGACCTCGGACTTATATATAAGGTCGAAGTCGGAGATGATAAGCATGTCGTTATAGATATGACACTTACAGCTCCCAATTGCCCGGCAGCAGACTTTATAGTAGAAGATGTACGGCAGAAGGTTGAGAGTGTCGAAGGGGTAAAATCGGCTGAGATCAATTTGGTCTTTGAACCCGAGTGGGATAAAGATATGATGAGTGAAGAGGCAAAACTCGAATTGGGTTTCCTCTAAATGACTATTTTCCCTATGAGATCTGCCACCTATTTCTTGTCCGATTTGCATTTGGGGGCTCGAGCCGAGTCGCCCGAGGCGCGTATTGCCCGTGAAAGAAAAGTGGTGCGTTGGCTCGACTCAATAAAGGACGATGTCGCAACCCTATACCTATTGGGAGATATTCTTGATTATTGGTATGAATATCGTTATGTCGTACCGCGTGGCTTTATCCGTTTTTTGGGAAAGATTGCCGAGTTGTCCGATCATGGAGTTGAGATTCATTGGTTTATCGGGAATCACGATATTTGGATTTTTGATTATCTCCCGACCGAGTTGGGTATTCATATACATAAATCGCCATGTATCGTGAACTTAGGCAATAAAACAGCCTATTTGGCGCATGGTGATGGAGTGGGACGTACACCGCTCTCATTCCGTTTTATTCGTTCTATTTTCCGCAATCGCTTTTGTCAGTGGCTTTATGCCTCGATACACCCGCGTTGGACAGTAGCTTTTGCTCATTGGTGGTCATCGCATAGTCGTAAGTATGGAGAGTGTCTTCCTTATTTGGGCGAGAACAACGAGTATCTTGTCTCCTATGCAAAAGAGTATCTGACATTGCGCTCGCAGGAAGAAATTGATTATTTTATATTCGGCCATCGTCATATCATGCTTGATCTCATGTTGTCACGTCGTAGTCGGGTCGTGATATTGGGAGATTGGATAGAGCATTTTTCTTATGCCCGTTTTTGTGATGGAAATCTCACTCTCGAGCAGTATATCGAGGAATAATCATCTGCCTATAACCGAAATTATTACCTATCCCGCGCGTTGTTGTGCCGGATAGATTTATCGTGCAAGGTCGAGTTTTATGCTGATACCGATGTCGCTATTAAGCATAGGGTAGCTGCTCGATGAGATAAGCGGTGTTGTGATCTGTAAGTCGTAATAGGCTTGCATCGAGATGTATTTACTCAATTTATATTCGGCCGAAAGTTTCATGTTGATGGCTTTGTTTCCGGCGGTTGCCTGGGTATATTCCTGTTCTATACGACGTATGAGCGAATGAGTTTTTTTGAAAGAAAAATCGCCACGCAGGTTCAAATCGTTGCTGAATGTACCTTGTTTGCGGTCCTTGCCACCAAAAAATCCTTTGAGATTGGTTATTTTGTATCCGGCACCTATCGTTACATCTTGTGTTATGGCTTCGACAATTTGCACCGACGATATACTTAAATTTAGATTACGGGTGTTTTTGTATGAGATACTTCCCGATAGGTTGTTTTTCAGCGTGAAATCAATACCTAATAGGGGCGCAAAGCTTTCTACAAAGGTAACAGACGAAATTTCGTATGGTGATGAAGGGGTAGGTAATCCTGTTTGAGAGTCTTTTATGAATCCCATATTTTGATTGGGGCCAGCACCTGTCCAGTTGAGGTATGAAGTAAAATTGCTAACATTGTAGGTACATTTGTATGCATGCGACAAGGTAAACGACTTGAAATGTTTTTTCATCTTATTGAATTTGGCGAGACCGTCGTAGGTCACTTTCCAATTGGGTATAAGTTGTTTCCACGACGGGAATGCCGTCAACGCTATTTCGTTGGCATCTTTGCCGGTATATGCAGCGATAAATGCCGGTATCATTACATCGGCCGAGCTCGGATTTACACCACCGTTTGCACGGCTGTATGGCTGTCCGGTAAGATGCGCTTGATTGATAAAGTCGGCTGAAGGATAAACGAGACGGCTATATTCTTTTTCGAGACGATATGCGATGATTTGGCGATTTTCGATAAATCGATCGAATGCATCGGACCGGTATCCGTCATCGGCCGATAATCGACGCATAGCAGTCGCTATGGCTGTATGTGTCATAGTGAAATTTCCTCCACGTGTCATCGGCATGCCGTCATACATAAAATATACTTGGTTGTTTTGGTTGTGACTGCGGGCGATGTTTAATGTTATTTTGAAACTGTTGGCCGGCTCAAGTACAATATCAGTCTGTAAGTCGTTGGTGCGATTATGTATCGCAGGGCTTACAAGAGAGGAGTCGTGAGTCATGAGCCATTCTCTCTCGGCTGCTTGTTGTATGAATTTCTCTCCAACTGTGGCAAATGCAAAGCCAAGACCGGGAGCCAGAGTTTCGTATTTGTTACTTTGTCCGAAAAGGTCACCAGCCGAGGGCTCAAATGATGGTAATGTCATGGCTCGTGTATTGTTGTATTGTACGTTGACACTGCGTACCATCATGGCAAATCGTGTGGCATATTGACCGAGTTTGTACCATGGGTTCTCTTCGAGATTTTTTCCGGGCAGTACCACTAATGCAATTTTCTCTGAGCCTTTGGTCTCGATACAGATGGTATTGTTGTTTATCACTTTATATTTTATGGGGAATTCTTTGCCATTGAGTGTCGCTGTTACGACAGGTTTTTTTGCATCGAGATTGTGCTTGATGGTAATAGTCGTATCGGTTTTGAGAGTGACACTGCGTTGGTAGCGTGTGCGTCGTTGTTGTGGTTTGGTGGTACGACCTTTGTTGCCGAATTTTTGATTTACCTTTTTGAGGTATTTTGATTTGTTGTATAGTGTCTCAAAATTGAGACGGCCATTTACCGATAAACGCCCTTGATTGTTGATGCTGTTTCCTACGTGTGTGGTGTCATCGATAGAGGCACCGCGATCCCAATTGTAAGATGCGTTGTATGAGCTTTTGAGCGTTATCCAGTTGAGCGCCTGTATATTATTGAGTGGTACATTGAATGTGGCATTGAAACTTTGACGATATTCCCAGGGTGTACCGAAGTGGCGCAGACTATTCTTTACAGAGTCTTTCCACAAGGTATATTCGTCGGCAAACAGACGCTTATTGACGGCACCTGCCGGCTCTTCGATGCGAGCATTTGTGGCTGTTGATAGACTCATGGTAAGGCTTTGCAACAAATTCCATTGTATTGAGAATTGTCTGTCCCATAAGAAACTTTTGCTTACCGATATAGGGAGTTCGATATTGGCGTCGTCGATACTGCGTAGTTGTTGTTCATAGTAGTAGCGCGACATACTTGTGCCGAAAGAAATATTATTGGGCAGGTAGTTGATACTCATTTTTTTGAGTACTTCGAGCCGCTTCGATTTCGATTTTATTTTGGCAAACGGTTTCCACGGTTTTAGCAGGTGTGAGTAACTGTATATGAGATTGCCATTATATGTGTTTGTATTTTCGTAAGCAGTGGTAGGATCGGTTTCGTGTTGCTTATTTTGTGAGTAGCTGATGGAGAAATTGGCGGGATCGTATGGCATGGGATTTTTGCTCTTGATGTCCACTTTGAATCCCGACACACTGAGACTCTTGGTCGTTGATTGAGTGACGGCCAATTTCTTTATCGAGTCACGTTCGCTGTCGTTGACAGCGGCTTCTATGGCATCGGCAAATTTTATATCCTGATCGAGAGGATTATATTTGGGTGTAAATTTCTCTGTAGAATAGGAATAGAAAATGGGGGCTTTGATTTTTGCTTTTTCGGGGAAGAACCGGCCTACGTCCACCATTGTGGCAAAATTGTATTGGTAGAGGTCATCGAGCCTTCGTTCATTGAGACTTTCGTCAATACCGCCAAATCCCGTTGTTTCTATATGGCCGCTCATGTTTACGGTGGCGATGTCCGATACAGAAAGATTTAAATTGCCTTTTGCGGCCCAGCCACCCTCTTCATTGAATCCTTTCAAACGTAACTCGTTTATCCATATGGTTGCACTTTTCTTGCGTCCGGTATTGTTGCGTACACCGATGAGTATGGTTTTTACATTTGAAAGTGAAGGGTTACCCATCACTGTAATTTTGTTGGTGGGCTTTTCCGGGTCATATCCGACGTAGGCAATGGTAGTGCTTACACCCGATCCGTTGTCTTTACGAGAGGCATTACGCTCTTTTTTAAGGTTGGTCAGCAGGTCGAGTGAGAAATCGAATGTATTTGCCTCGGGCCATACCTTTTCACGATCGATTGCACTATGTGTGTTGTATCGCCCTTCGGGGGTAAGTTGTAAGGGTATTTCGTACTCATAGTAGTTGTTGCAGTAGTCTGAACCGAGCCGTATGAATATTGAAAGTTCTCCGTTTTTGAGGTCGGTAATATCGTCGATAAGTCGTTCGGCGTGAGTAAACATTTGCAAACGTTTGTAGTTGCGCATGTCTGTACCCGAGGTTTTGTATATGGCTCGAGCATTTTTCGAAGGCAAATCTCTTATCGTGAGCGAAATTGCTTGCTCATTAAGCTGTGTGATTTGCGATTGATCGGGAGAAATGATACGTGTTACACCCGGAGGGAGTACGTAGTTTACAGGAGTTTGTCCGGCATTTTCTTCGATGTTTACAACAGATATGTCAAGGTCGCCTTCAGCAGGAGCGTTGCTGTTACCCGAAATATCGGAGTGCAATCGGTATTCGTAAGTTCTCCATTCTCCGCGTACCAATTCGAGGGTGGCAAAACGCAGATGAGTCTCTTTGTTGAATCCGGTGAGGAACATGCGTGCGAAACGTATACTCGAGAAATCTTGAATAGAGCCGATGGTTTTGCGAGGTTCGTGGTTTCCGTTGTCGCTGTCATCACGCAGGGGTATTTTGAATTGATACCAACGTACGGTTTCGCTTGTCCCGTTACGCAGCGGCACTTGTACCGAACGTACATCTGTTATGTAGTTACTGCCCACCTGCAGGGCTTCGGGTGTGATTTTTACGGCATATTGATAGTAGCGTTCATATTCGTCGAGTGTGTTGTCTTGGTTTATGTCTTCGACATCGGGTACGCTTCGTGATGATTGGTAGTACTTGTCGCCGACTTCTTTAGACGATAAAGAGTTGCCTTCAGTTCCGTTGTAATATTTGTATCGGGTGAGAATATCGGTCTCTTTTTCGTTGTAATCTTCGCCCAAGAAGTATTGGTAATTGTCGCCGGCAGGGTCGTTAAGGGGCGAATGGGGATTATTTCCCATGTGGATAACGGCCTCGCCCGAAAGTCTGTTGCGTAGTTGTTCTGTAAAGGTACGGTATGTGGGGAAAAACATTTCTTCGCCAGTGGAGAGCCCATCGAGACCTACATCTTGACGCTCACGCGCTCCGCTGCTGTTATCAAATGCGTAGGTGAGTGATTGTTGACGAGAAATATGTCCCCACGCTGTTGTTGTAAGATATGTCGTGTCGTTGTTGATAGGAAGGCCATTTTCATAAGATTTCATGCCATCTTTGAGTATGTCTTCCGATACCTCTCCAAAGTTGAAGTAAAGCATACCGCCGTGGTTGGCTCCGTCCTCATTGTAAAGGAATGGATCCATAAGCCAGAATTGCAAATATTCGATGTTGGAGTTGTCAAAGTCGGTAACGTCCATTTTTCGCATGATACCTCCCCAGCGTTTCTCGGGGTTGAGCAGTCTACCATCACTATCGATATTGTCGGCATCGGTATTGTAGGGACCATGTTCTTCGGGGTAATACGAAAGATTGAGTACCTGCATGACCGAAGATTCGCCATAATTCAGCTCTTTATTTGGGAAAACCTCGGTATATTCCACTTCGCGCACATAGTGGTTCGAGAGTTGTTCGAGGTCATTTTTTATATGTGCGGGAGTTGCAGAGGAATTACGTTGTGTAAAGATTCGGTCGATATAATACCATGCCAATAATGCGCGGTTTTTGCCATAATCGGCGTTGTTGGATAGTGTCGATTCGAGTAACATCGATGGTGTGGCCGACAGAGTCCATGAGTAGGGGGTACGTATATCTATGGTGGTCTGTGAGCCTTCAAAATCATCGAGATACGACATGGTCTCGGCATTTTTCTTTTCGTTGGGTATGAGTTGCGCAAACTCTGCCGATACCGAAAGCTTCGATGGGGCTATGGCTGTAACAGTGGGAATTTTGTTTAGCCACGAGGTGAGCCATTGAAACTCGGTGTTGTATGCTGTATTAAATCCCCATAGGGTATTGTTGAGAACTTCACTGCCGAGATTGATTTTCTCGGTGAGTGCCTTCTCTTTCATGTGCATAAGGGTAAGTCCGAAATTGAAATCTTTGCTGAACGCATAATTAAGGTCGAGACCGACAAGAGTTTTGCGTTGTTGACTGAGACTTTGACTTTCAAGAGATACATTGATACTTGTACCCGAGTCGATATAGCTCTGATTGAGTATAGTTACCACGCCCATGTTATAGTCGACCGTGTAATCGACATTTTCGGTGAGGGTTACGCCACCGGCGGTGACATGCACAGAACCTCTCGGTATGTTATAGGCGTTGAGTTGTATCTCTGCACTGTTCGAGGCTTTATATTCGCCTTTGATGATAAATTTATTCTTGTCGGCAAACTGCTTAGCGGTTGTGAGGGTTGAGTCGTAAAGCTCTTGGAATGAGTATCGGTCGGCATCGGGGGTGCCGATTGCATTGTAGAGGTGGGACCCAAATGGCTCTACTACGGGGAATATAATGCGCCCCGATGCAGGCAGTACGGTATACCCCGATACATAGTCGAATACCCCGTCACGATTGGTCTCTTGGTTATTGTCGAGACGGTCGAGATTCATCACATCGAGCAACGTTTTCTCGCGAATATTTCCGGCCGGAAGGTAAGCGGTATTGATACCGGCAGTGTCGTTTTGGTAGTATATATTAAGTCGGAAATTATCTTTTTGTATTTGGTAACCACCGAGAGAGTACACGTTTTTCATCATCAAGTGCCATATCGGCTTCTTGTTGGTGACGGTCGACCCTTTGAGCATTTTTACATACAAGCATTGTTCTGTGGCGGTAATATCGGTAGAGAATTCACCTACTTGATATACTTGCCCGTTTTTGGTATATTCGAAAGCTATGGCGAGTACTTCATCACTCGATAGTTGTGTGTTGAGCGATATATATCCGAGTTGTGTATTGAGGGTGTATTCCGACGATGAGAGCATACGGGCGCTCTCTATTTTGGCGTAGTCTTCGCCTCCGTTTATACCGTAAGCTTCGAGTGGCGCAAGTACCTGGGTGGTTTGGTTTATATAGCGAGCGTCGGGGTATGAGGTGATTATTTCATTGTAGAGCGAGTTGGCTTCATTCGAGGGATATTGTGCGCCGGAGGTAGTCCAGTGGTTACTGGCAAGATTTGTCGCCGTGGTCTCTCCCAAATCGGCAAATGCGACAATATTACGGGCATTATCGTAACGCCCTTGTTTGTTGGTAACCCATATTTCCACACGATTTATGGTCACTCCCGACGTGATATAAGGCAGTCGGGCAATGAATCGGTCGTAATTGTCTCGGAAATAGTGTGATAAGAAAAAGTGACGATTTTGGTCATAATTGTCGGCACTGATTTCAAATTCGGTCGTTTGTGCGCCCCCTTTGCTACTTACTGATTTGGAGTCGGTTTCTTGTTGTGAAACAAGCCCAGTAACGGTGAGCTTGCCAAATTGCATGGTCGTCTTCATACCGAAGAGCGATGACCCTCCGCGTATCAACGACGAACCGGTGGTCATGCTTATATTTCCGACTTCTACGTTTTTGATGATTTGGTCTTCATCACCATCGTATTTCAGTGCCATTTTCTGCGAGTCAAAATCGAATGTTGCGTCGGTGTTGTAGGTCATTTTGAAACCTATTTTGGTACCTACCGAAGCATCGATGGTGGCTTGTATTTTTTCGTCAAAATCGAAATAGGTTTTTTTTCGGGCGCTCTCGGCGAGAGCCGGATTATCGATTTTGTTGGTCACAAGGCTCAATTTCAGACTCATTGATCCGCTGGTTTTCAATTTTACACCACCCGGGCCGAATACTTTGTCGAGTGCGGCCACGTTGAACTGCATGTCGAGCAGATTGAATTCATTGCCCCCGTTGGCAAATGCCTCAGCATTTTTTTCTCGGTAGTACTCTTGCAGCGATTTCTGTAAAGAGTAATCTTTATATTCGTCGGCAGTGAGCATAAAAGGTGTGGAAATCTCTATATCACCTACTTTGGTGCGAACCACATAGCAATTGGTCTTTGCATCGTACTCGATTTCGGTACGTACGTTTTCGGGCGTTTTCAGGTCGGCTACGGGGCGGGAGGTAAGGTCGTCATAAGCCTCAATCGAAGTCTTGGCTACGGGATATCGCGCAGGCGTACGCGTAGTGTCTTCGGTATTTGTTAACGACGATGCATAGGTCGAAGTATACGATGCAGCAAAAGCGGGATAGTAATATATCCCGCTGAAAAATAGAAGTATAAATAATATCAGATACGTTCTCTTTCTCATCGTCGTTGCAGCCTGTACGGGGCTATCCGGTATAGAGCCCCGATGGTGTCGATACGATGATTACAGCATCTTCAATGCCGCTTTTATTACGGCTTCGACTTTGAGAGTAGGGGTCTCTTTCAATAGTTTTTGCACTACTTTTTGCGAGGCTGCTTGGGGGAATCCCAGCATTACGAGAGCAGCGACGGCTTCGTCTTGTACCTCTTGCTGTTGTGGCGCGGTGCTTATAAGTAACGTAGAAGTACCCCCTTTTATTTTATCTTTGAGGTCAACAATTATACGTTCGGCCGTTTTTGCCCCTATGCCCTTCACCGATTTCAGTGTTGCCACGTTGCCTCCGACGATGACTTGTTCCAGTTCCGAAGGCGATAGCGACGATAGTATCATACGTGCTGTATTAGGGCCGACACCTGATACCGAGATGAGTAAAAGGAATAACTCTCGTTCGTGGCGATCGATAAATCCGTAGAGTACGTAAGCATCTTCACGTATGGCTTCATGCACATACAGCCGCACGTCTCGACCTATGGTCAGCGCGCTATACGTCGTGAGTGATATGTTCAGTCCATATCCCACACCATTACAATCTATTACCGCCAATGTGGGAGTAAGCTCCGCCACCTCCCCACGTATATATTCTATCATAAGGTTTCCTCCTTTTATTAATCGCGTTTACCGATTTTCTTGCCGTAAAGATACTGTTTTTTTTATGAAATTCTAAATATCTATCCGGCAACTCCATATTTCGATTTCACGCAATATTATTTAATAATATATGATCGACATATTATTATCAGCCCTTAGCAACTATTTTGTATATTCGAAAAATCTCAAATTAATAATCAACTCTTAGAAGGGATATAATTTTTATTTCTTCGATGTATATCTTTCAAGGTAGAATCATTCAAAAAAAATCCTGCATTGTGAGAGCAACGCAGGATTTTTTATAAGAACCATTATGATTATGTGATAATCTTTTATTTTTCGGGGGCGTTTTGCATTTTGCAAGTGCCGTTAAATAGGGCTTTTGGCTCTATGATGAGGGTGTGAGTAGCGATGTCACCCTCTATTATCGATGTGGCGCGCAGGGTGAGAGATTCTTTGATAGTGATATTCCCGCGTACTTTCCCATTGATTTCAGCGTTGGTGGCCACGATGTTGCCTTGTATGCTCGATTGTTCACCTACGATTACTTTCCCGCCACACTCTACATTGCCTTGTAATGCTCCATCGATGCGTATATCGCCGGCTGCGTTGATATTACCCATAATGGTGGTGTTTACCGAGAAATTGTTGTGAATCATTCCGTTGTGTGCCTCTTTACTCATGGTGTTTATAGTTGAATATTTTTGCAAAAATAGTATTTTTGATATGAAAAATCGCTATTTTCGGTTAAAAGATTTATTTTTGTGGAAATAAACCTCCGAAATGAGCGTTTTTTTGAGTATGAAAACAAGTATAGAATTGTGCCGGATACGTTTCTATGCCTATCATGGTGTGATGAAGCAGGAGCGTTGCGTGGGAAATGATTATGAAGTGTCGTTGCGTGTCGATGTGCCGGTGCAGAGGGCTATGGATAGCGACGATGTAAACGATACAGTCGACTATGCTCGTCTCTATGCCCTTGTGGCTGCCGAGATGGAGCACCCTTCGTCTCTGCTCGAGCATGTCGCAGGGCGTATTTTACGGTCTATCGAGACACAATACCCAACGGTCGAGGGCGGGCGGTTGCGTATAGCCAAGTTGTCTCCTCCTATTGCCGGAGAGGTAGGAGAGGCCGCTGTGATTGTCGAGTGGTAGATATGCAGGCTGTTTCGAAATAAATTTAGAATAAAAACATAGACAATATCGGTGCCATGTTACGTTGTGTAGCTTCTCTTTTGGCGATGTGTGTTGCAGTATGTGTGTCGGCTCAGGTGTACCGCACCCAAGTCTTTGCCGACAGTGTTCGTACGTTGCAAGTGCGATTGGTGTCCGACCCGTTTGCACCACCGGTGGCATTGCTTGGGGCTGATGCAAGTATTGTTATATCGTTTGATCTCTTTGCCGACGATGCCGATGAACTCTATTATCGAGTGATGCATTGTAATGCCGATTGGACACCTTCGAATCTTACCGAGCTCGAATATATCGATGGATTTAATGACCAACCCATAGATGATTATTCCTTTTCGTTCAATACCTATCGGCAGTATGTCAATTATCGCATTGTATTACCCAATGAGGATATACGTTTCATCTTATCGGGTAATTATGTTGTAATGGTTTACCCCGAGGGCAATCCAGAAAATGTATTGCTGACGGCATGTTTCTCGCTTACCGAGAATGTGGCGGCCCTCGATTGCAGCGTCACTACACGTACCGATATCGATTATAATCGCGGTCACCAGCAACTTGAGTTGCGCTTGCTCCATCCCCGTTATGAGATACGAAACCCACGTGAGGAGTTACAGTTGCATTTCACACAGAATGTCGATGATGTTCCGCGCGTTATTTCACAGCCCCTTGCTATTCGTCACGGAGAGTTGGTGTATGCGCATGTGCCTGAACTTATTTTCCCGGCAGGGAATGAGTATCGTCGTTTCGAAATAGTCTCGCGGCACTACAACACCATCGGTGTAGAGGGTATGCGTTATTTTGCACCCTATTATCATGCGATATTGCGTACCGACTATCCCCGTGTCAGCGAGGATTATATCTATGATGAAACTCAAAACGGACGTTTTTTTATACGCAACAGTGAGGCCGATAACGATGATAGTGAGGCCGATTATTTTGTGGTGCATTTTTCCCTCAATACCGGGCGCAGACTTGCCGGTGATGTATATATCGATGGAGAATTTACTCATGGAAGGCGCGACGAGTCGACTCGTATGTATTACAATGCCGAAACCGGTACGTATGAGCGCACGATGATGCTCAAACAGGGTGCATATAACTATCGTTATGTGGTAGAGCGTGGTGGCAAAGCCGATGCGTCGCCTATTGAGGGAAATCATTATGAAACCTGTAACGAGTATCAGATAAGAGCCTATCATCGACCAATGGGTGGACGATACGATCGCTTGATAAGTTATACGCGCTGCCGTATGTAAAAAAGCACCCGTTACGTTTGTAACGAGTGCTTGTGTGACCCCGACAGGACTCAAACCTGTGACCTTCAGAACCGGAATCTGACGTTCTATTCACTAAACTACGGGGCCTTTTCAGTTGGCAAAAGTAAGAATTATTTATAGCTTTGCAAAGCGAAACGTTTAAGAAGTTGTTCCGATTTCTATTTTTCAAGAAATTTTGAAACGTTTTCGACATGTTTACAAGATAAATAGCTATCGGTCGTGATGCGTTTCGACCCAAGAAAAAGATATTGTAAATATTACAACGATGAATGTGAAAATAGAGGAAAGTTGGCGACAACGACTGCAATCGGAGTTTGATGCGCCCTATTTCGAGCAACTTACTACCTTTGTGCGTAGAGAGTATGCTGCTGTACGTGTATTTCCGCCTGGTAGTCAAATGTTTGCAGCATTCGATGCATGCCCTTTTGAGCAGGTGAAAGTTGTGATTTTGGGACAGGACCCGTATCACGAGCCGGGACAGGCGCATGGGCTTTGTTTCTCGGTGTGCGATGGCGTGCCGTTTCCTCCTTCGTTGCAGAACATTTTCAAAGAAATCGAAAGCGACTTAGGGGTGCCTGTGCCTCGCACCGGAAACCTCACCAGATGGGCCGAGCAGGGGGTCTTATTGCTCAACGCT
>JAZURX010000022.1:0-84526 GCA_045606385.1 Bacteroidales bacterium | reverse complement strand
CACCCACATTCGAGGTCGCAACGGCATCGCACGAAACGGTCGGTATAGAGGCAAGTACCGATGCATCTTCACCATTTACAAAACCTGCATATGAAATGGTAAACGCGGGATTCTCTTCGCCATACTTGCGAGTAGTATTATCAGCCGTGGCTACAAGCGATGCTTTTGTAATTGTCAACACACCTTCGTTGTATGTAAATGAATAGTTTGCAGCTACACCTCCTTGTATAATGATAGGATATTCACCCACGGGAGAGGCCTCTGTTGCTACACACGTTGCATTAGGGTTGGTGGTAATAACCGATGATGTCTCACCATTTACAAAGCCTGTGTATGAAAGCGAGAATGCAGGATTTTTATCACCATACTTACGTGATGCATTTTTTACCGATACTGCAATAGCAGCTTTTTCTACTGTAACATTTATCGATTTGGTCGCAGCTAAATAGGTAGCCGACTCAGATTGTTTCAGAGTGAGAGTCGTGCTACCGGCTTTGAGCGGAATTATTTTACCATTTTCCACTTGAGCTATACTATTGTCGGCAAATGAGTATTCTATTTCGCTTTCATTGTTGTCACTATTTACTTGTAAATCACACTGCGATCCATATGTGGTAACGACATCGGCAACTGTGATGGTAGCAGCCACTTTGAATTTAACCGTATAAGTGTGTACACTACTATTGTTTGACGCGTAGTCATTACCTTTCACGGTAATGGTAGTTATGTTACCGTTTGTTTGGATATCGACGGTCGCATATTTGCTATCGGCAGTTGCAGAGACTGCGGGGAGCGATGACAGCGATGCCACCTCCACGACATAGTCATATTTGTCTTTACTGAATCCTTGTATGGTATTGCCCCCCACCTTGAGCGATGAGAGTTGAGAGTTATACACAAACGAGAAATCATCAAAATACACAATATCTCCGGCTGTACCACCTCCTGCTGTACGATTGGTTGTAGCCGAAATAAGTACGTATGCAGGCGACAACGAAGCGTTATCATAAACAAAAGGCACACTTAATCGTTGCCAACCATTACCAGCAGCAGGAGCATATTCTATCGTCGCATGAGCACATTTTACATTACTATAATCGTTGCTACCCTCTGGATCCTTATATGTGGCATTGGTGTGCAATACTGTATTCACGCGAGCGTAATTATCTTTGTAACCCGCATTTGCCGGCACATACTTCGCCCAAATAATCATAGAGTCGGGACGACCTGTAAACGTTTGGCAGTAATTACTGCCCGGTACCGATTGGTTGTGATTTTCGGGACTTGTAGCAGTAGCACTATTGGCAACTATTTGCCCTGTAGTAAGATTACCATTAGCCACAATTCCAAGCTTGCTGGTCGATTTTATATATACAGATACCGAACCGGTACTACCCGGACGTACATCTGAAGATTTTTCAGGATTGAGCCCCTTGGCAAGCGAAGCCAAAGATCCTGTTGTAGATTCGAAAGAGTGAAAACCTGTCGGAACGCCATCGGCCCATGACTCAAATCCGCCATTAGGCAACTGATACTGACCATAAGCAACAGTATTGAGGGTCAATGCCATTGCCAATAAAATAGTTGTGTAAAATTTTTTCATATACTCTTTATTAATAGTAACTGAAGATTTTTCTACAATAATAGTCGTCCGAGGAGTAAAGATATTCACATATCCCGATAAGAAAGATAACGCAATGTCTCTTCTCTTCGACGGTGCAAAGATAATATAAGTTTTCAAAATTACACGACCTCATAAAAACTATTTAAGTGTATAAAGTTTTTTATTCATGATTTCTTATCATTTTCTTCACCAAATACGATATTTTTATCATTAAATTGCTATGTTGAGATTGCAAAATACAAAAATACTTATTATATTTGTCCCGTTTTATTGCCAATATACTATGGAGTCATTTTTCAGAACGCATAAATATCTTGTAGAGCACGTGAATTCTCCCGTGAAGAGAGGTCTTATGCAGGAAATTGACTGGTCACATAGACTTATAGGTATAAAGGGCAGTCGCGGTGTAGGGAAGACCACATTTCTATTGCAATACGCCAACGAACGCTTTGGGGCAGACAACAGAGCCTGTCTGTACATCAATCTTAACAACCTTTATTTCACCGAATGTAAACTTTCCGATTTTATCGAAGAATTTTATAACAACGGTGGCAGATGTCTGCTTATAGACCAAGTATTCAAATACCCCTCGTGGCAAGAGGAATTGGCTCGTTGTTACAACACGTGTCCACACCTGCATATAATTTTTTCAGGTTCATCGGTGATGCGCCTCAAAGAAGAAGAGTCGTGTATATCGCATATCGTCGACTCCTACAACTTACGAGGATATTCGTTTCGCGAATTTCTCAATCTGATGGCCGGAACCGATTTCCCCGCCATAAAACTCGATGATATATTGCAACATCACACCTCACTTGCAAGTGAAGTGGCACAAAAAGTACACCCGCTGGGCTATTTCCGCGACTACTTACATCATGGTTTCTACCCATTTTTTCTCGAGCGCCACAACTTCTCCGAGAATCTGCTCAAAACCATGAATATGATGATGGAAGTAGATATACTTTTTATAAAACAGATAGAACTGACATACCTACCCAAAATACGTCGACTGCTCTACTTATTGGCAACGACATCACCATGCGCACCCAATGTGAGCAAGCTGAGTAAAGAAATACAGACATCACGTGCTACAGTGGTAAACTATATTAAATACCTCAAAGACGCCCGCCTCATCAATATGCTATATCCCGTCGACGAAGAGTTTCCGCGTAAGCCGGCACGCGTATATCTGCACAATACAAACCTCATGTATCCTATACGTCCCGAGAGTGTCGACCCTCAGGCCGTACGTGAGACATTTTTCTACAACACGCTACACAAGGACAATCGGCTCAACGAAGGCGTACGCAACACCCATTTCCTTGTAAATCGTAAATATAATTTCAAAATCGAGGGAGACACGATACGAGGTCGCATCAACCCCGATTATTACTACACACTCGACAACTGCGAAATCGGGAAAGAAAATAAAATTCCATTGTGGTTGTTCGGTTTTTTATATTAATTTTGTTATAATAAAACAACCTTAATCCTCAAATAATATATTGTATGAGCAAACAAAAGAAATTCATTACTTGTGATGGTAACCAGGCTGCTGCACATATCTCTTATATGTTCAGTGAAGTGGCTGCTATCTATCCTATTACTCCGTCATCGACTATGGCAGAGTACGTTGATGAATGGGCTGCCGCCGGTAGAAAAAACATCTTCGGTGAGACTGTTCTTGTGCAAGAAATGCAATCTGAGGCAGGTGCCGCAGGTGCTGTACACGGCTCGCTACAAGCCGGTGCATTGACTACCACATACACTGCGTCTCAAGGATTGTTGCTGATGATTCCCAATATGTACAAAATCGCCGGAGAGTTCCTCCCCTGCGTATTCCACGTATCGGCACGTACATTGGCTTCACACGCACTCTGTATATTTGGTGACCACCAAGATGTAATGTCTACCCGTCAAACCGGTTTTGCCATGTTGGCCGAAGGTTCTGTACAAGAAGTAATGGATCTTGCCGGTGTTGCACACCTCTCTACCATTAAATCGCGTGTACCTTTCGTAAACTTCTTCGATGGTTTCCGTACTTCTCACGAAATACAGAAAATAGAGATGCTTGAGAATGAAGACCTCGCTCCGCTGGTCGACCAACAAGCTTTGAAAGAGTTCCGCGACCGTGCGCTCAATCCCGAGAATCCTGTTGCTCGCGGTATGGCAGAGAACCCCGACACGTTCTTTGCACACCGTGAATCATGTAACAACTACTACGATGCCGTACCCGCTATCGTAGAAGAATACATGAACGAAATTTCTAAAATCACCGGTCGCAAATACGGACTGTTCGATTATTATGGTGCAGCCGATGCCGACCGCGTAATCATCGCCATGGGTTCTGTTACCGAAGCTGCTCGTGAAGCTATCGACTACATGACTGCTCAAGGAGAAAAAGTGGGTCTTGTGTCTGTACACCTCTATCGTCCGTTCTCTGTTAAACACCTTTTGGCAGCAGTTCCCGCAACAGCAAAACGTATCGCTGTACTCGACCGTACCAAAGAACCCGGTGCCAATGGAGAACCTCTCTATCTCGATGTAAAAGAGGCTTACTACGACCAAGCCAACGCGCCCCTTATCATCGGAGGTCGCTATGGTCTCGGTTCAAACGACACCACACCTTCGCAAATCGTTTCTGTATTTGAAAACCTCGCATTACCCGAGCCAAAAAATCACTTCACCCTCGGTATTATCGATGATGTAACTTTCACATCACTTCCCCCGAAAGAAGAAATCGCTATGGGTGGCGAAGGTATGTTCGAAGCAAAATTCTACGGTCTCGGTGCTGACGGAACAGTAGGTGCAAACAAAAACTCTGTAAAAATCATCGGTGACAATACCAATAAACACTGTCAAGCATACTTCTCTTACGACTCGAAAAAATCAGGAGGTTTCACTTGCTCGCATTTGCGTTTTGGCGACGACCCCATTCGCTCGACCTACCTTGTAAATACGCCTAACTTCGTAGCTTGTCACGTACAAGCATACTTGCGTATGTATGATGTAACTCGCGGTCTCCGCCAGAATGGAACGTTCCTCCTCAATACCATCTGGAACGAAGAAGAGTTGGCACAACATCTCCCCAATAACGTAAAACGTTGTTTCGCCCAGAAAAACATCTCGGTATACTACATCAACGCTACTCAGATTGCACAAGAAATAGGCCTTGGTAATCGCACCAACACCATTTTGCAATCGGCATTCTTCCGTATCACCGAAGTAATACCTGTAGACTTGGCTATCGAGCAAATGAAGAAATTCATTGTAAAATCGTATGGCAAGAAAGGTGAAGACATTGTAAACAAAAACTATGCAGCCGTAGATCGCGGTGGTGAGTACAAACAACTTACTGTAGACCCTGCATGGGCCAATCTCCCCGATGACGAAGTAGTGGCCAATAACGACCCCGCATTCATCAACGAAGTCGTGCGTCCTATCAACGCTCAAAACGGAGATCTTTTGAAAGTATCTGCATTCAAAGGCATCGAAGATGGTACTTGGCCTCAAGGCACCTCGAAATACGAAAAACGCGGTGTTGCTGCATTCGTTCCCGAATGGACACCCGAAAATTGTATACAATGTAACAAGTGTGCATACGTTTGTCCTCACGCTGCTATTCGTCCATTCGTCCTCGATGCTGAGGAACAAGCTGGCGCAAATTTCACATCTATCAAAGCTGTGGGTAAAATGTTCGACGGGATGACCTTCCGTATGCAAGTCGATGTACTCGATTGTCTTGGTTGCGGCAACTGCGTAGATGTATGTCCCGGTAATAAACAAGGCAAGGCTCTTGCCATGAAACCTCTCGAAACTCAACTTTCAGAGGCTCCCAATTGGGAATATTGCGCTAACAACGTAAAGAGCAAACAACACCTCGTCGACATCAAATCGAATGTAAAGAACTCGCAATTTGCCACACCGCTCTTTGAGTTCTCGGGTGCTTGCTCGGGTTGCGGTGAAACGCCGTATGTAAAACTCATTTCGCAACTCTTCGGTGACCGCGAAATGGTGGCTAATGCGACCGGTTGCTCATCGATCTACTCTGGTTCTATTCCTTCGACCCCCTATACCACCAATGAAAAAGGTCATGGTCCTGCATGGGCAAACTCACTTTTCGAAGATTTCTGCGAATTTGGTATGGGTATGACTCTCGCTGTTGAAAAGATGCGCGACCGTCTCGTTATCCTCATGAACAAGGCCATCGAAAGCTGCGATTGCTCTGAAGAAGCAAAAGTCCTCTTCAAAGAATGGATCGAAAACCGCGAAGACGTTGCAAAAACCATAGAACTTGCAGCTAAGATTCGTCCTATCGTAGAAGCTAACGCCGACAAATGCGAAACTTGCAAAGGCATTGCCGAACTTGGTAAATACCTCATCAAGAAATCGCAATGGATCATCGGTGGTGACGGTGCTTCTTACGACATCGGATTCGGAGGTCTCGACCACGTATTGGCATCGGGAAAGAATGTAAACATTCTCGTTCTCGATACCGAAGTTTACTCCAATACCGGTGGTCAGGCTTCAAAAGCTACCCCCGTAGGTGCTATCGCCAAATTTGCCGCGGCAGGTAAACGTGTACGCAAAAAAGACCTCGGTCTTATAGCATCGACCTATGGCTATGTATATTGCGCTCAAATCGCAATGGGTGCCGACCAAGCCCAAACACTCAAAGCTATACGCGAAGCCGAAGCTTACGACGGACCATCTATCGTAATCGCTTACGCTCCTTGTATCAACCACGGTCTCAAGAAAGGTATGGGTAAATCTCAAGCTGAAGAGGCTGCTGCAGTAGAATGCGGATACTGGCACTTGTGGCGCTACAATCCCGAACTCGAAGCCGAAGGTAAGAACCCCTTCACTCTCGACAGCAAAGAGCCGCAATGGGATAAGTTCGAAGAATTCCTCAAAGGTGAAGTTCGTTACGCCTCTGTAATGAAACAATATCCTGCCGAAGCCGAAGAACTCTTCGCCGCAGCCAAAGAAAATGCACAATGGCGTTACAATAACTACAAACGCTTGGCAAAACAACAATGGGGTGTTGATGCAGAATAATCATCGACACATATAACGAGAAAAGCCGGAGCTGCTCAGCCCCGGCTTTTTTGTACCCCACTAAGCACAAAAATCAATACTCAATTTCTACTGATTCCTCTTTTATACAGATTCTCTTACACGAAACGCATATACTACAGCCCGAATAATTCCACCCTCACACCACAAAATATTTTTTTGCAATAAATACTTTATACTGCATAAAATAGCTTGTTTTTTGTGCAATACGCTTTATTTATTGAATAGAATTTGTTGCATTATATGGAGATAGTGTAATGCGACAGGCCTCGACAAACGTAACTTTTATACCGAAACATAATGAATTGTGTAAGATCGGATTCATCTCTTGTTATCAAAAGGAGAATGCTATGCTTGGTGCAAAATTGTGTCTCCGCGGACTAAATCTACCTATATCATCCTCTTACATAATAATCTATTAACGAAAACGGGGGTGTCGAAATCGACACCCCCGTTGCTTATATCAATATATATTATTCGGCCGCAGGTATACCTGTGCATATAACTTTCATCATATTTTTTGATGTAACCACTTTCTTAGCCATTTTTTGTACATCGGCAGGAGTTACTTTTTCAAGAGTTTCGAGATACTGCGAGAAAGTTTCACGACCCGTTGTATAATATGTGGTAAGAGCCGACATCCAATAGCTGTTTTCTTTGATGCTGCTTTCGTAGCTTTTTACCATATAAGCTTTAACTTTTTCGAAAGTCTCCACAGACGGGCCTTCTTCGGCGACACGACGCAACTCTTCAATAGTACGGTCGGCCAACCGTTGAGCCATTTCGGGATTGGTGTCGAACATAATGTCGTATGACCACGAATTTTTAGGATTACGATAAAGCGAACCACTGGTCGATACGCCATAAGTACCACCCTCTTGCTCACGAATAGTCTCGGTATATACAACACGCATCACTTGCGAAAGAATAGACATAGCTATACGATTTTTAAGATTGTCTTTCTCTTTACCATCATACGAAATAATAACAGTTGTTTGCGGAGACTTCATCTCTTGTTCGAAAATAGCTTCACGATATCCGGTACGCTTTTTGGGCATCACCTTATAGTCGGGCTTTTCATGCTTACCTGTCGACGGCAGTGAAGCTATATATTGCTCGATAAGCGGTTTTGCTGCCTCTTTGTCTATATTACCAACAAATACGAAAGTGAAATCTGCAGCGTTGTTCATTCGCTCATTGTACATTTCAAGGGCACGCATATAATCTACTTTATCGAGATCGTCGACAGAGAAACGTTTCACACGTTCGTGCAATCCATACGAAAGACGAGAAACCGTATCGGCCAATGGACGTTTAGGATCAGATTCTGTCAATTTGAGCGCATTCTTCATCTGTCCTTTCCATGCGAGAAAACGGGCACTATCGACACGTGTCGTTGTAAATCTTAAATAAGTTAGTTGCAAGAGAGCTTCGAAATCTTTTACACTGGAGCTACCCGATACAGTTTCATTGTATGTACCTACTTTGGCTGATATATTGGCCTGTACACCACTCAATTGTTTGCCAAGTTCCATTGTACTGAAATCGCCCATACCTCCGATAGAAACAAGAGAGTTCATCGAGGTATATGTAGGACGTTCAGACACATCGAAAAGCGAAGTACCGCCGTCGCTTGTGGCTTGCATCGATATTTCATCGGCTTTAAAATCGGTCGATTTGATAATAACCTTCGCACCATTGGAAAGGTAATATTCGGTAGCGCCGAATTTATCATTCTCTCTAATTTTAACAATAGAACCTTTTTGTGGCATTTGAGCAATAAGCGGACGCTGTTCGACCTCGTCTTTGTAAGGTTCAACATCAACTTGCCATGCTTTGCTATATGCAACAAGAAACTGTTCTTCGGTAGGTACATTGGCATTTTCATTATTCTCTCCCATCATGAGAAGAGTAACGTTGCGAGCATCTTGAGGGAAATAGGCGCGGAATTGCTTATCAACATCGGCAAGTGTAATGACCGACAGCAATTGCGTATAAAGTTTGTAAGCCGCTTCTTGCGACATTTGAGGTGTTTGTTGTATGAAATGATCGAGAGCCTTATTTACAAACGCACCATTTTTTTGAGTTCCACGCTCATTATAAGATTTTTGCACAAGAGAAGCGATTTCGGCTACAGCTCGATTCATTTCGCCTTGGGTAAACCCATGCACATAGGCTTGTTTTGCCAGTTTGATAAGGGCATCGAGTGCCTCATTCCACTTACCTGTTTTGTATGATGTCGCCAAAGAGAAGGCCTCACGTGTAGGCGAGTACATATAATCACCTTTTGCAATCGAAGCCGACAAATAGGGAGGATTTTCGGTTTGCAACAACTCTCTGTATCGGGTATTCATCATGACCGAAATAATAAGACGTATCATATCGGTATACTCGGCTTCATAGGTCATCTTATAACCATCAGGTTGCACAGGAAGTTTATACATGATACGCAACATATTCGACTGAGCCTCTTTATCGGTTGCGATAGCAATGATAGGTTCGTCGTTATCGGGTATCTGTATATATTCGCGCACAGCGGCATTTATAGGAGCAGGGACATCTTGCCACAACTCTTTTATTTTTGCCTCTACTCTATCTACATCAACATCTCCCACAACAATAATACCTTGCAAATCGGGACGATACCACTTGTGATAATAGTCGCGAATGGCCTGATAAGGAAAATTATCGACAACCTCCATAAGTCCTATGGGCATACGATGTCCATAACGATTTCCATTGGGGTAAAGAATAGGCAGAATCGTCTCGGTCATACGCATACTTGCAGAATTGCGGGTACGCCACTCTTCGTGTATGACTTTGCGTTCGGCATCAATTTCGGCTTCTTCGAGAGATATAGCCGATGCCCAATCATGAAGAATCAACAAGCACGAATCAATAAGTCCTTCACGTGCAGGCACATCAGAGATATTGTAAACAGTCTCATCAATAGATGTATAAGCATTGAGGTTGGCACCAAACTTTACCCCGTTTTCTTCAAGATAATTAATCATGGATTTCCCCGGGAAGTTGGCAGTACCATTAAAAGCCATATGTTCGAGGAAGTGAGCCAATCCACGTTGATGTTCCTCTTCGAGAATAGAACCTACACGTTGCGCAATATAAAATTCGACACGATTGGCAGGAAGTTCATTGTGACAAATGTAATAGGTAAGTCCGTTATCGAGCTTACCCATACGAATAGCCGGGTCAAGTGTTTCGGGCAGCGGTTGTTGCGCCATAGATACCATCGACACAGACAAAAGGGACACTGCAAACAGACATTTGATGAAATTTCTAATCATAGTTTCTTTATTTAATATTCTTGTTTCATAGAAAGACAAATAAAAGAGAGGAATATGAGAGACAAGTCTCGTATTCCTCTCATGTCGGGATAAAGTTACTATTATTTATTACGTATTTACTCTTTATCGAGAATAAAAGATGTTAAAATCATTACATTTCATAATGAATTTCAAATTCATTATAATAATTTACGGAAATAATCACAATTACCGTTGAAGTGTAACAGCCATGATACCGATTACTACCTCGGTCGATTGTACCGACAATGTGAGACTTTGTAATTCTCTACTGTCATCGAGGGGCAGGTCGAGTATCACCGCCGCTCCTCCGGGGATATTCCGATTGTCGGCGCCCTTATATTTGTAGATACTCTGTATGTCGCGGGTGACGACTCCTTCTCGCAATAAAACCCGATAGGGACGCGGGGATTTGGAGCGGAATGCCTGTCCGTCGATATAATAGTCTTGATCGATCGGACACCACGTCTCCGGATTGATTAGCGGAAGCTCTGATGTCGTACCATCGGTGTAGGTGACGGTCACCGTGCCGTTTTCCATATGACACTGCATATGATTGGTTGAACCGGCCATCAACAAATAGGCATGAGACGATTTCCCCGATAACGGTATCGATACACTGTCGGGATAATTGTCCCATAGTGTCGTATAGACGATATTTTGCAACGCTTCTTCTTGACGAATACGGAACGGCACTCCTATAGGGGTTTCGAGGCAGTCGTTGGTCGCCACTCGCAACAAGCCGCTGTCATCGATTTCGGCATAAGCCTTGGGGTGACACCACTCACCAATTCCCTGTATAGGCACTTGCAACGTGGTATACGGTGAGCGGGGTGACATATATTTATTACGGAATATATCGGTGACAGAGGCATTGAAATCCTTATCCATATTCACCATCTCATATTGCGCATCGGGTGCCGATTGTAAATTCCAATTGATACAATCAAAGGTCGCTAAAATTTCCTTGCCGGAATATACTTCTACTTTATTGCTTCCGGGTACAACACTTCTCTTGGGTAGATAAATTGGTCTTGAATTCGAATTTCCGGGTATGATAACCGTTTGTTCATACTCATTTCGACCGGGATTTACCACACAACGAAGCGTGACCTCTTTTTCGGAATGATTATACATCGAGAACGAGAGATTTTTTGACTCGGTCGATATCGATACCGGTTCCACTGCCGATTTTACCGACAAACACACCGGTTGCCACCATTCCATTTCGCCTTGCGTGAGCTGCACAAACATTGTGCGCTCTCCGGTATTGTTGGTGATTACGGCCGACAATTTGTGCGTCCCTTGGTCGACCGACGATAACAATCGTTGTTCATCTCGGACAGAGAGGATTTGTACTCCCTCGGGAACGGTCAGAGTCCAGGATTCGCCGACTACTGCGGTTGTTTTATACTGAGGTGATACCAATGGACGGCCGGCCCATTCGATTTCGATTTTCTTAACTTTTCCGGCCGGAACTTTCACCTCTATACGAGGGGCGCCTACACTGTTTGCCCGTAATTGCCAAGCAGTTTTTTTCCCATTAACCTTTACCGACTTTATCTTTTCGTAACCGGCCTTCACATCCAATGTCAATGAAAGAGGTTTTGCAAAGCGCAGATCGAAGGTATACTTATCCTTCATACCTTTTCGTTCGAACGTGTATTTGATATCGGAGGTTTCGAACAATGCATGATCCCAATCCGTGGGGAAACCCGGACGTATGACCAAACGGCCATTCATGGCATCGGGAAGTATTCCGAACAATCCTTGAACCAAGGCACGAGAAGCGACGCCTACGGGGTCGGAAAAGTCACGGTAACACTCTCCGCGTGCAGCATCATAGGTACTTACTTGTCCGAAATTTCCGGGACTTCCACCCATATACATACCATCGAGAATGGAACTTTTGAACAGATGGCAGGCGGCATCGTGGCGACCGGTCTGCCAATAAGCCAACGCGGTGTGCATTACCTCGGCAAATGCCACATTGTTTATACTCCATACATAAGGCAACCATGAGGTTGTGGATATTGTTGCATAATCATCTCGATCGAGACCTTTGGCAACAACAGGGATATGAGGAATTTCGGTATCGACATAACGAGTGGCCTGCCACGCTTGAAAGTCGTCGTGAATATCGGAATCGATGGCATGATACACGGTCCACAATCCGGCATCGGGGTGCACTCGTTGCAATCCCATATAATCTTTATATTCGGCCCAGCAACCTTTGTCGGACAACCACAGATTTTTGTTTATGGCATTCAATATTTTTTCCGCCTCTTTTCGGTATGGATCGGGGTTCTCGCCTATCTTCTCGGCTATCTCTGCCGCCATCTTGTTGGCGCGATAATTGTACGCCGATGAGTGGGTTACCCCTCCGCTGTTGTATTGCAACGCATCACTCGCCCAGATACAACAGTAGGCATCATACAATCCGTCGTCGTTGGGGTCGTAATTTCGCTTTTCCCATGCGAGATGACGCACCAATACAGGCCACATCTTACGGACATAATCCATATCGCCTGTCCAATTGAAATGCCAAAGCAGCTCATCGATGTAACAGAGATTCATATCATAGTGATGCATTTGATTGGTTCTACGAGGATTACGAGTAATATAGCCGTTGCTATACATCTGCGTACCCCATTTTTTCATGGCACGAGCCAAATTAAGTGTACTATCCTGCATAGGATGCGGATATATAGGCTCTACCTCGGTAACTTGTGAGGCGGCGTAACCATCGAAATGAGTACGTGCCCTATCGTGACGGCCTATTGCGTCACCAGTATATGCAGCACGCCAACCATTGAGAGGCATACGCCAACCTATCGCTCCATGCATCCACACACCCGATGTCGAATCCCATACTGCATCAGCAGCCATACTGAGTGCTGAACCGAGGGTATTGAAATAGGGGTCAGGGGTTTCAATACGCACCGTCGATGCGACTTCGGCACGACTGTTCTCGGCACGCTCAAAAGCAGCGGACAAGTCTTTATACTGCCACTCGTTTTCGAGCGTAGCAGGGTTGTATATCGCGAGATACTGAGGAGATTTACCCAAGGCAAATGTCCCCGACACAACGGGATACTTATCAGACGGGGCTGCCGCACGCAACTCGAAAGGAGTGGCACGAGCCATAACATCTCCGACTTGTACCGTTTCAGCCTCGGGCGTCACTGCAGTCAGTTGGCATATGGGATTTTTACCTGTTTCGGGATTAAGACCGGCGCGAGATTTACGAATGATTTCGAGTGTCGTACCATACCACACATCAAAACCGTTGCTACTTAATTGATACAAATTGTTGGTACAATATTCGGGTTTCAAATCGAAACAATCGATAGGGTCTACTCCCATATCGCCTTCACGGCTGAATCGTTTATTAGTAGGTCCGCCATAGAGCCATACAAGTCGTACATCTTTAGGAAGTTTAGAACCCTCAAAACGCAATATCATACCGTCGGCTTCGTAGAGTGCCAATGCCGTGATAAAAAGCTTACCATCGCCCAATATCGGGTCTGCTACGGTATATATACGACTGCCGGCGCGATAACGGGCTTCAATGCTTTCGGCATCATTGAGCCAAAGACTTTTTTCTCCCGATATAATACCCAACGATAGGTTTCCACCCAAGCGTGGCATATATAGCGCAAACTCGGGAACATCGCTTGTTTCGAGACGAAATCCTGTATTTGTACCATAAAGAGCGCGCGTGAATTTGCGATTACCATTCTGTATAACAAAATCTTCACCCTCGGGGTAATAACGAAGTTCGCGTTCTTGCCCGGGTAATGTACGAGAGGAAGACGAAGAGGTATACAACTGCGCTTTGACAGGAGTATAAATCATTGTAAGGAACGATAATATAAATAAGAGCTTTGATAAATGCATAGTTCGATATTTATTATAGTACTAAAGCATAAGTGTCCGAAGCGGAAGCCCACTTCGGACACTTGAAATATTTATGGGTTATCGATATTACTTACCAAGTTCATAATCAATAAACCAACCTTTGTCATCGGCCAGTGTGGCTTCAACATCGGGACGACCGGCAGCAACCCATTTTACGAAGAAATTGCGATTTTCGGGGTTACGGCGCATCATACGATACATATTAAACATAACATGTCCTTCACCCGAAAGTTCAAAGAAGTTTTCTTCGGCAATGAGAGAGTCGAGTTTCCATATTTGTTCTTCCTTAGTGTAAACGGGAACAAATACAGAATCGGCATTCATGGTAGTTGAGAGAATATCGGTACCGACATTACCCATAGCTACACGACCACGCACACCTTTGTTGATGTATTGCGAACTCGACATGGTATGATCTGTTCCACAATAAAGATTTACTGGGAAATTGGAAATCATGTCGAAACAAGAGCCCACACGATATGCACCGATTTCGGTGTTCCAATAGGTACCGATACCTTGATTCATTATCACCAAAGCGGCTTCGATATAAGCATTACTCATTGCTTCATCGGAAGTTTCACGAGCAAGCCCGGCAAGAGCTTCACAAAGCATAAGGTGCAAACCTCCAGCACGATACAACGCTATAATACGTTCAGTGGCAGCATCTAACTCTATACCGGTAATCCACTTGTTGAGCACAAGATTTCCGGCTTCGGATTCCTTAAATGTCGCGCCACGTCCGCGATAGCGTTCAGCTTTTACTGCATTTTCGGTACAAGCCACACTTGTTGTATCGAAACGAGCCATAGCAACTTGTGTAGGACGTATGAAATAGCTATAGGGGTGAACATCTGAAGCAAAATCTTCGAGGCGGTTGGTTTGTCCTTGACGGGGAGTATATGACGCCATTACGATGTCTTCCCAGCGGTAGTAGGTATGCAAGGCACTCTTCCAACCACTACTATACGCACCGCGCAAACAGCAAATATAACATTCTCCACCCGAAACGAAACCACTATTGGCTATCTCTTGTACAATATTGTTGTATGCAAGTTGGTAATTACCTTTCCAAAGATACAATTCCGATAAAAGTATCCATGGTGTAAATTGATAACGGTCAAACTGCTGAATATTAGCATTCTCACCGGTCATACTGGGGAATAGGAATTTGGCCCAACGCGTAACTTGCTGCCCATCGACACCATACATACCGACAGTCATAAGTTCGAGACACTTGTCTAAAGTTTGGTCGAAATCGAGAACCGGGAAATTTTTGATATCCTGATATTCTGCCAACGGGTCGTCGAAATAAACGGCCTCACCATATATCTTAGCCAACATCATATATGCCCACACTTTATAACGAATAGCTGTCGACATATAAAGTTCGAAAGTCACACCATATTTTTCTTCAAATACGAGCGAAGTGGGATTGTCCTTACGATAGTCATTGACATGTTTCAGATAGTCATTGACGTTCATAATGATACGATAATAACCTGCGGGGTCGGCTACAGCGTTACCATTTAAGTCACCATATTTCCATATGTTCCACAAATCGGTGGGAGCATTTTCGGTAGGTTCGAGAAGGTCTCCGCGCAAACCTT
This sequence comes from Bacteroidales bacterium, assembly GCA_045606385.1. Lineage (GTDB taxonomy): Bacteria > Bacteroidota > Bacteroidia > Bacteroidales > UBA11471 > Caccoplasma. The sequence continues at coordinate 68,975 of JAZURX010000022.1, read as the reverse complement.
CGAGAATAGGAGCTTGATCGGCCACATCTGCGACCAACGAGGCTATACCCCAAAGGCCTGAATAAAGTTCGGCATTGACACCTACATAATCGCCTTCATCGAGAACATCGACGGTATCGTCTGAACACGAAACCAACAATGCGGTAGCGACAAAAAGGGCAGCAAATTTTTCAAATATATTTTTCATAATCTATATCTCCTTTGGATTAGAATTCGAGCTTAACACCGACTTTGAACGAACGAGGAAGAGCGACTTTTGCATAGTCGAATCCGCGCAACGATGAGTCGTAAGAATAAGTTGATTCGGGATCGAGACCCAAATATTTGGTAGCAGTAAATACATTCTCGGCCGAGGCAAAGATGGTTGTTCCACGCAAGAAATTAAACTTGTAACTTACGTAAATTTCTTTAAGTTTGAGGAATGAAGCATCTTCGATCCAACGATCGGAGAAACGATTATTGTTCATCGGGTCGCCATATACAGCTTTAGGCATGGTTGTCACATCGCCATTGCTTTGCCAACGGCGGTTGGTCGAAGCGAGTTGATTACCATAGTCGCTCATGCTTTCACCAAAACGACGGGTAGCATTGTATGCGCTATTGCCTTTACTATATCCGAAAGTAAGCGAAAGTTCAAACCCTTTGTAACGTAATGTAGTATAGAAGTTACCAAAGAATTTCGGGTCGGCATTACCAAGATTTACACGGTCTTTCTCATCAATGATTTTGTTATTATCTTGATCGACAAAATGCACATCTCCTGCGCCGAAAGCCACACCACCGGGAGTAGTAAGTCCGGCAGCAGCAGCCTCTTCATCTGTAGAGAATACACCTGCAGTCTCATATCCATAGAAGCTATAGAGAGGCTGTCCCACCTCGGAAATAATAGCCGAGCCATCAGCAAATTCGGTAATAATGTTACTGTTACCGTCGAGCGAATGGAGACGATTGCGGTTATGAGCAAAGGTAGCGCCTACATACCATTTGAAATCCTTGGTATACACCGGAGCAATTTGGAACGATAGCTCTACACCTTGATTCTTCAATGTTCCGATATTATCGTACATAGTGCTGGTACCAAAGAGAGATGAGATGTTACGTAACATAATTACATCGCTTGTGGTGCCATTGTAATAGTCGATACCTGCATCAATACGGTTGTTCCACATCGAAATATCGAGACCTACATCAAATGTTCGATCGGTTTCCCATTTCAGTTTGGTGTTGGCAACGCCGGCACGCACAAGACCCGAAAGTGTACGGAAGTTTGATTGTGCATATGCATATTTACTAAGACTTGAAGAGAATCGGCTGTTACCGGTAGTAACATATTCGGCACGGAGCGTGAGTTGGTTGAGGAAATCAACATCGTTCACTCCGGGAAGATTTTTCATATAGAGTGCAGCATTCACCGAGGGGAATACAGCCATAGAAGGAGCATCGTTACCGAATGACGAGGCGTAGTCGGCAGCCATGGTAAGACCCACACCTACCAAGTGGTTGTAAACGTAGTTCACGTTAGCATTGATATTGGCCCATGTGTAAGAGTCGGCATAACCATTAATAACACGACCTATATTGCTATTGGTAGAACCGAGCAAGTAATAATAGTCACTTTCTGCATTGATACCTTGTGCTTGGTCATACTCCGATTGGTTGATAGTGGTTTGTGCACCAATAGAACCATTAATATTATGCACGCCATCAATCATATAATCGAATGTGGAACGAGCAGAGAAATAGAGGTTGAACAACTCGGTTTCTCCTGTACGCGACGTATTTTCAGCCAATCCGTTTTGCAATGGCATAATTGTCTTGTTGGTAGCACCGGGAACGAACAATTGTTCGTGTCTTTTGTAATAGTAGAGACCTGCATTCGCGCCCAAAGTCCAATGACTACCTATTTTGCCATTGAGTCCGAAAAGAGCTTGTATATCATAAATGGTGTTTTTACCTTTTACTGTATTTACGATGGCTTTGGGATTTGAAACGGCGTTGTTCACCAATACATCGCCATTGGCATCGCGTATAGCCGCATAGTCGGGCAAGAGATTGTTGTTGGCATCCTTCTCGAAAGGAGAATAAAGCGGAGCTTTTTTAATAGCAGCCAATAACGGGTTGGTTTCGGCCGACATACCTTGCTCTTGCAAATTACTATTGGTATATGCCATAGAGAGAGCCGAGGTAAATACCAAATTACGTGTAAGGTTGATGTCGGAATTCAAACGAGCATAGTAGCGATTGAAATTGGTATTCTCCACTTGTCCGCCTTTGCGCTTATAACCTATCGAGAGGTCATATTTGGCGATAGCATCACCACCTTTTATTTTTAAGGTATTATCGGTCACAAAACCGGGAGCATAGATTTCGTCTTGCCAATCGGTATTATTGTTGTAAAGATACGGATTAACATACGACGAAGGATCTTGTGAGAGATAGGGGAAAGCAGTAAGCAGATCGTCCATATCTTCATAAGCGCCATCGGTAAGACCTATAGCCGATACATATTTTTTATAGTCGGTAACATTCAACACGGGGAGTGTCGATTGATTGAGATCAACGCCATATTGTCCGATAAACTCTACTTTGGTATCGAGGTCGATGGCACGTTCGGTTTCAATCGCTATAACACCATTACCGGCAAGTGTGCCATACATGGCAGCATCGGCACCTTTCAACACCGATACACTGGCTATGTCTTGAGCGCTGAGACCGCTGAACATTCCTGTAGAATATCCGTTAATAACACCCGAGGTGTTCACATCGCCAAAGAAAGGTTGTCCATTGACGATAATAAGCGGAGTGGAAGCCGAAGCAAAAGTGCGATTACCACGTAATTGGAAATAAGCACCTTCACCGGGCATACCGCTCTTCTCGGCAACATAGAGACCGGGAATGTTGGTAAACGTTTTTTCCACATCGACTGTAGATAGCGTAAAATCTTTATTTTGACGGGTATATGTGTTTGTAGCCTTATCTTGAGAAGGTGTAGATACCACCGGAGTTGTAACGACATCGATATATCCGTACTTATCTTCGGGGATAAGGATAATGTGGAAGTCGGTACGACCGGTAACAGGCACTACTTTGGTGTAGAAACCGGGATACCAAACTTTAAGTTCGCCTTTCAGGTTTTGGAGTTCGGCAGTAAAGATACCGTTTGCATCGGTTTCGACCGATTGTTTCAAGCCGGTAGCCGATACGACCGCACCTTCGATGGGAGCACCATTATAGGGGTCTACCACCCTACCTGTGATCTTATATGAACCTTGAGCCATTACGGGCATGGACATCAAAGCAATCAGCAGGAGCAGAAATATGTTTCTAAGTTTTTTCATATCGTATTGTGTGTTTGATATCAATAATTATTCTCAGTAGGAATGAGACACCAGTGATAGGGATAGAGAGCTTTTTCACCCGATACATATTGTACTTTGATACGTACCGATTGCATTCCTTCACCTTCAACAAGTACAGTACCTACTTTACCGCCATTGGAGTTCCAACGGTTTTTACCACTTGAATATTGCGTCATTTCACCACCCTCGGCACGGTCAAAGTTCCAAGGAGTAGCCGCTGTAAAGTCGATATTTGTTGCAATAAGCTTATAACCCGAAACGAGTTTTACATCTCCATCTTCTTGCAATTCAAGGTCTCCGCTTTGTGTATCGGCAGTAGCAAACCAAATGTTACCGGTACACATACCTTTTGCACGGAATCCCATATATAAAGTATACTCACCGGCAGGGATTTTATACTCTACTACGCTGTTCCACGAGTCGGGAGTAATGGGCGAGAACGACACAGAGAAATCTCCTTCTTGGGTATCATCGCTTATCGAGCGCAAATAGGTATATACCGGTTCATTATCTTCGTTGGTATGGAAATAGGTGTATGAATACTCAGCCCATGCCGGTGATGTCCAATCGCCCGCATTTACTGCAGGTGCAGGTATGGTGGCATCATCTGAAATAGTGGTACGGGTAGCCCCCTTGATACAGAAATATTTTGCCAACATCTCGGGAGCCGAAATCTTTTCGTAGTGGAAGAGATATTGTTTCAAACGAGTAATCACCACATTGGTCGGAATTTTAAGGTCTTTAACAAAATATACACGGCCATTCGACAATTCTTCGGGATTTTCGGCATCAATTACTTGTACCTCATTTCCGGCTTGATCATAGTTTTTCCATTGGTGAGCATACGCCGAATATACATCGGCAGCAGTAGCATCAGCCGCAGACAAAGTACCGCTATAGAATGCAGCACGTTTTACCCAGTTCACAGCCAATTCGATATCTTTCTGCCCAAGATATGGGAATGTATCGTTTTCACTAAATTTATTTACAGATTCTTTAACACCAAGATAAGGGCGACCGATAGCCCGATAGGTCTCATTGAGTTTATCGAAACAATCTATCATCACCGAGTCGCTGGGCACAAAACATGTAAATTGTTGGAATTCCGAGTCGAATTGAACAGTATCAAACATAGGATTGTAGATAATGAATACCGAGTCGTAAATGGTATTACCGGTCTTATCCACTCCAAGAGGTGTCGACTTAGATGCATCAAACACCTTCTCGCTATAGGCCATAATCGAGTCGCGGAACATAGAGTAGTCATCGCTCAATTGCTCAATATAGGTGTATAGATTGAGTCGGGGAACCATCATGGCATCGATTACATGCACCACACCATCGTTGAGACGGAAAGTCTCTATAAGCTTAGAATCGTTGGCATATACCGTACCATCTTCAGCAATGGTAATCTGAATATAGATTCCATTCAAAGTTTTGAGACGGGCGCCGTTTTTGAGTTGATTACGATTTATAGAGAGATAGTTTACATGATATTTGAATCGGGCTGTATCGGTTGCAAATAAGCTATCGCTGGCATACGCTTCTTTAGCAACCTTCAACACGCTATCATTCACTACCCAAAGAGTCAACTCTTGATCGGCATTGAGCGACTCAGTCGTTCCCACTTCATTGAGTTGGGTATAAAAATCGGAGTATTCCTCATATTCTTCGAAGAATTGCGCTATCGACATATCGAGCACGGTCGTAGCGGTTGTCGAATCGACACTCCCTGACTGAGACGAAGCTTCATAGTAATCGTCCCAATTGTCGTTGCAAGCCACAAAGCAGCAAACGGCGAGTATAAGGAAAAATGCTGTTTTCTTCATCGTACATTAGTTTTTAGGAGTGAACAATATATAATCGATTTCGAGGTTGGCACCGTTGTTATCTTCTATGCGAACAATGTGCTTGCCGGTAGTTGCAAAAGTAACCGAACCAACGACATGTTTATTTTCGGCAGGTTTCGACGTGTTGACCGACGGTTTTTCCACGGTCGATACAGTAGTACTATTACCACATGTCGGCATCTGTCCTATCATTTCTCCATCTATGTATACGGTAATGTAATTGCCCGGTTCATTGGCATAAGAGTTGTAGTGAGCAATACCTACATAGTAGAGAGTACTATCGGCCATAATGGTAGGAGTTTCCATCTCTACCCAACCATATTGTCCAAGGTCTATATTCAAAGCATCGTTGTAACGGAAATTTTTGCGGATAGAGTCGGTCGAAGCGGCAACTTCGTAATATACACTACCACCCATAACGCTTTCCCAATTATAGCAGAAATTATCTCCATATTGTTCTTTATAGCCACTCAGACCGATATACTTGGTATAAGAGAGTGATGTAAGACGATAATCATCGATATTACGAGCCAATACATCATAGTCGCAAAGATCCCATGTAATAGATGGAGCTTTCGAAGGAGCCTTGATGTAAAGAGGTGTAGTTATAACATGTATTACGCCATTTTTGGCTGTAATATTACCTTCAGATATTTCGGCTCCGACTGCTGATGACTTGTCATAATTGACATAAGAAACGCCATCAACTTCTTGGAACTCTATAAACGATGCCTCGGCCTTTGTCTCCACGGTTTTCACATCTTCGACAGCCATATCGGCAGTAGAATAGACAGTAGATACAAAGTGATAGGCAGCGTAACGATACATAGGATTCGCAACCGTTTTCCAAGCAGTACGATCGTTACCGGCATCGAGACTATCGGCCAAGGCCGTAATATTGTCGATTCCATTTGCCGCATATACACTGTTGGGCACAACGAAGAGCGTATAGTTGGCAGCACGACCGAATTTGGGTTTCATAATAAGAGAATCGGTACCGGTTACGGCAAGCAATTCGTTGAAGAGAGACCATTCGGTATTGGCCGACACATTGTCGTAGATATACTCGGTAATAGGAACGAGTACTTCATCGATAATGAAGAGCATACCATTGGTGGCTTGAATATCGAAATGCGAAATGCGGGCAGATGCATTTACATAATATTCACCCATATCGTCGAAAGTAACGGTAAGGCGGTCGCCGGTAGCAGTAGTATCGGGCAACACGTCATTGGCAAAATCGACTTGCGAATATTGTTTACCTGCAATGGTATGATATTTTACCAACAAAGTGGCGTAATCTTTGTCGATGTCTTGTATAGAATTATACTGATTATCGGCAAGGAATTTGCTCACAGCATCATTGTCGGGAGCAAAAACAGTATAGTTACCGGCATCGAGATTGATAGTACTATATAGACCGGTATATTCGAGAATGCTCGCCCAGGAGGTATAGCCATTCTCGCTGAGCCAAGTGGAAACCGGCAGTTCCTCGGAAATCGTAAAATTCTGATTTTCCAAGTCATCGCCACATGCTGAAAGCATTGCCACGGCTACGAACAGATATAAAATTTTATGTTTCATAGAATATTACTTTTTCGAGATTAATTTCCAAAGTTGGCATATGCCGGATTTTGTACCAATTTCGTATTTGCTTCAAGCTCGGCATTATAGATCGGCAGGTACCAAGAATAGGGTATATAACGATTCATTTTTGAACGAACAAGAGCCGCAGAGATTGCCGAGAGTTGTGTTGTAGCCTCATTGATAAGGAAATCTTTGTAACGGGTATCTTTCTCGTAACGTAACCCGATACGCAACATATTGAACCACTGCTTACCTTCAGCAAACAATTCTACACAACTTTCATTATATACAGCCATTACGGTATTGTACTCATCGGTATATTGTAATGCATCGAGAGCAGTACTACCACCACGGGTACGTACCATATTGAGAGCGTCAATAGCACCGGCATAGTCGCCCTGCATAGCAAGCGCATCGGCTTTCATGAGATATATCTCGGCCAATCGATAAATAATCCAATTTTGATCATTGTCCAAGTCTCCACGCTCGGTATTTTGGCAATCCATTCCATAATATTTCCACACGGTATAATTGGATACTTTCGTGGCAGAACTACCATACGAAGCACCTTCGCCACGGACATCCGCATCATCTATCCATGAGGTAAATATTCTGAAAGGCACATTGAAATTGGTCGCATAACGACTAAATGTAATCGCTGCACCCGATTGCGAAGCTCCAAACCAAGATTTGAAAGAATTGGTCTGCGAAAGAGCATTAGAGTATTGTATTTCGAAAATACTCTCATTGCTGTTTCCGGGATAAAAATTGGTAAACCAACTTCCGCCCGAGATAAGACCTACACGATTTGACTCTATAACATTATTACAAGCAGTAACACAAGCTTCGTAGTCACCTATCCAGAGGTTCATATCGGCTATGAGAGCATAAAGAGCCCAACGTGTCGCACGACCCTTGGTATCGACTACATCGGGGAAAAATTCCTTGGCGTAGTCGATATAAGGAGATATGGCAGCAATCTCACTACGTAAGATTTGATAGCCATCGGTTACGGGCAATTGGAACTCGGCATCGTCGGTTACATAGGGTTCGGTGATGTAAGGCACATCTTTGAATGTACGTACGAGATACAAGTAGCAAAGTCCACGCAAGAAATGAGCCTCGGCCACGGTCGAACGCATCTCTCCATCATTGAACGATGCGTCTTTTTCCGATACCTCGGGAGCATATTTTATAACCGAGTTGGCCATACCGATTACGGCGTACATTTTTTCCCAATTGTTCCATGTATTGGTAGGGAGTATATCTCCGTTGCGGATAGAGAGCGCAGAGCCGTCAGCTATCATCAGTTCATTGCCGCGGGTTTCGCCCCAATAAATAATCTGTTCGATAGCACCGCGCAAATTCAAATATCCTTTACCGAGCACAGCCTCTACCTCACCCTTGGTCTGCCAATAAGTGGTGGTAGTCTGCACGCCGGCAGGATCGACATTCATCCAATCTTGGCATGAGAAAGCCGAGAAAGAGAGGAGAATCGTAAGTATATATATATGTAACTTTTTCATATCGGCAGTAATTAGAATCTGAGGTTAATACCAAATTTCACACGGATAGGCTTCGGTGTAGAAGCTCCATCGACAGCAAGACGTACAAGTCCGCTATCGTCCATTTTCTTCTCGCTCACCTCAGGGTCCTGACCCGAATAGTTGGTGAATGTAAGGAGATCGTATGCGGTAATGTAAAGGTCGAATGCTGTCATGTGCATTTTCTTCACAATATTTTTGGGAAGACCATATTTCAAGGTCAAAGTCTTCATACGCAAGAACGATGCATCTTCGATATATCGGTCCGAACCAAGTGAGTTGTATCCTTCGTTGTAGAGAGCGCGAGGTATATCGGTCACGTCACCCTCGTTGCGCCAACGACGCAAGGTAGCAGTACTTTGGTTGTTTTTACCGCGCATGGTTTCCGAATTATAACGAGTCTGGTTATAAACTTTCTGACCTACACGACCTTGGAAGTTGGCCGAGAGTTGCCATGTTTTATAAGCCAAGCGGAAATTGAAACCACCGATAATTTTGGGGTTGTAGTTACCAAGATAAACTACATCGTTTACGTTGATAACACCGTCACCGTTGATATCTTCATATTTAGCATCACCGGGACGACATACATAACTTCCGTTTTTGGTAATCACAGGTTTGCCATCAATATCATAGATGATGTTACCTTTGGTATCACGAGCGTATGTATCGTTTACATTTTGGTATACACCTTTGTAACGATAACCATAGAAAGAACCGAGCGGGTTGCCGGCCATTACAAGATAGGCATAATTACCATTACCGAAGGTATAGTTCTCCATATCGAGGTTGGCAGGAAGTGAATTTACTTTATTCTCGTTTTGCGAGATGTTGAAAGAGAAATTGAATGACCAATTTTTGGTTTTTACGATATTATTGAGGTCTACACGGAACTCCCAACCACGGTTGGTCATCTGACCCGAATTGAAATATGAAATTTTGGAGAAACCGGTAGATGTCGGTAATTTCATATTCTTTTGCAACAGATTGTTAGTAACGTTTTTGTAGAGATCGACAGTAAATGCCACACGGTCATTCCACATACCGAGGTCAAGACCGAGATTCCATTTGTCAACTACCTCGTAAGTTACGTTATCGAGCTGTATAGTAGAGGGATAAATCGAACCCATATCCATATATCCGCTTGCATCGGCTTTGAATTGACCGATATATGAACCGGGACCTTTACCTGTTTGTCCCCAACTGAAACGCAATTTACCGAGAGAGATGAGGTTCTGATTTCTCATAAACTCTTCATCGCCCCACAACCAACCGAAACCAACGGTGGGGAACTTACCCCAACGATTTTGTACAGGCAGGTTGGAGTTGGCCTCAGCGCGGAACGCTGCATTGAACATGTAACGATCCATCAAAATATACTGAGCCGAGAAGTTGGCCGACATTTCGCGATAGGTCGACTCGCCACTACCGAATGACACGATATAGCCGCCTGTAGAGGGGTCGGAAAGATAGTACGACGCATTACCCGCTGTGGCAGTACTGTATGAAGTCTTAGAGGTATTCTCTATTTGAAGGATACCCGATGCCACCAATCGGTGTATTTCGTTGAATGTTTGATTGAAAACCAATCTATTTTCGGTATAGAGATAGAGTTGGTCCGAAGCATCATCGGTGCTGCGATTGTACCAGGAGTTGGCATTTGTAAGACCTGAAGCATCGACCCAAGGCACACCGGTAACCTCATTGGGGAGGTAAGTGGCAGTACGTTTGTTGTCGGCGGTAAGAGCTACAGTACCGAAATAGTTCAACGAAGGCAATATTTGATAATGCAATGTAAACGTAAGACGTGTAGAATAAGAGTCGAGACGATTCTCAGCCTCATTCACAAGAGCCACAGGATTGTAGTTTTTGTTATCCACAAAGGTCATACCGAAATCATCGTAGGGAGTGAAATATGTGTCGGTACGCGCACTGCCATCAGCAGTCATTACGTATGGACTCTCTTGTGGCATCTTGTTCATTGCCATACCACGCGGAGTAGAGATTTTGTTACCGTCATAATTGAGGTTACGAATGTTGTAGGTAAACGAGAAGTCGGTGGTAATATCAAGTTTCTTCGAGAAGTTATACTTCATATTGAAGCGGGTTGAGAAACGTTGAATATCTGTACCGATGGTTGTACCTTTTTCATTGAGGTAACCGAGTGAGAGACGATAGGTTGCTTTGTCACCACCACCCGACATCGAGAAGTTGTTATCTATTACATAACCGATGCGAGAAACCTCATCGAGCCAATCGGTATCGACATTATACTCATTGAAGAGCAAAGAGCCGGGATTGAAATTGATTTCATCGCTTTCGAGGAGCGCCATATAACCGGTATTACCGATAACCTTGGCATCATTCGCACCGAGGTCGTTGATAGAGTTCCAAAGAGCGTCTTGCAACAACGACACATATTGAGAAGATTTGAGCAAAGGATATGTACTCGACTCTTTCTTCACTTCGGCATTGGTATTGAAAGTAAATGATATTTTACCTTTTGCACCTTTTTTGGTTTTGATTTCCAAAACACCGTTGGCACCCTTCGAACCCCAAAGAATGGTAGCTTGAGCATCTTTCAATACTTCGATAGATTCAATGTCTGCAGGCGAAATATCGAGGAGTTGGGAATAGTCGTCGGTCGAAGCCGAAGCAAAATCAAAGTCGTCGGTATTGACAGGGAAAGGCACGCCGTCGACAACGATAAGCGGGTCGGCACTCGCATTGAGTGACTGAGTACCACGAATACGGATAGTCGAGTTGGAACCCGGGTCGGCACCGGTCACAATATCAACATTGGATAGGGCACCTTGCAGAGCCTCGGCTACAGAGGTAACCGGCGCTGTTTCGAGACCCTCCATGCTCATACGTTGTACGGCACCAAGTTCTTCACGCGGAGTGAGACCCATGGCATTTTTCTCTACACGCTTGGCCGATACTTCAACAGCCTCAAGCTCATGGCTGTCTTCCGAGAGAGAAATATTAATTACTTTTTGTCCAGTGTATTTCACGATTTCGGTTTTGCAGCCGATAAACGAGAAATTAATCACGAGATTCTGTTCATTAGGTACTTTTATACGGTACTCACCATTTGCATCGACAAGTACACTCGCCAAAGTACGGTCGTCTTTGTTCTGCACAAAAACGCTGGCACCGGCAAGAGGCTCGCCCGATGCTCTTTCCAATACCTTACCGGTCAGTACCGACTGCGCCGCCATTGCCTGAGAGACAACAAATGCGACTAATAGCAGGTATATTTTCCGTGTTATTTTCATAGCGTATATATTGTTGTATTATTCTTATTGAACTTTGTTGAACTCATCACCGAAATCGAGATAATTGTCGATAATATATATTGCGCAATCACTATATATATAGGGGAACGAGTTCACCACTTTGGCGGTACGACCCTTACTATCGGTGAGTTGCAGGTGTGTACCCATATCGTCGAGTTGTATGGTCGAGAATTCACCCTCTGCATTTTGCTTGTAGGTTTGCAGAATACGAGTACCGAGACCATCACCGGGGAACGGATATTCAAAGAGACGGCTGCGATTTACCGACACAAAGAGGTTGGGCATATAACGTTTGAACACCGGGTTACGACCTTGCACAAATATTTTATCAGTATATCCGGCAGTAGTAGCCGCATTGTCAAGCGCAAATACGATGTAACGGGGCAATTTACCATTTGATGAGACACCGTCGATTTTCTTGATGGTTTCAAACACGTCGAGGTGACCGGTAGAGTCATTGAGCGATGTATTGATACCTGTATTGTAGAAATTACGAGCGCCATTTGTGATATCGAGTAATTCCCAAGGCAATAGAGACTGATTGACATCGATAGCCGAGAACTGATAGGTTTCCGGAGCCATAGCCGAAGCCATCGTACGACCATCGGCCATACGCTGACCTTCCATTGCGTAAACGTGACCGTTTTTCACTTCGGGAACCGTATTGGTTATTTCGGTAACAGTCACCATATCGAAATAATCGTCGTCGCGACGGCCGAAATGCTGATTATAGGTAGCCGTAGAGAAGAGGCTGTCGCCTTTCATATAGAGATAGTTGAACGACTCATAAGTGGTTTTGAAAATCTTTTCGTCGCTACCTTGTACCTCTATCACCTTGTCGCTAATGTTACTACGCACAATGCGAGCGGCATGCGAGCGATTTACAGACACAGTACCTTCACCATCGGAGAATGTTACATCTTCATAGCCATAAGTATAAGGACGGGGATTTTCATAAATGAGATTTTCACCATCGATGGTGGTATTTTTCATCATTTCGTCCGACGGATAGAATACATGGAACTCACGATTCTCGGCAGTATAAAGGTCGAGTAGGCCGGCCTTGGTCATCAATAGCAGGAACATGTTATAGGCCGGATTCATAAAAGCCGGAGCTGTAACATACGAGAAGTATTTTGGCACAGCTACCAGTTCATTTACACCATAAAGAATACCGTTGGAGCAGAAGTCACTTGTAATCACATCGCTTTGTGAATTGATTTCAACGGGAGTGCGACTGATACCGGTTACAACATTGCCCTTATCGAGCTCGGTAGGAAGAGCCAAAGAATTTTCGCCATACAGACGATGGAAACCTACCTGCTCACCCATAAGAGCCATAAGAGGTGTATATTTCACATCTTCGATGCTCTCATAGTAAGCAGCCCAATAGGTATTGAAGAATGCCTGCAATGCCTCGTTTGAGGGGGCAAATATTGTATGCGACTGACGAGAGAGGTAATCGAGCCATGAAGGTTCTGTTACCATCCATTCGCGAGCGATAGAGGGCAAACCTACATGGTTATAAATAAAGATAGAGTCACTATTATTGTAATTTTGCGAATAGTTCTCGTCGTAAAGTAAGTCGATAAAACGGTCGTATGCAGCAGTAAAGAGTGAATAGTTGTCGTTTTCGCTCATTGCCTGATAAATTGTTTTGAGCGGTTCTACCACCTCGTCGAGAATATATACGTAACCGTTATCGGTAATGATACCGTATTCTTTTACGCCGGCATTGGCAATGCGGAAATAAGGTTCGTTTCCAAGCACCCAATCATCGCCTTGCCACAAGCCTTCTCCGAAGAAATAATCGTAGTTGGCCTTACCGGTGGAACCTGTATAGAAATAATGTTGATATAGGTTAGGAGTTAACACCGGAACGAACTTTTCGTAACGATAAATTTTACGATCTTTACCTGCCGACGGGTCATATATCACATCGAAAGCATCGCGACTTTTGGTACGATACTTGTGATATAGTCCGATATATGCATCGTCAGAATCGACACCATCAGGGCTGTATGCCATAAATCGGTCGGGATTGAATGCATAATAGAGCAAGTGATAGGTAATCACATTGTCGAGAGTGTCGGCAGGAACTGCATCAATAGAGCCATACCCATGCTTGGTGAGCCATTTGGCAAACGCTGCATCATCTGGAGCAAAGATTGTCGCAAGACCTGTTCCACTTACCAACGATTTGTATCCGGTCTTTTCGACAGCGGCCAAGAAGTTGGTGAAATTGCCTTGCTCCGCAAGATAATCCCAAGCATTCCCCACCGAAACAGATGTAGAATGGCGATCATTCTCATAATATTTATCCATTTCGTTGCAGGAAACGAAGATTAGTAGAAATGCGGAGGCTAACAGATTAGTCCATTTTTTCATAATACTTCGCAGTTTTATATATATATTGTTTATTATATTTTCGATTTTATGGCATAGGTTTAAGTCCTTCCCAACGAACGTCCCAATTACCATCTTTCGGGAATCCAGGATTGACACCTTTACTACCGTCCCAACCGGCGCACATCATTGCCACCGTAGTAAGGAGACCTCCATTGCCGGGGAGATATACACGCAGACGGGTATCTTGATAGTTGTGACCATTGGGCAGATACGTATTAGTACGTTTTTCCATAAGTAATGCACCGACAGCCTTTTCAGTATCGCCAAGACGGGCAGCGTTCATGGCTGTCATAGCAAAGTCCCAACCCCAAGTTTTACCCCAGTTCCAATTATTCCACACCCAATCGAGGGTATTTTGCATAATATCTTCACGCACGAGCGGACATTTGGGTAATATACCATAGGCGCCAAGCACAGCCATATGATCCGATGTGTAACGAATATCTTTGTAGGTATCGGTAGCGGTCTCTGCTGCAAGATAGAGGCCATCTTGATGAGCAAGAGGAGAAAGTTTATCGAGCATCTCGTCCCACTCGAGGTTACGACGCAAACCTTGACGTTCACGCCACTTTTGTGCCACACTTATAGCATAGTGCCAATACGAAAGTTCGAAAGGAGGATTTACAGTTTCGGCAGCGCGCAAAGTCTCTTGTGCCGGGATAGCGCCTTTGAGCACATAGCGACCTTCGAGTTGCTCATAGTCGGCAAATGAGAACATAAAGTCGGCAGTTGCAGCGACCAAATCTTTGTACTTATTAAGAGTTTCATCGGTAGGATTGGCACGATAAGCCAATTCGGCCATATATATAAAGTGAGGTTGCTGCCAAATAAGGAATGAGCCCACTTTTGATGGAGCTTCGGTCGATGAAGGATCGGTCATTTTCATCCAACGCACGCCATCAAACCCCTGGCGTTGAGCAATGCTACGGGCATTCTCGAATGCAGAATCCTTATACCATCCAAGACTTTTTTCCATCAATTCTGGACGACCCCACAATGCAAAATGTACAGTATGCCACCAGTGCATTTCGAGATGGAATTTACCAAACCAGCTATTATATGTAAGACCGGTTTCTTGCGGAGGCACTGAACCGGAACATTGTATGGTCATAAGGTATTGTGAAAGCACAACACGACGCTCAAGTTCTTTCGCACGCGGGTCTTTGCAGTGTGAGAAATCTATGATACCGCCATTGCTCCAATGCGTATTCCAACGCTCCTTGGCACTTGCCAATACGGTCGAGAAATCAAAAGGCTGAACGACCGGTTTTGCAGGTAAAAATTCGCATGTAAACGAGAGATTATCGCCCGAGGTCGAAGTAAGCACATAGTAATGATTGTCTTTTTTCGAAAGACGAGCATCACCGATCCATGCGAGACGTACATAATATGTTGTAGCATCGAGTGAGCGACAGAAGAGAGCCGATGTATCATTTTGCTCTACAATCTGAGTTTTGTGTTTTGCTGGCGAATTCCAATCGCATGCATCATCGGAATGTTTTCCGGTAGGATAAGGAAAACAGAGTTTTACCCCTACTCTACCCGAAGCAATAAGAGGTGATGAAACAGATGCTCCTACAATATCGGAAGTGCCATGACAAGCTGTCTGCACAGCAACATTTTCGCCATCGAGGGAAAAACTGCTGCATACATTACCATTCCACATATCAAGAGTTTGGTTTACAGACGCAAGTTCTTCGGATTTTACCGACGTACCATCGGCATGAGTCATTTCAAGACCCACAATTCCTAAATGAAGACGATGCGGGTTGACACGATACCAGTTGGCCGCTTCTTTATTGCGACCATCTTCATTGAACTGTACAGCATACAATTCTTTTTTTCCTCTGAAATCATAAGGTTTCAAAGTCTCTTCAAACCGATAATTCTCGGGATTTGCGAAGGAGTGCCACCCCCATTGCGACTGTGTACCCAGAGGGACTCCGGCACTATACAACTCGGGATAGGTTTGTAACCCCGTGGCATCGACAGTAAAAGCAAATTCTCCATTACCGACCGACAAAGAGGCTAATGGGTCGAACGAGGTATTGACAGGATTATTTCTCGAGACAACTTGCTCTCTATTAATTGGCTCATCTCCTTGCGATTGACAAGAGAACACAGCTATCGCTAAAGTTACCGAGAAACAGTAAATTAGAGATTTTTTCATGGTTATTTTACTACGTAGTATATCGATAAATTTAATTCGTACAAAGATAAATGTAAACACTTACGACAATCGTGCGCGAAATGACATTAATACTACACTTTTTGACGCTTAACGATTTTATTTAACACTATTGAGGAACTTGGAGCAGCTAAAAAAATAAGAGATATAAGAATATGCGACTTATAAATGAGCTATTTCTGCATTTTTCAGCAAATGCAAAAGAGGGTAGTTTCTTTTCAAATAATAAAAAAGAGGTGCTCAAGAAAAATTGTGATATATAAACAAGTATAAATTTTGCTATTGGCAAATAGAGAGAAATCCGCTCCAACTATATTGAGTCGAAGCGGATCTCTGAAGTATTATTTCGTGGGTGATGCTACCGCCTCACCATTGATTTTAAGATTGTTGAAACGAACATCTTTGATGCCCCCTTTGATATAAAGGCCATCTTTCGGACCTTTCTGTACGTTATTAAATTCACAATTATCAACTTGGATATTGTAAATATTATCGCTACCCTCAAGACCTACAAAATAGACACCCAACTTACTACCGTTGCAAACAATATTTTCGCACAAAACATTGCGTACAACAGGTGGATAACTACGGTCGCAAATCTCTCTGTTTTCGTATTGCAAGTTGATACGGAGAACAGCTTCTCGACATACACCCACTTTTACATTACGTACAAATATATTTTCGACAATACCTCCACGGCAATTACTTGTTTTGATACGTATCACACGATCGAGATTTGGGCTATCCATTTCACAATTTTCGACAAAGAGATTTTTGTAACCTCCTGAGATTTCGCTCCCTACAACAACTCCACCATGGCCATCATACATTTTGCAATTACGCACAATGATCTTCTGGCTGGGAACGCCCCAAGTACGTCCATCGCGATTGCGTCCGCTTTTGATGGCTATACAGTCATCACCGGTATCAAAAATACAATCTTCAATAATCACTCCATCACAAGACTCAGGATCGCAACCGTCACCATTAGGGCCTTGATTTACAAAGTGTACACCACGAACAATAAGATTATTGCAGAAGAGGGGGTGCAGAGTCCAGAAAGGAGAGTTTTGCATGGTAACACCTTCGACCAACACGCGATCACAACGATATAAATTTACCAATTGCGGACGCATACCGTCTTCAGCTGAAAACACACGCTTGTAGATAGGTTCTCCCGATTCACCCCAAGCCAATAAGCGTGCACGGCCTCCACAATTTTGTCCCACCATACCATCTTTCCAACCATAGCGGGCGGCTCCACACATAGGCCACCATGTTTCACGCGAACCTTGTCCATCGATGATTCCTTTACCGGTAATAGCGATATTGGTCTCGCCAAAAGCATAAATCAAAGGATGCAGATTATAGCAATCGAGACCTTCCCAGCGGGTAAGCACCGCCGGTTCATAAAGTTTGGGATTGGTATCAAATTTAAGCACTGCACCCTCTTGGAGATGAAAATTTACATTACTTTTGAGTGTAATAGGTCCTGTATAGAACGTACCTTGAGGCACAATAACTGTACCACCGCCGGACTGATTACAAGTCACTATAGCCAAATTGATGGCATCATGACATGGTGCATCGGGAGTATTGGGTTTAGCGCCAAAATCAGTAATACAAAATGTAGCTTTAGGGAATGATGTCTTTTTTATGTTTTTTTCGATTTTGGCAGCTTGTTTCCACACCTCTTTCGACGAAATTTGCGCCGAAAGCAATATCGGAGCCATAATAGCGCACAATAAAAATAATTTTTTCATGATATTTTTTTGCAAAAATAGGTCACTTCAAACTCTTTAAGGATGAAGTGACCACAACGTTAACTATTTCTTGACGACAATACGATCGTATTGTTGTTCTGCTTTGATTTCAGTGTATTTTTTTGCATCCATCATTTCTATCAACGCACGCAAAACCGGACCTTCACCCATCGGGTCATTCTTTTGCGTAGGACGATTATAATAATACGATAATGAAGGCATTATACCTGTACCAACACATATTGCCTCGAGATCTCCCGCTTCAGAAATCTTGGTAAGCATACCTTTAAGACCCTGCTCGGCGACATAGATAAAATCTTTATGAATCCAACCATTTTTCACACCGCGGGCAATAGCAAATGTAAACATGGCGGTACCTGTAACCTCATCATATGAATCGGTTTTGTCGAGGAGCTGATGCCACAAACCATTTTTACCCTGATAACGACATACGCCACTCACTTGTTGCTGAAAATTACGCAACAAAGCGGCACGTTGCGGGTGATTTTCGGGCAGACGGGTCAATAAATCAACTTGCGCCATAAGCATCCAACCATTGGCACGAGACCAATGCGCCACGCCATGCTCATCGGTATCGGTGTGATAGCAATGGTAATAAATCTGCTTTTCGGGACACCACAAATATTTATTATACTGCAGAACTTGATTGGCAGCATCATCAAAGTACTTCATGTCGCCGGTCATTTCGCCCATACGACAGAGGAAAGATACCGCCATAAAGAGGTCATCGGCCCATACGGTATTTTCATGCGGCCACAGACGCGCTATAGTACCATCGATAAGACGAGGCTCTGCATAATTGAGGTGATCGGCAGTTTCGTCGATATAGGCTTGAAAAGCCTTATCAGGTTTTGGTAAGCGCATTTGCAAATCGATAAGCGATGCTCCCATGGGGCCATTATCATCGAGACGTTTTCCACGGAAAATCATGTGCCAACTCACTTTGCGCACGGCCATCCAGCCACCTTGTTCCAAAGCTTTATCAAACTTCTTTTTGAAATAGTCGAGATTCCCTTCATTGAATACAAAATTCATGTTTTTCAACACATAATCCTCATATTTCTTATCGCCGAGTTTTTCAGCCAATTCGAGCATAGCTATATGCAATACTCCGTTGGTATAATGCCAGTCGTTGTACTTACATGCCACCTTGATAGGATCATCGACTTTCTGTTTTTTTACAGTGCCGAATGTCTCATTGGTTTCGGTATTTTTGAATTGGTATGTAGTGCTTTCGATAATACGATCGGCCATAACCACTGCAACATCTTTTGCAGTGCGCTTTTTGGGCGCAGCCGCAAAAGCCGAAAATATCACAGCCAAAAGCATTACCAATAATGATAACTTCTTCATACTACTATAATTGAATATTTTTTACTTGGGGAGATTGAATGCTACGGTCATCTCTTTCATTTGTTCATCGCTCATACCTTCGGGTTCAAATCCCATGCAACGTGCATTTATATAGATTTGAGCCGACTTACACAACACATCTACTTGGTCAAATGCATCCATAATATCCTCACCGACAGCACAAACACCGTGTTTTTCCCACATTACTACATCGTAATCGTCAAGTTCCTTTATTGTTGCCTCGGCCAGTTCTACCGAACTGGGCAGTTTATAAGGAATGATACCCAAACCACGAGGACAGAAAGCCTTAGTTTCAGGAATCATACTCCACAAAAGACGTGTGAGAACATCTTTTTCGAGATATATGGGATTATGACTCATCGCCACCAATTCGATCGGGTGAGTATGCAATGAAGCCTTATAAGATGAACCTTTACCAATAAGAAAATTGTGCATAGAAAGATGCGCCGGGAGCTCTGAAGTAGGCTTTACAACATTGTCGGCAATAATTTCATAGCTTGCACAATCATCGAGAATGCGAATTACAGAGCCGTTTTCCATCGGCCAACGAGCCAAGTCTCGCATACGTTTATTAGTACCTTTGCAGTAGAAATAGCAACCTTTGATATTAGGTAAAGTAGTACCGATAGGGGTTACGGGGCCAATAGCGGGCATACTACGAATCTCGTCGTCGACATACTCGGTAATATTAATAGTGATATTACCGCCATTACGTTCGGCCCAACCTTTTTGCCACAAATAACCGGCAACCTCAGCCACTTTGTTTACTTCAGCCGCAAGAGCGGCACGTCCGTCTAATATTGATTTCATAACTATATCATTATTACGGTTATATAATTTTATTTAAGCAGTTCGGGGAGGAATGTCGAAATGATAAGAACTACAATACCGACCAACAGAACGGCAATAGTCTTAGATGAGCAACCCTTCCACTCTTTAAGTATAATACCCCATACATTAGAGAATGTTACATTCAATGCCATAAGTATACACCAAGCAAATGTCATAAGAGCCGGAGACGATGTAAGGAATCCTTTACCGAGACTCAATCCAAAGAATTGACTATACCATAAAAGTCCTGCCAATGCACAGAACACGAGGTTATTCCCCCATACACTTCCATTTCTATAATCGCTCCATGTATGGTTCTTTGCATTTTGATAGAAACAATAAATCGCATTAGTAAAGAATCCACCGAAAGTTACCAACATTGTTGCAGGAAGAGTTTTGTACATATCTCCCGTCTCGGCAAAATGCAATTCTCCGCCAAAAGAAAGGCCGACATTGAAACAACCGCTCATAAAACCGGCCAATAAAGCAATCGCAATACCTTTTGGAAAATTAAAATCTTTTACAGCAGCCTTTTTCTCTTCTTCAGAGAGTGAAGCAGCCTTCAAAGAACCTGCATAACCTATAATGGCAATACCTAACAACATCACCACGACGCCAATAATTACAGCAGCGGTAAGACTTTGCAGATGATTTGCTTCGGGATAGAAAACATGAAGCATCACAGGGCCCAAAACCGTACCCAACCCCGAGCACGTTCCCAATGCGATACTTTGACCAAGCGCAACACCAAGGTAACGCATAGATAGTCCGAATGTAAGACCTCCGATACCCCATAATGCGCCAAATAATATGGTCATAAATATGCTAAAAGTATTCTCGGAAGTAAACAACTCACACAATGAGTGGCCGGCAGGCACAGCAAGTAAGGCCCCCAAAATCGGGAAGACAAGCCAAGCAAAAACGCCTTGTACAATCCAGTACGATTCCCAACTCCATTGCTTGATACGATTGATAGGTACATAGCTACTCGACTGGCAGAATGCACCTACGGCAATAATTAAAAGTCCTATTACTATTTCCATAATCTTTATATACGGTTAAAAGGTTTGTGGCAGGAAATCTCCTACCATAAACCTTTTTTGGGATAATAATTTTGTTTAATTATCTCTTAGAAGTAACGTCACGTTCGTACTTTTCGATTTCTGCTATAAACTCGTCGCCAACAGGAACATTATTTTTCAAGCAGAACATATCATATACTGCATTCCAAGGCATTGCCTTTTGTTCTTCAATAAGAGCAAGAACTTTATAGCCTTCTCCTGCAATCTCGAGTCTCGAAATAAGTTCGCGAGGTTCGAGTAAGGCACGAAGCATACATTTCTGAGCCGAACGAGAACCGATAACGTAAGCGCCAATACGGTTGATAGAGCCGTCGAAGAAATCGAGTCCGTAGTGCACACGATCGAGAGCTCCGGCACGTACGATTTCGAAGAACAATTCTTGTGTGGGATCGTCCATAATGGTCACATGATCCGAATCCCAACGAACAGGACGCGAAACGTGCAACATAAGCTCTTTAACAAAGGGTAATACAGCACTTACTTTGTCGGCAGGAGACTCTGTAGGGTGATAGTGACCGGTATCAATGGTAAGAATCTTGTCATACTTAGATGCGTATGCAGTATAGAAATCATGCGAACCTACAGTAAAGCTTTCCAATCCTATACCAAACACCTTGCCTTCGATACAATCTTTCATCATGGGTTGTTCTTTCTCGAATATCTCGTCGAGCGATTGTTTCAAAAGATTACGATACAATGCATGATTTACGCTTACGTCTTTGCAACCATCATGCACCCACAAGTTCATGATACAAGGATCATTTTGAGCTTCACCCATAGCGTTGGCAATATCACGGCAACGTTTAGTGTGTTCGATCCAAAATTCACGGATACCTTTATCGGGATTAGAGAGTGTAAGACTACCACTCTTGGGGTGAGAGAACGACGAAGAGTTGAAGTCGAGCAAAGTATTATTTTCTTTGGCCCAGTCGATCCAAGATTGGAAATATTCGACGGTTACCTCATCACGATCTACAACCTTACCTTTGAAATCGCCATAAATTTCATGCAGATTGAGACGATGTGTACCGGGAATAAGCGATTTTGCCTTGAGTACATCAGAACGCAATTCATCGATATTGCGGGCAGCACCGGGGAAATCACCGGTAGACTGTATACCACCCGACATAGCACCGGCTTGAACTTCAAAACCTTTTACATCATCGGCCTGCCAGCAGTGCATACTCAAATGGAAGTCTTGCAATTGCTCTAATACTTTATCGGTATCTATACCGATAGATGCATAGCGTTCTTTCGCTATTTCATAAGCTTGGAGAATAAGATTTTCTTTCATGATTTTAGATTATATTATATTTGATTATTATATATCTTCTCTATACACTGCGAGATATGATTCATAGGCTTTATCCCAAGTTTCTTTGTCTTCGGGCATAAAGGTTGATGATTCTATCGACCGTGCAATAATGTCACGCATCTCTTTTATATCGGCCACATCACCTACAGCTTTGGCCTGCAACATAATATTACCGATGGCAGTTCCTTCTGATGGGCCTGCAAGTACTTCTACACCAAGAGCATTGCTGGTATTCTGATTCAGCAGATTATTTCGAGAACCACCACCAATAACATGCAATCGATTAATTGCAAAAGGAGCCATATTGCATAAATAGCCAAATACTTGACGATAACGCAAAGGCAAACTTTCGAAAATACAACGAGTAAACTCACCATAATTACGAGGTTCGGGCTGTGCGGTCTCTCTACAATACATGCATATAGCCTCGGTCATCGACACAGGATTTGCAAAACATGGAGAATCGGGATTAATAATACTACGGAAGGCCGGTGCAGCCTCGGCAGCAGCTATCAACTCGGGGTAAGAATAATCGTTTCCGGCCGCCGACCATTCACGTCTGCATTGTTCGAGCAACCACATTCCACATATATTTTTCAAGAATCGGGTTGTTCCCTCTATACCACCTTCGTTGGTAAAATTCATTTCGAAACTATCGCGATTGATTATTGCATCTTTTACTTCGATACCCATCAACGACCATGTTCCTGAGCTAAGATATGCAAAATGTTCATCGCGAGCAGGCACAGCCGCTACCGCAGAAGCTGTATCATGACCCGCTACAGCTATTACAGGTATTGCTCCGAGACCGGTCAATTTCTGTACCTCGGGTGTAAGTACGCCGATTTTTTCACCTGGATATACAAACGGTGCAAATTGTCCTTTTTTCACTCCGGCAACATCGAGCAATTCTTGTTCAAATTCTTTTGTCCAGGGATTAAGTATTTGCGAGGTCGATGCGATGGTATACTCTGTCACCATTTTGCCGGTCAGCATATAGCTGAGGGCATCGGGCATAAACAGTATTTTATCGGCGGCTTCGAGTGCTGAGCAATGATTGCGATGTAATGTCGAGAGTTGAAATAATGAGTTGAAATTGAGGAATTGGATTCCCGTCAGCTCATACACACGTTCACCGGGAATATGTGTAAAATACTCTTCGATTGCGCCTACTGTATGAGGATCACGATAGCAATAAGGATTACGCAATATAGCACCATCTTTACCTATCATTACAAAGTCTACTCCCCAAGTATCGATACCAATCGATTCGATGGAGATACCTTCGCGAGACACAATTTTTAGGCCTTTGATAATTTCGAGATACAATGCATATATATCCCAATAGAAATGCCCTCCTGTCTCAATTATAGGGTTGGCAAAACGAGAAATTTCTCTCATTTCCATTTTCCCGTTGACCAAGGTACCCAAAATAGTACGTCCACTGGTTGCGCCCAAATCCACGGCAAAAAAGTTGTGTATACTCATAGTAATAGCTTTTAGCATTATTAGACGATACAAAAATAGCGATTTCTTAGAGAAATCGCATATTGTTTTTGACCGAAAAGGTGTCTTTTCTGACAGAGACACCTTTTCGTATTAAATTTAATCTATTATCGTCACCGATTCACAATAATTTGTTCTCATTTTTTCTCCTTGAGCATTACGAATATTCACATTCTTCAAAGTTATATTTTTGCTATATGCAAATTCCGCTCCGAGAGTTGATGATATATCCAAATTCTCGAGTGTAATGCCATCGATGGGCATCTCGGGAATTCCATTGAAGTGCAAGGCACGTCGAGCTCCGGCACAAACAATGTTTTTGATATGAATATCTCGGAAACAAGGCGTGGTCTCATCTACGGGGAGAGCCTCTACTTTTGCCGGAACGCTTTCGCCACTCTCGAGTACCTCTACGGCCGATTTACCTCCATAGTAAAGATTGAATGTAATAGGGTCGGTGGGAATATCCATCATAGAGATATTTGTAATCCAAATATTTTCGACGACACCTCCGCGACCTCGAGCACTTTTGAATCGCAAACCAACATCAGTACCGAGGAATTGGCAATTGCTTACCGACACATTGCGTACACCGCCACTCATTTCACTTCCGACAACAAAACCTCCGTGGCCTTTGAATACTGTACAACCATCGACCACGACATTTTCACACACGCGGGCACGACGTCGACCATCAGCATCTTTACCGCTCTTGAGACATATTCCGTCATCTCCCACATCGAAAGTAGAATTTACAATCAAGGCGTTTTTACACGATTCGAGATCGAGACCGTCTCCATTCTGAGAATAACTCGGATTACGCACTTGTACCTCCTCAATAAGTACATTTTCGCACATCAAAGGGTGAATATTCCATGCCGGAGAATTTTGGAATATAACCCCCTGTAACCACACATTCTTACACTCGATAAGGCTTACCATCACGGGGCGCAAGAAATGACGGACACTGTACCACTCTTCATCAGTAGTCAACCCTTGAGGCACATTCATATTACTAATTTGATCGCCTTTCAACGACTCAGCATATGGGAACCAGTATGTAGGACGCTTGTATACACCTCCACGAGCTGTTGCCTCTTTCCATTGTTTCTCAGTCACTTTTTCTTTTTTCAACGGACGCCAATAATGGCCATTACCATCTATGGCTCCTTCGCCTGTAATTGCCACATTCTCGAGATTACGGCCCGAAATAGGCGACTGACAACGGCGGGTATCAAGCCCTTCAAACACAGTTTCTACAAGTGGATACAAATCAACATCGGGAGAGAATAGTATCACAGCCCCTTTTTCGAGGTGCAAGTCGATATTACTCTTCAACACAATCGGCCCTGTAAACCACACGCCGGCAGGTACTATAAGATGCCCACCACCTTTTTGGTCGAGAGCATCGATAGCATTGGCAAACGCCTCAGTACACAGAAATTCGCCATTACCGATAGCGCCGAAATCCTTCAAACAAACCGAATAATCGGGGAATGTCGGAGCCTTAACAACAGGCATTTCAAAAGGTAAATTTTCATACAATGCCGCATATTTATCGGCAGGAGATTGACAAGCGCAAAGAACGCAAAAGCATGCTATTGCAAGCAAATAATTGTGTCTCTTCATTTTTGATATTTGATATATTATGTTATAATTATTTCAATTGTTTATGGGAAACGGGGATAAGACGCACCGGACCAAGTAAGCCACTATGAATAGGTGCCCAATGTCCGTATTTTCCTTTTTTGTATCCGAGATTGTTGATATTGGCATCTTTGAATCGGCGCCACTCAATTCCTCGACGGTCATATTCGGCAATGCGGTTTGCCGGCAGATTAGTAACCTCTACTTCAATAGTGTTTTCACCTTTTTGAAGATATGCCTTGACATAGGTCGCAAAAGGCACTGACCACAATGTTGCCACCTCATTACCATTGATGGCTACTCGGGCACTTTCACGCACATCACCGAGGTCGAGAATCCACTCATCGGCCTCCATATCAGGCAGTATAAACGTATTTTTATAACATGCCACACCACTATTGACTTTAGCCTCGGGCACCATGAGTTCTGTCCATGAGCCCAAAGTATCAATCGCAAAAGCGCCTTCGATATGAGGGGTACTCTCCACAAATTCCAACGTCCAACCCCTATCAAGCGACAAGCTCACAGGCTGTGCATCGTAATATTTCCATGGAGATGCATCGATTTTGGTATCATTCACAACTACGATGGCCGACTCGCCCGATTTCAATTGTAAATAATATTGCAATTTTCCATCGATACGGCGTATAGCCGCCATACCCGAGCGACCCGATACAGGATCGTATATAGCAACCGAATTTCCGTCGACAGCCGGTGTAACCCAGCCCTCTATACCTTTGTTTTGCAATGAGGCAATAAAGTAATGATGGCCGTTGTCGTTGTTGCGACGTATAAAGTATGCACCATATTTTGTTTTTATTTCCTCACTTTCAACGCCGGTCAATTGGAGTACACGTGCATAATTACTGCCTGTTATTATACGCCCCTTACCGTAAACCAGCACTTTCTCATTATCAAAATTCTCAATCACGGGCAGTTGTTGAGATATTTTCGCAAACGATTTGCGACGTTCTTCGAGAGAGGTATATCCCGGCACATCTTGCGGATAATTATCGACAAAAACGAGTGTAGCACCCTGCTTTGCCAATGCAAGGAGATGTTTCAAAACATCTTCCGGCATTAATTTTACCGCCGGTAAAATTATCGCTTTATAAGCCGCCCCCCCCGAGGTAAGTAATTTTCCATTACTGCAACGTGTCGTTCGGACGAAATCATCGGAGATATAGTCGACATCGTATCCCGAATTTGTGATTTCATTCACCACTCCTATAAAATGAGGTGCTCGCTTGGCCATACCGTGTATGTCGAACGACAATCCTAACCCCCGACCTTGGTGTTCATACCACATATCATACACCGGAAGATATACCAGAAAATCATTATCGGGTGTTCCCATTTGCAAAAACGACTGACATCGAGTTATATAGGTAAACAGTTCTGAAGCGTCACGCCATATCGTGTTTGTAGGCGACATATTAATCGACGCATAAAACAGCCACCCGGGCCATTCTGCTTCACGAGGAGAGTATGGAGTTCCGTGGAAAAACATATGGTTTACACCGGCTGCAAACATCAAATCCACATCGGGCTTACATTGCGAGAGCGATGTGCGAAAATGTTCGGTAAGCCAGGTAAATGTCTCCGACGAAACGTAGGGCTTTCCTGCGATATGTGCTCCCGACGAAGCATATTTAAGCATTGAAAAATCCGAATCATTGGCCTTTGTCACCGAGTCGCGACGCAATCCTTTGATATTAAAGTTGGTAATACCGAATCCTTCACACTCTGGAATATCGACCGTTGCATATAGGTCTATGAGATTGCCGGGTGAACCATGAGCTTGATTACGGGTCAACGCGCCATGCTTGTGCGCCCATTCGGTCCATTGTCGAGTAAAATTCTCTTCGAGCAACTCGGCTATTGTCTCTCTATAATCGGATATAAGGCGGGCACGTTCATCACATTTTTCCCCTATAAAGGTCAACAAATGATTTTCGAGTTTATAGCCACGTCTACGGGCAAACTGCTCAAATAGGTCGGGAGTCCAATCTGCACCATACACTTCATACGAATCATTGAAGAATGTCATAGGCCATGGCGACTTGGTATTAGCAAAAGCCTGATCAAATCGCTTGAAATATTTTGCCACCGTATTTTTGGAGAAATGATTCATTACATAACCTTCGCCACCGGGTGCAGCCCGTTTTACTTTTTGGAATGTCTTTCCTACAAAAACGGCAACCAACTCACAATCATCGGTTGCTGGTGCTATCCATTCAAGATTTCCCGTGGTCTTATCGACACGTGCAGTAACATCTATGCATTTCCCCGTCTTAGTGTAAGCCATAAGACGCGAAAGATAGGCCACATCTTTTTGTTTTTTATCATTGACAACTATTGGTTCTGTCAATTTCTGTCCTCTCGATAAATGATATTTTTGGAAGATTACTTTGGAGGCAGCATCTTCAACACTCACTTCCGGTCCTCCAAACGGCCACCCAGTTCCTCCATTCATATCAATATTGATACCGAGACGCTTTCCTTCGTTATAGACATGAGAATACATTTGCATCCAACGAGGTGACAAATATTCTATATCATTGGCTTCATTATTTTTTACACCATATATAGGAGTAATTTCGAGTGTTCCTATTCCCGCACAAGCATACTTGGTCATATTATAGGTAATATTTGCACTATCGACAGCACTGCCAAGCCACCACCAACGTGCTCCGGGCTTTGCTACGATTTCTACTTCGGGCCACGCGGGAAACTGCGCATTGACCATCTCCGAAACAGCCAGCATACCACCTACACAAACAAGTATTTTTATAATTCTACTTTTCATTGTATGACTGATATTATAATATTATTTTTTTCTGAAATCGAAACCGACAATCATACGTATACCCTCATCGCCCGATTTTATACGAATAGTTCCGGGCTGACTTTTAGGGCCATGCTGCGATATCGGCTTGAAACATCTGATACCGGGAATTTCCACCAAGAAAGAAATATCTCCTGCAGGGAATGCCGGCATAGTACGCGACGAGCCTTGTCGGTGCTTCGGTTCTTCGGGAGTAAGCATACGCAGATATACTCCGTCAGATGCGGCATATACTGTAAAATCTTGCTCGTCACTCTGTATCGTAGCCCAATATAGGTTGGCATGATACCCCTTAAACTCGGGATACACAAGCGATTCAAAACCTTCTCCTGTTATCGTATTATTATAGGCTTTCTCCCACATTCCCACATTCGCCCCGCGCAAACGATTTTTCCATACACGATATGGCCCGGCCCCCATCCATTTCATTCCGGTGACTACGTTTTCAGGATAGGAAAATGTTACTCCGAGATTGGTGATGTTGTCGTAACTTGCCGCATCATCGAGACCGCCACCGAGACGAGAGCGATTGAGCATCAATACGTCCATATCGAGCAGGCCATCGGGCGACATACGCCACACAATCGAATCGATATTACCGTTATACTTGACTGTAAATACCGCGGCCGAATTTTCCATACGAAGTGCACAACTTTTGACAGTTGCCACCATTCCTACAGGTACAGGTCCGTTGGCAAATGAGAGTAGTTTTTCCCCACTTTTCACTTCCGCAATATATCCGGTAGTTTTATCGAAAGCGACTTTCACATCAGCAGCAGAAAGCATTACCGATGTCTCCGTTTCGCTATACCGAGCCACATTGTCGCCAATATTTTCAACACGGTGTCGTTTCCAATAATCTTGCGCATAACCAATGTTCCACGTACGGGTACACATGGGGGTACCATCGGGGTGATAGGCCGTAAGTTCCAACACATCGGCATCGAAAAAATCATCGGGCAATGTCATTCGGGCATATCCTTGCTCTCCAGGTTCAAGACTCGGCAAATCCACTGCTCCTTCAGCAATTTTAGTCTGCCCGGCAACACCTTCCAACGGAGAAGCAATCTTATATACTGCATACACCATACGGCAATCGGCCAATGAGGTATATAAATACTCGTTTGAGACTTTAAATTTGCCCTTGAATGATGGGGTAATAAAGAATTTTTCAATCTGTATAGGTGCCCATATATCTCTTACAGTATAATAACTTCCTTCTTTCTCACGATAGGGGCCGAGAATACCATCGGGCGCATTAAATCCATCAGAGTCGAGCCCCTTTTCCCAATCGGTACGGCGCACAGCATTATCACAAAAGTCCCACATAAATCCGCCGACAAAAAGCGGGTGTGATTTATAGTTATTCCAGAAATCTTCCAATCCCGCACCATGACCCTGATCATACATTCCATGCATAAACTCGGTAGGCATAAACAACCTATATCCGTTGGTAAAACGTGCAACACCCGTAAGGAATGCCGGATAATGATGGGTATCGAGGTCATTAAAATCGGCCCAAGGATGTATTACATGACGCTTTTGGGGATCATACTTGGCAAAAAGATTATCGAGTTTCTTATTCCACCCTCCCTCATTTCCGTTGCTCCAAATAATGACGCATGGATGATTTACATCTCGAGTCACCATTTCGGCCAAGAGTTTAGCTCCGACTTTTGTATCGTACGAATTTTGCCACCCGGCCAACTCATCAATAAAGAACAACCCAAGAGAGTCGCACACATCAAGAAAATGCTCATCGGGAGGATAATGACATCTGACTGCATTCATATTCATCTCCTTGATGAGTTTCACATCATCGATACTTATCTTTTTGTTGGTAGTACGACCGGCATCGGGCCAAAATGAATGTCGATTGATACCTTTGAGCTGTACTTTTACATCATTGACATACAATCCGTCTTGCGGACGTAATTCGACCGTTCGAAAACCTACAAGTTCGCGATGACGATGCAATATTACACCATCTTCGGAACGCAAGTCGAGAGTCATCACATACATATTTGGAGATTCTGGATTCCAAGATTTTATATCTTTCCATTTTCCCGAAAGTCGAACCAATGAATCGCCTTTAGCAACCGATACAAAGATTTCTCCGGGAAGTGTTCCGTCTGTCGACAACGAAGCGAGAGTTGCCCGCAAAACAGTATTGTCGTCGACACCCGACACATACACATCGGCAACAAATGAGCCGTCGGCACGAGCATCTATAGCAGTACGCTCAATTTGAGTCTGTGGTTTCACTTCGAGATATACAGGTCGATATATACCACCAAAGAGCCACCAATCAGCCTTTCGTTCGGCATTATTTACCGACTTATTGCTCGAATGCTTACTCACAGTTACTTCGAGTACATTCTTTTTACCATAGTTGAGCAAATCGGTAACATCGTAAGAAAAACGATAAAATGCACCTTGGTGCACATCTCCGACCGAACGACCATTGAGCATAACCTCGGCATCGGTCATCACGCCATCAAAAACCAATGACACCCGATTACCTCGCAGGTATTTAGGTACAGAAAATGTGTGTCTATATATACCTTGTTCGCTGCTTGGTTTTTTAAGGTGCTGAACCATACCCGAGTTACGATCCTTATCCTTATACCAACGGCCATAAGTATACTCTCCAAATCCTTGTAATTCCCATTGAGACGGGACCTCTATTTTTCTCCATTTACCACTATTTCGGCCTTCGGTACAATAAAAATCCCATTTTACGGTATTTCCATAACCCGTTCCTGACAAATATACACGACGAGTCTCCTGAGCCGACAATATTTGTATTGCAAGCAGCAATGAAAAGAGAAAGAATATAAAGCGTTTGTTTTTCATAGGTTTCAATATTAATTTTCACATCTAAGCACAATTAGTCAAAGATACGCTATTTTTTTAGAATATTTTGCCACCAATGATAAATAAATGCAAAACGAGAGTGTCAATGATTCAAAAACATCTGACACTCTCGTCGATATATCCATCTATGCCATAGTAGTTGATTTTTATTTCAAACTCTTTTTGAGTTTACACTTAGGCATAGATTTTATCTGTTCAACAATAACTCGGGCATTAATTCGAGCCCCTTGCTCAGATGTATGTGTCCAATCGGCCTCGGTAAAACATGATTTTACTGTCTCCTGCCCCATCTCATCATAAATATCGGCTATAAGTGTATTGAGATCGATACAAGGTACATTTTCTTCGGCGGCCACTTGACGCGCCCATACAGCATGGCGGTCATCGCGCATCACTTTACCATCTTTCCAACGGTTGCGGGGTATCAGGGTACAAAGAATAGGATGTGCACCTTTGGCCTTCGCTTCCCGTACATACTTACGAAGATATGCGCCATAGGTCGTTACGGTCTCTTGTTTACCAGTCATTTCCACAATACCGGTGGTATCTTCATCACCGACACCTTTGAGCGATGCACGAGGACGATTCCCCGTAAATAACTCACCTCCATCATTGTGTCCGAACTGTATCAACACATAATCACCTTTCTTCAAGGAATCGAGCACAAGAGTCCATCTACCTTCGGTAATAAAGGTACGACTGCTGCGTCCTCCAATGGCATGGTTATGCACTTCGGCCTTTGATTCATCAAAAAACGCTCGGATGAAACTTCCCCAGCCCCATTGGCCACGGTCGCCCTTACCTTTGCCGTTTTTTACGGTCGAATCACCGATAACAAAAACAGCCGTTTTTGCTTTTTTATCCTTTTTTGCCGAAGCATCGAACGTTCCAATGCCATACATGGCAAAAATCGCACACAATGTGATGATAGTTTTTTTCATACTTAAGAATAAAAAAAGGAGACACCTATATGTTGTCGGCATCTCCTTTTATCTGTCAATTTTAGTATTTAATTACACGTGCGGTATAAACCGTAGCATCTACTGTTACAGAGCAAGTATATGCACCTGCGGCAAGAGTTTCGAGTCCGTCAACAGTCAATACGCCTTGTTCGGCAACACAAGTAGTCGAATAAACAAGTGCACCGGCAAGATTAAACAATTCCACTATTACAGAGCCCGACACGACTTGAGGTAATGATATTGTAAATTGCTTGTCAAATGAAGAAGGCGATACAACCATCTCACTTCCAAGAATGTCATTTTCCACATCTTTTACAGCCGAAGACAGACCTTGTTGATAACGAGCGGCAACCTCTACAGCGGTGAGAGCTTCATTGTACAAAGTCAACTCATCGATAGAGCCTACAAAAGGTGAATCGAAATTGACATTACAATTACCGATAATCAAGGGTTCATCAGCTGCAATCGAGCCTGTTTTATCATCACCCGTTGTTTTCAATGCGCCATCGAGATAAATCAACAATTTTGCATTTTCAACGTCACGAACAGCCACGACATGATGCCACTTACCATCGAAACAAGAGGTAGCACTGAAATTGATTACCGATTTTGTCACGTCATCGTCGACGGCAAAATACAACTCACCGTTCTTATATTCGAGACCAAACCATTTACCGCTTGCTGTCGATGATGCGACATGGCTTCCTTTGTGCAACAAGTAACGGCTTTGAGAGCTGCTTGCAGAGGTCGATTTGAACCACAATTCATACGAGAACGCACCATCGGCAAAGTTTATCTCATCATAGCAAGGAACAATCATAGCATCGGTTGTAGAAGCACCGGTAAATGTAATGGCTCCATTGATTTTACCGTCGGTCCACTCGGGGACGAAGGAGGCATTTGTGTTCGCATCATTGGCGATGATTTCTTCATCAGAAGGCACATTTACCGCGGTCGAACCGGTCGATTCATTAAAGTCAAAATAGGCAACTTTTACTCTTACGGGTTCTGTCCCTGTAGTAAAACTCCACACATCGCCGATAGTGCGTCCAAAGTTATTAGATCCATCGATACGCCAATAGTAAGTTGTATTCTGTTCTACGGCAACAGTGTAAGACTTAGCACGTGTCGAACCTATCGAGTCGAGCGATTCGGGGGAAGTACCCATATAAACAAAGAATTGAGGACGCCCGGCAGTTGTATTCGAAAACGAAAGAGAAACCGTAGTATAATCGGTTATCTTCTCTCCATTTGCGGGATACGGATTCGTCGATGGGTCAGGTGCTCCCGGCTCACCTTTAGTAGTTAATTGCAAATATACCGGCTCCGAAGTCATTTTATCGGTTACGGTTTTCAAACGAACGGTATATGTGGTTTTTGGGGTAAGACCTTTTATCACTGCTTCGGTAGCGACAACATCCAAATTCGAAACCAAGGTATAGTTTTCGAGACTATCGGGAGTTATTTCCACAACGATTTTCGCAGTAGGATCGGATTCATAGCAGCCAAATTTGATAGTAGCCGAATCGGTACCCAAGGTTTGCAATACCACATCGACAGGATATTTTACATAATCAAGGGGGGTATCGATGCTGTTGATATAGTTCTCGATATTGAGATAGCCGTTATCGGCATATTTCACATTATCCGAAGCATCGTTAGGATTCAAACCATTTGCTGTTTCCCATGCATCGGGCATACCATCATTATCACTATCAAGAGGTTTCGGCGCGGCATAGAAATGGCCTACCTTATTGACCAAGCCCAACGCGCTTTCATCGGTAATGATAACACCTTTTTTACCATAAGTTTTTACCTCATTGATAAGATATTCGTCTACTTCATCGCGACCGGGGAGAATCGCACCTACACTATCGAGCACCCACGCAAAAGCATCATCGGCCGAAGGTATCATCGCCTTAATTACCGGATGAGGATTATCGGTAGGATAACCATCAACTTGTGCCAATTCTTCGAGACTGCGCGCAATGGTAAGGGTTCCATAGCTTGCATCTGTCATATCTACGCTATTGTAAACACCATCGCAATTCAAGTCATTTTTATTGCCATTGAGGTAGGCGGCAAATAGTGTGTTTCCACCACCTATACCGGTACCACCCGAAAGAGGTCCGCGCATGAAGAGGTTATATTCTACATCGGCCCAAGATTTACCTTCGGAATCACCACCGGCGATGTAAGCACCGCCGCTACCCCAGTTGTATACCACGTTGTTGATATATTGGTTGATACCTTTGGTTTTAGGATTACGGGTTTTGTTATCGATATAAAGGTTACGGAAGAGAGTCACACCACCGTCCCAACACTGTATAAGACCACCGGCAGAGTGAGGAGAGAGACCCTGTCCGATAATTGAATTTTGAATGGTGATATTTCCAAGATCGCCTTTACCATCGGGGTTGATAGAGAAAGTCTCATCACGCCCCCAAGTTACCGAGCAATGGTCGAATATCATATTGGTTCCGTTTGAAGCACCTGTAGCATCTTTTTGCCCATTACCTCCGATACCCATGCGGATACGCAAATAACGCACAATAACATCACTGGCCGCTGAGAATGATGTCCGTTCTCCATAGATAACGATACCATTACCTGGGGCTGTCTGTCCGGCGATTGTCAGATTTTTGGAGAAAACCAACTGACTTTCGAGATGTATAATACCGGATACATCAAATACGATAACACGGTTAGGTTGACTAACAGCATCGCGCAACGAACCCTTACCCGAGTCTTTCAAGTTGGTAACATGATACACGGTAGGATTAGCTCCTGCACGGGCGCCACGAGCAAAACGCCCATAACCCTCAGCGCCGGGGAAAGCCAACAGACCATCGGCAGATGCTGAAACTACCGACGTAATTGCCAAAGCGACAACAAATAAAAATTTTTTCATGAATATATTTTTTTTGGTTTATCTATAATTAATATTATTCAACTACTTAAGCCTTTATAAACAAGCGATAGACCACTCACTAAATAGTGTATAGGTTTTTCACGGTTCAAAAAGGCATACTATTCATGATGCAAAATAACACATTATCAATAAGCTTACCATTATATAAAATGATACTAAAACTTATTTTTATGATTTTTTCAAAAACAAAATCAATCGGCTGAAATATTTTCATAAAAAAAGCAAGCGACACATAATGCGTCGCTTGCTATATAGTATGGTATGAAGAATCCTAGTAAAGAACTACTTTAGATGCTTTACCGGCTTTTACTACGTAAGTACCGTGAGCGGGAAGTGTAACCACGGCTTCGCCGGCAACAACAGGAACAGTCGCAACTTGTACTCCGGCGATGGTGTAAACCTCAACAGCGGGAGCTTCAACACCACTTACAGAAAGCACATTACCGGTTTGGGCAACAACGAGAGATTCAGCCTCAACACTTTCGATAGCATCAGGTTCGGCAGAACCATTACCGGCAGCAGTAACAACTGCATATACTTTGAAATCAGACTCAGACACGAGGGTATAAACCGGTTCTTCTTCGAAAGTCTCTTCGTTCATTACATAGGTAGTGTCATAAACAGCAGGAGTAAATACGACTGCGGGTGCAAAGGTTGCAGCACCAAATCCTTCGGCGGTCATATTGAAACATGCAGCGAGTTCTTTGCCGTCGATATAAGTACGAGCCGATTTAGACTGGATAAGGAGGATAGAGTCACCTGCATTTACCGACCAATTGTCGCGCGGAGAGAGTTTGATATTAACTTGTCCGTCAACATCATCATTGAACAAACGAACTTCGTTTTGAACTAAGATTTGGTCATGTTTTTCGGCATTGATAATCTCCATTTCGATAGTCGCATCTTTGTAGAGAAGAAGGTTCGCGGCCGAGCCTGCAGATCTTGTGGCGGGGGTACCGGTAGCTTCAGAATAGATACCTTTCTTTTCATCGTTTTGGTAAGCGATCTTAGCGTATGTACCGTCGATACGGAGAGTACCTACAGCATTGCTACCCGGTTGCAAGGTACCATACACAGCAGTGTGACCACCGATAGTACCAAAACCGCCGATAGTACCGGTAGGACGACAGGTTACCACGTTGCTGCTTGATACTTTGTTGGCACCGGTAGCGGTAGTAGTTTCTTGGTTACCATTATTGAAGAGAACGCGACCGTCCCACACTTCAATACCCAGGTATATTTGGTTGTCTTGAGCGGTGATATAAGTGGTACCTTTACCTTCTTTGATAAGGCCCACACCGTCTTCTTTGTAGGGAGATACACCTTTGGTATAAGCAGTAATAGCTCCATCGATATAATTATCTTTGTCATCACGACCATAGAGAATAACCAACTGGGGGTTAGAGTCTTTATAGTAACCGGCAAGAATACCTTGTCTGTCTACGTTCAAGTTTTTCATAGCAACCATAGCCACGTTGGGAGCGCCACCGGCACTTTCACAAGCCACAGCTGCACCGGGGCCTACATATACTTCAACACCGCGCATATCGT
This sequence comes from Bacteroidales bacterium, assembly GCA_045606385.1. Taxonomy (GTDB): domain Bacteria; phylum Bacteroidota; class Bacteroidia; order Bacteroidales; family UBA11471; genus Caccoplasma. The sequence goes on along the minus strand of JAZURX010000022.1, from coordinate 32,030 downwards.
AGAAGAGGCTGTCGAGCAGCACTTTGTCGGTGCTCCATACATTATAGAGGAGTGAGTCACCATCGAGTTTTGCATAGAATGCTTTCGATGCAGAGGTTCCTTTGGGGGTATTAGCCGGGAAGATAGGACCATAGAAACCTGCACCGGTTGCTTCGGGATCTTTCAAAATATTGAGTTTACCCGAGAATCCTGAGAAATAAACAGGATTGGCAGCTTTTGATCCGCCGAAGAATAGACGTTCACCACGAGCATAGAGATTGAATGTACCGGAACCTGTTACGTAAGTATTGGTATCGGCAGTCCAATAAGTATAACGAGAAGCATACATATTGAGAGTAGAACCTTCGGTGATTTCAATATCTGCGGCAAATGAAGCGTAGTCACTACCAAGATTTCCGAGATCGATTGTTGCATTACCTTGAGCTACGACCTTTTTACCAAAAACAGGGGTAGAAGCAGCGCTTTTTGATTTACGAGCCACCACACCATCTTTAATAACGGTACCGCCGGGGAGATTATTTGCCACATCGGTATAGAGAGTTCCATTACCCTCTTTTAGAAGAACGGCAGTTTCTGCAGCAGAGGTAAATGCGGCTACATCATCAGCAGGAGCAAATGTGAAAGTAATTTTGCTATTGTTTACGGTAACACCGGCTACATCTACAGCCGACACGGTGATAGTCGGTTTAGTGGTAGCAAGAGTATCAAGAAATTCAGCACCGAGAGCAGGTTCTACTTCGTCACTGAACAATGCAATATTACCGGCTTTGAAAGAGTCGGCAAAATCATCAACAACACTTTCATTTTCGAGAACAAATGCAGGGAAAGTGGTATTCCACGGGAAGAACAGACCTGCGGCATCGGGGTCGTTGTAACCCGCCCATTTTTGAACAATTTGAGCAGAAACGCCGGCAGAAACAAGCGCGGCTGCAACTAAAAGAGTAAATTTTCTCATAATACTTTGTTTATTTGTAGTTAGTGTTTTTCAATTATTTTATTCACAGTTTTCTTATCATAAAACCAAATACAAAGGAATAGCTTTTTAGGCGCGTTCACAATAACTATTTTGATAATTAAACTATTAATTTTGATTGTACCTTCCCAAAAAGCTATTCCGTGATTGATTTTACTATACACAAAACTCCGGTCGACTACTTTTCAGCAGCCTTTCGCTCGGCATATTTCTCGAGTTGAATACACCCCATAATGAATGGTCCGGTAGCTTTTGCATCATTGTCTCGCATGCGTTCATTTACATAATAATTGAACGAACCATCGCGATATTTACCCGACCCGCCAAGACCTCCTACGGCACAACATCGGGTAAGCGACCACGTTTTATCTTTATTCTTTTTGAGAAGAACTTTGCGCAATCCATTGTAGGCTTCCTGTGCCACCTCTATATAACTTTCATCGATATAACCTTTGTTTACCGCCTTGGCTATGGCATACATAAACATAGAAGTTACAGAGGCCTCGGGGAAATTACCTTCGCGCTCTATCTGATCAAGCACCTGATACCATAATCCATCCTTATCTTGATACTCGGGCAATGAAACTGCAAGCCCTTTTATCATGGTCATAAGGTCGGCACGACGCGGGTGCGTTTCTGGTACATAATCGAGCACATCGACTAACGCCATAAACCACCAACCGACACTGCGTCCCCAAAAATTGGGCGAACGGCCGGTCACAGGGTCGGCCCACCGCTGGTTGCGACTTTCGTCATAGGCATGATAATACAATCCGGTGCGACTATCGTATGTGCGACGGGCACAGATAAGGAACTGTTTCACGGCATCGTCTATCAACTCGGGTTTACCGAAAGTTGCTCCATAACGAGCCAAGAACGGGGAAGCCATATAGAGGCCGTCGAGCCATATTTGATACGGATATATAAGTTTGTGCCAAAACACGCCTTCATGCGTACGGGGCTGACGGGCAAGTTGTCGTGCCAAGACGTCCATTGCCTTTTTGTACCGTTCATCACCGGTCTGTGCATATATATCAAACAGCACCTTTCCCGAGTTGATAAAGTCGAGATTATAATCTGCCATCTCATAGAGATGAATTTCTCCTTTTTCATTAATAAGGGTATCGGCCCACTGCGCCACATAGTTGTAATATTTATCATCGCCGGTATAGTGCCACATATCGAGCATGGCACAACAACCCACCCCTTGCGCATAACCGAAAAAGAGACGTTTTCCGTGGTCAAGTTGCCAAGCTTGAGGGAATCGGGACATTTCCGACTCGGCAAACTCCACAGACATTTTTTGAGCGTATAGTGGCAATAAACACACTATAGAGATGAGAGACAAAGTAATTTTACGTTTCATGTAGATTCCTATTTTTTAGTCATTTAATATCCAATCATCCGTACGGAAAGGCGTGGCCGGAAATCCTTCCTTATTGAAGAGATTCACTCGGAAGAATTTACCCCAACCATAACGGACAGCCACCGGGTGAGCCACCTCGGGTGCCGACACATATACCTTATCACCGCATATGTCGGCATTGGCTTTATAGAAAACTCCGTCACTTCCTGCAACCACAAAACCGTTGAGAACGGCCCCATGAGCACATAATCCGCCACCCACATAATCGAACGACAATACGGCACTGCGCCCTTCGACGGTCATACCTTTGTATACAGGTCCCATGTAAGGTACATCTTTATCATACTCATGCGCCAAAGCCCAAGCAGCCAATCGCTCGCCCGGGATAAGTTTGTTACGGGGATGTATATCGGTAGAATCGCCGGCATCGGTAATGACAGCCATACCGGTATTATCTACTGTCTGCATGGTGCGCAACTGTCCTTCGCGTAATAGCGGGCGTTGCTTATAATAGGGCGCTATCTGCACAAAATAGAATGGAAAGTCACCTTGCTTCCACTCGGTACGCCAACTATGTATAAGATCGGTAAATACGGCTTGATAATCGGCCGAACGGTTGTTGTTACTCTCGCCTTGATACCAAATAACGCCACGCATCGTATAAGGCAATATAGGATTTATCATACCGTTCCATAGGGTCGACATTCGCAGATTATCGTTCAGTTTTTTGGCTTTGGCCGGAGTCTTCAATACCGTATCGGGATTAATGGCTTTGGCAGTATTATACAACTCCATCTCTCGATTATAGCGGGCTTTCTCCGCTGGCATTGCATTGATCACACGCTTCTGTTCGATGCGAAGAGCATCATAATATGCACCTTGCATAGCCTCACTTTTTATCCACGATTCAGCATGAGTACCGCCCCACGTCGATTGTATCATACCGACAGGCAGTTTGGTCTCATTATGGATTTTACGGCCAAAAACAAATCCTATCGCAGAAAATTTTGCAGCTGTGGCAGGTGTACACACCTCCCATTGTCCGACACAATCATACAATGGAGCTTCGGGTGCCAACTGATGCTCTACCCGAAAAAGTCTGATAGATGGATAATCTGCATTTTTAAGTTCTTCTTTTACCGTGGTCATCGCTGTCTTCCAACGGCTTGTCTTATCGACATCGACAGGGAACTCCATATTTGATTGTCCCGAGCATACCCACACCTCACCAATAAGTATGTTGTTGATTACCAACCTATTCTTGCCAATAATAGCCATACTCTCAGCATTAGAAGATGCCTTAGGGGTAGATATAGTGATAGACCAACAACCGTCAGAGTCGGCAATAGTCTTCTGTTTTTTACGACTCCACGATGTAGTGATGATGATTTTTTCACCGGCATCGGCTTTACCCCAAACATTTACGCGAGCCTTCTGCTGTAGCACCATATTGTCGGAAAAAACAGCGGGTAGTTTCACATCGGCACAAACCGATACAGTAATAGCAGCCCATGCTATAAAAGTAAAAAAAAGTGAGAGGTTGCGTGTTTTCATAGGAAAAATTTTTAGAGGCGAAAAATCCCTACCTCTATCGATATAATTGCGACAAAGGTAGGGATTTCGAAAGAATTATGCAAATCGACCCAAAAGGTTTATTTCACCTCGAGCATCACAATAGAATGTGCGGGCAAAACAACCTCCAAAGCTCCATCTTTTGCCACACGAGCTCCTTTGAAGACCTCAGGTTTGATTTTGTCGGGTCTGTCAAACGTATTAAGATCGGTAATCTTCTTAGAGGTAAGAATTGCACCCGAAACCGATACAGCCTTTGCATCATCAAGTGTGATACGTACCTTCTGAGCTTTATCCACATCGATATTGGCCAATGAAATATGCATGAGCCCCGCATCGTCGCGCGATGCCGACGCACTTACCATAGGCACTACTCGATTGCCACGCACTTCACGGGTAGGCGTATCGATATCGAGAGGTAAATAGGTTGCATCTTGGTGTGGTTTATACATTTCAAATACATAATAGGTAGGCGTGAGTACCATTTTGTCATCTTTCGTCAATATCATCGACTGCAACACATTGACAATCTGCGCAATGTTGGCCATACGTATACGGTCGGTATATTTGTGGAACACGTTGAACGTAAGTGCCGCAACAAATGCATCACGCAAGGTATTTTGCTGATATAACTGCGTACCGGGCTCGGGCTCCCACCATGTACCCCACTCATCGACCATAAGTCCGATACGTTTCTTGGCATCATACTTATCCATGATGGCGATATGCTGCTGAATAGCATTTTCAATATCGAGACATTTACCCATGGTCCAATAGAAATCTTCATTATCGAAATTCACTGCATCACCTTTACGACCACTCCAACCGGTTACGGTATAGTAATGCAACGATAAACCATTCATGCGAGTGCCCACCTGTTTCATAAGAGTTTCGGTCCATTTCAAGTCATACTCGCTGGCACCGCTGGCTATTTTGTAAAGTCGATTGCCATCATAATTGCGACAATATGTGGCATAGCGACGATATAAGTCGGCATAATACTCGGGGCGCATATTTCCACCGCAACCCCAACTTTCATTACCCACGCCGATAAAACGGACCTTCCATGCTTTATCGCGACCATTTTGACGACGTAATTTAGCCATAGGAGTATCTCCATCTGAAGTCATATATTCCACCCATTTGGCCATCTCTTCCACAGTACCGCTACCTACATTCATGCTTACATATGGTTCGCAGCCGAGTATCTCGCACAAGTCGAGAAATTCATGAGTACCGAAACTATTGTCTTCAATAAGACCGCCCCAATTGTTGTTACACATTTTAGGACGATTCTCGCGCGGACCTATACCGTCCATCCAATGATATTCATCAGCGAAACAGCCTCCCGGCCAACGAAGGTTGGGAATCTGTAACCGTTTCAACGCCTCAAGCACATCGGTGCGATACCCTCGTGTATTGGGTATGGGAGAATCCTCTCCTACCCATAATCCGCCATAAATGCAAGTGCCAAGATGTTCGGCAAATTGGCCATAGATATGCTTACTGATTTTCTGTGCACCCTGCGATGAATGTACGGTAATATTTACTGCCTGCGCCATCAAAGATGTCACGCAAACGACGAAAAGTGATAATAATGTAATTCGTTTCATATATTAATACTATTTATTTTCAATAAAAAATTTGAGAACTTGAAACGACTGCGGTTTCAACGTAAGTGTACACGACCGCTCGTTTACCGGTACATTTGCTTTTTGCGGCACAATGGTATAGGGATTTTTGAATGTATTGGTTGCCGTCATATCATCAGACTGCAACATTTCGACCGAAGCATTATCGGTTAGTTTCATACGTCGTTTTAAACCGGTAAATTGCACATCGACCTTTTGCTCCGAAGGCAATGTGTTTGCAATTTTCACAATTACACACCCTTCATTTTTGTCATATACCGCACTTGCATATAAGCCTTTCTCTCCGGTTACATTTTTACCGTTCTCGGTAAGTTTCAATGTATGTGTACCCTTATTGTGCGCATACAATTGCTGCACATAGTAGTTGGCCGAAAGTAAAACGCGGGTATTGTCGAACCAGATAAGGTCGGGACGCCATTGCCAAGCATCGACATGGGCAAAAAGCGGTGCATAGGTAGCAAGACGCACTACATCGGCATTACGTTCAACCCCTGTAAGAAAAGCAGCCTCTGAAAGAGCCGCTTCGAAATTATTTTCGCGCGACTTGTGATGCGACGCATACTCACCGGCATAAACTTTCGGACCTTTACGATCGTATTGGTCGTAACGGGCAGCATTTGCAAAGAACCAATCGGGAGACTTGTAATAGTGCTCATCGACTAAATCTACATCTAAACGTTTCATCTCAGGCCAGAGATAATCGAATTGCTTGCCATCGGCCGAAGGACCCGACGAGCCAACAAACAATATATCGGGACAATGTTTACGGATAGCCTTTACAAAGAGCTCCTCACGTTCGACAAACACAGTATCCCATTGTTCATTTCCGATTGCCAAATATTTGAGGTTGAATGGTTGCGGATGTCCCATCTCAGCACGCAAACGGCCCCAAGTAGTAGAGGTATCGCCGTTGGCAAACTCCACCAAGTCTATAGCATCTTGTATAAACGGTTGCAAATCATCGAGAGGTACGGCATCGCCTATCTGATATTGACAGCCAAGCCCGCAATTAAGGACAGGAAGTGGTTCTGCTCCAAGGTCTTCACAAAGAATAAAATATTCATAGAAACCTAATCCGTAACTTTGATAATAATCGGGATAAAGTCTATGTCGGAAAGTGTAATTCCATCGATTATCATTGTAAGGTCTATTCTCGACAGCACCTACCGTGTGTTTCCACTGATAACGTGTCTCAAGCGATGTACCTTCTACAATACAACCTCCCGGGAATCTGAATACACCGGGGCGCAAATCATATAACGCCTGCACCAAATCTTTTCGCAAACCGTTTTCACGACCTTTCCACGTATCAACAGGGAAGAGTGATATATGATCTATATCTACAATGCTTTTTGAAATTAATGTCATACGCAAACGGGCATGAGCATCAGTTTTTCCAGCTTTCAACATCAGTGTATGTTTGGTCCACTCACGCGATGTAACATTTATTTCTTTTGTCGTCATCGCGTTATTGGCTGCCGTAATGATTTCAAATTTGAGCTTTGCCGACTTTCCTTCTTGTACACGAGCATAGAAGACGAGACGATATTCGGCATCTTTTTTCACCGCCATACCATCGACAAAACCATCATTCTGTAATCCCGATTGCTTAAATTTTCCACCATCAGTCACTCGCACATAGCGCGGGTTGCGAGAGAAAGCAGGATTATCGGTTTCGACCGACACATAGCCAAAAGGTTGCCAGCCCATCAAGGGATAGTCAAACTCAAAAGAGCGATTCTTTATCATCTCGGCGTACAATCCGCCATCTGCACCAAAGTTAATGTCTTCGAAAAATACGCCATACATATCGGGGTTTATATCCTGTCCCGGTTTTACATTCACAGTAAGCGTCCGTTGCGCCGAAATTGTAATACACATCACCGCAAATAAGGTGGCTAAACAAAATTTGATTTTCATAATATTATATTTATGGTATTGTTTTGACATATTCCAAAAGCTTTTCCACGACCGACATCGACACTCGCTGCACAGCACCGTGTGCTGCTCCCGAAGGCATTTTCAGTTTTTTTTCACATGGTGTCCAAGTAATGAAATCATGTGTCGTCATGGCACTGTAAAAGTGCTTGCGATAATTGTCCATGTAACAAATATATGAACCATCGGACAATTGTATATAAGAAGGTCCCTCGACCCAGGCCGGCGTAAAAGGCTCACCGGTAAGCGGTACATACGGACCTGTCGCAGATTGAGAAGTAGCTACCAACAAATATTTATGAGGCTCGGGCAGTTCTCGTTCGTCTTTATAAATCATATAATAAGCATCGCCCACTCGTCGCACTGTTGCATCAATGACATTATAGCCATAATCGAGAAAAGGTCGTGCCGGTGCAAACGTTTCGAAATCGCTTGTCACCGTATAATACATGCGGTTATCGTATTTTTTCCCCGGCTCTACCCGCCAATGTCCGTCGACTTTTATTGTACTTGCCCAGAAAATAAGGTAATTATCATTTTCCTCATCGTACAAAATTTCGGGAGCCCAGCAATTGCGTGATTCATATCCGGCACTCTCCATCACCCGAATATGACGAGGAGCAGACCAATGTATAAGGTCGGCCGACGACGCATATCCTATGTGCGGCGTTTCCCAACCGGTAGTCCACACACAATGCCACAAGCTATCACGACCCTGTAAAACAAAAGGATCACGCAACCGAGGTGCATCGCTTTGCTCATCGGGAAGCAAGAATCCGGCCGGAGCACCTACAACATTCCATTCATAGCCATCAATACTCCAAGCATAATGCATACCATGCGTATTGGAATCTTTGTTTGTAAAGTACGAAAATATATACGCGCTATCGCTTGATGTCACACATTCCTGCGCTCCAAGCGACATACCGCAACATAACACCGTAAAAGCAGTAATTAAGAATCTCATTTTTTCGAAGCAATTATATCATATATACGTTCAAAAGGAGGTTTATACCCAATCACTTGCGCATTTTACGAGACACACATTCGAGTATTGCTTGTGCCCAATATCGTCCCAATTCTTTTGCGCCATCTTTGTTGGGGTGGAGGTAGAAAGTACCGGCTTGTCCCTGCTCGGGTGTATGATGAGTAAGATAATTCTTCTCGAAGAACCCAAAAGCAAGTGTATCGCCGAGAAATACCTGTCCCTCACGACGATCATCATAATGTTCTACAAGTTTATCGAGCATCGGGAAGTAAGATTGTAGGCGTTTCAATCCTTCTTCCAGATATGTAGATGAATTATAGGTATTAAGACTATACCACGTAGGACGATGCAAAACGACATATGCCTGTGGATATCGTTCAAACAGAGCATCAATAATGGCCTGCATATTGGTATAATATACCGATGTATGTACCGGTGCTCCTAATGGGCCTCTCACCGCGCTATCATTAGTACCCAACATAATAGAAAAAAGCAATATACCTTTTTTGTCGGCCAATTCATCAGCGGCACTCACAACTTTTGGAAACTCCGTATTGGTCACAGGCAGAAAATTGAGGGTTGTTCTTCCGCTTCGTCCACAATTACGGAATTCGACATCACCTTTGATGTGTTCTTGCAAATATAATGCCGCCTGTGCCGGAGGTGCCTCGGTCGAAGGGTCGGACAATCGCACTCCTTGAGTTATACTATTACCTATAAACACCACGTTAAGGTCTTGCGCTGCAATAGTCGGCAACATTGCACACAATAGTACAAGTACAATATACTTTTTCATGATTGTATTAATTATTTGCTTTGAAGATTTATGCGAGCCGTTTTCAATCCTTTTCCACTTACTGTCAATGTTATATCACCGGGACTTTCGACCGATTGCACCAATATTACCAATTGTCCGTTGAAAAGGCTCATTGTCGGTTTGTGAAATATTTCGGTAGATGTCGCATCACCATTGCAAGCTGCACGATACACCGCCGCCCCCTTCACGGTAAAACGTAATTGATTGTCGGCAAGCGGACATGGATTGCCGTCTTTATCAACTGCCTGCACCGAAATAAATGCCATATCGTAGCCATCGGCTTGAAGCAGATTTTTATCGGCTGTAAGTTCTAAATGGTGCGGAGCTCCGGCTGTACGAATCTCTTTCTCGGCAACAGCCTTTCCATCGATATCATAAGCCACAGCTTTCAATACTCCGGGCTGATACACTACATCGTTCCAACGCATACGATAACGATCGTATGGCTTGCTACTATCCTTGACACGACGACCTTGCGATACACCATTGACAAACAACTCGACTTCGGGATATGACGTATAACAATAGACCGGAGTTATTTCTCCTTCACGACCGGTCCAATTCCAATGTGGGAGCAGATGCAACGTCGGCGAAACAGTATTCCAACGACTGCGGTAAAGATAATACCGATCTTTGGGCAGACCGGCAAGGTCACATATACCGAAATATGAGCTACGCGAAGGCCATACTTCGTCATAGGGTGTAGGTTCTCCAAGATAATCAAATCCAGTCCACACAAACTCTCCTATAACCCATGGCTTATCATCTTGAAATGCCCAATCGTCATCGGGGAGATTGGACCATGAGCAAGCACCCAAGTCATACGATGAACATTGTGTATCGTCATACTGCGCACCCTTGGTATGCTCTACGGGGAATTTATATACACCTCTCGAACTAATCGTCGAAGCAGTTTCCGAGCCCAAAATATACTGCTGTGGCATACGCTTATAGCTATCCTCATAGCGATGCAAGCGATAGTTAAGTCCCGGAACATCGAGTACGGCTGCAAACTGATTTTTAATAGCATGGTCGGGGCGATCCATACCCACGGTGACAGTACGCGTAGGATCTTCACGATGACAAATATCTTGTAAATATTTGGCAACTCTGCCTCCGCGAGAATTACTTTGTTCGGGCACTTCATTACCAATACTCCACATCACTATAGAAGGGTGATTACGATGACAACGTATAAGATTTACCAAATCTTTTTCGGCCCATTCATCAAAGAAAAGATTATAACCATTCTTACACTTGGCGATGGCCCATTCATCAAACGATTCGGCCATGACCATCACCCCCAACTCATCACACAAATCCATCTGCCACTGCGACGGCATATTATGCGATGTACGTATTGCGTCACACCCCATTTCTTTCATAATGAGCAATTGTCGACGCAAAGCAGCTTTATTGATAGCAGCTCCCAACGGGCCTAAATCGTGGTGCAGACACACTCCCTTAAATTTGCGAGGTACTCCATTGAGAACGAAACCTTTTTCCGGAGTTATATCAATCGTTCTAATACCGAATCGGGTTTTATATTCATCTTTCAACTTACCGGTCTCATATACTTTTACCACCGCTGTATAAAGTGTCGGAGTCTCGGGCGACCACAAAGACGGGTTCTTCACCGTAAGACGAGCTTGTGAAGTACCATCAAAAAGGACCTCTTGATTCTCAACTCGAGCCACAGACGTTCCTTTATTATCGAAGATTTCGGTCGTTACACCAAGTGTACGACCGGTATGATTATCAATCTCCACATCGACTTGCACCAATGCGTTATCGCTCTCTACTTTGGGAGTTGTGACACGTGTTCCCCACATACTTACAGCCACCTCGTTGGTCACAACAAGCGACACCGGGCGATAAAGTCCTGCACCCGGATACCAACGCGAACTCTCTGCCAAATTTTCGAGGCGCACAGCAAGAGTGTTTTTCCCTTCAACCAAATAATCGGTAATATCGAAATGGAATGGAGTATATCCATACCCCCACTCTCCCACTTTATGTCCATTGACATATACATGAGGGCGACTCATAGCGCCATCGAACATAAGGGTTACATGTTTACCTTGAGGCGCTTCAAATGTCGTACGATACCATCCGACTCCGATATAAGGCAATGCACCGGTACGACCGGTCTTTTCGGTAGCCACTTTTTCTCCATTTTGTTCTATAGCCACCACTTGTATGTCGATGTTCTTGTCGAATGGACCATATATAGCCCAATCATGAGGTACACAGACTTCTTGCCAAGCGCTATCATCGAAATTCACACATTGAGCATCAGCAACATCTCCACGCATAAAACGCCAACCTTTTTCGAGATAAATTTCCTCTCGTACTTGCGACGACATTACTACCGGCACAATAAGTAAAAGTAAAGAAAGTATTTTTTTCATGATACTATAAGATAAGGTTCTAAAATACAAATATAGGAATAAACGAGCGAGAAATATCAAGCTTGTTTCTATATTTTTTACAACGAGTACGGTTTATATGAGAGTTTTACCCCACCGATATATCAATTACACACCACAAGACAGGTATTACTCAATGCCCATCTTTTATTCCACAAAATTATCAAGAGGTATAATTTCTTCGGGACAGAGCGTAAGGCGTTCCATACCCGAAGCCATAACCACAAAAGTATTTTCTACTCCGACAGCACCCACCCCGGGTATTACAAATTTGGGTTCCAATGCTATCGTCATACCCTCTTGCAGAATATCACGTGAACGAGGAGCTAATACCGGCAATTCATTGACCTCTATACCTACGCCATGTCCCACAAATCCGGCCTTCTGCCGATGACCCATAAAATAGGTTTCAAGTCCCTCTTCTTGCGCAATCTCCAATGCTATATTGTATAAGGAAGATGCATACACTCCAGGTCGGGCAGCCTCCTCTACAGCCCGCTGAATGCGAATAGATACATTATGTGCTTTATGCGCCAATGGGGAAATTTCTCCGACAGAGAATACGCGTGAAAGATCGGACATGTACCCTGTAAAATTACCATTCATATCTACCATTACCGTCTGCCCCGGACGTATAGGCGTGCCATTGCAACCTACGGGCAAAGAACCTTCGATACCGGCGCCCCCCATAGCAAAGTCGTAAGGCGAAGGATTATCGGCATTATCTCCGGCCAACAAACTGCCCATATATATCTCCATGGAACGGCCGAATATACGGAAAATACCCAACGAGCCGTGCTGACGTGCGGCTCGTTCGAGTTCGATAGAAAATTCCACATCTGTCATACCCTCGACATACAGATGAGGCACACGACTATACATAGCGTCGTGAATAACCGCCGAGCGACGGATAAGATCTATTTCATAAGAAGTCTTTATCGATCGGATAGTACGAATAAAAGCTGTACCTTGAGATGATACTTCAGTAGCGACTCTACCGAAAGCTTTAGCTATACGATTATACTCATTGAATGAAAGAGAATCACCTTCGAGCATAAGTTTTGCAGGGATAGTCAAGCCAAGTGTCTGTAAAAATTCAACTATCTGCTCGGGTTTACGAATGTATATCACATTTTCACCTTCAAGCCCTACCGGACGACGCACAAAATAGAGCATATCTCCCTCGATAGGGATATATGTGTATCCACTGAACACGCGTCCTGCAGTATAATATAAGTTGGCATTATCGGCGAGCAATAATGCGTCAACTCCAGCTTCGCGCAGAGCCTGCTGTATTTTCTTTTGTCTTACTTGCGCCTCAACAGCAAATACTTCATCATACATATAACTATTTTTTAATGATTTCTTACAGACAATCGAGACAACGTTCGAGTCGCGCGCTACGTGACCCCTTTATAAGTATCGTACAATCGGTCAGAATTTCATTGCGCAAAGCTTCTACAAGCATATCGGTATCGGGATAGGCTGTAAGTCCATCGGCAACAGCCGAAAACTCTTTTCCGGCCAAGAATACTTTCAATGAATCATCGAGATGCAACCTACTTACAATCTTATGATGTTCTTCACGACTATCTTCGCCAAGTTCGCCCATATCTCCTAATATTACCACCTTATTGGGCATATCCATTGCAGCAAAATTATCAAGAGCTGCGGCCATACTGGTGGGATTAGCATTATATGCATCGACAATGAGCGTATTACGGTCTGTTTTCATCAATTGAGAACGGCGATTACGAGGTTCATAATCGGCTATGGCAGAAGCAATCTCCACATCGGGCACCTCAAAATAAGATGCAATGGCAGCTGCCGCAAGTGCATTGTAAAGGTTGTAACTACCTATAAGATGCGTATTCACCGAGAACGTATTGTCGTTGTGTGTAAATCGGAACGAAAGATAGGGTGAACAATCGGCCAATCCCCCCGAAAGAAAGAGTGCCGGCGTCGTACCATACCTTACCGAAGGCAACTTCCCAGCGCGAGCTGCAAGGTATGGATTTTCATTGTGCAGAAATATTTTTCCGCTTTTAGTTCGTAAAAATTCATAAAGTTCACATTTGGTAGAAACAACCCCCTCGAACGAGCCGAACCCCTGTAAATGAGCCTTTCCGACATTGGTTATAATACCATAATCGGGCTCGGCTATTTGCACCAATTCGGTAATATCGCCGGGGTGGCTTGCCCCCATTTCCACTACGGCAATTTCGTGATTACCATTGAGACGTAATAGTGTAAGTGGTACTCCGATGGCATTATTGAGATTCCCCTCTGTTGCCAATACATTGTAACGGCGCGAAAGACATGCTGCTGTTAATTCTTTCGTAGTAGTCTTTCCATTGGTACCGGTAATACCTATCACCGGCAAAGCCAACACCCGCCGATGATGACGCGCCAAAGCCTGTAAAGCGAGCAACACATTATCGACAAGAATATAACGATGGTCGATTGCTACCGCGGCATCATCTACAACCGCATAGGCACAGCCTGACTCTAACGCATTGGCTGCGAATTGATTTCCATCGAAATTATCTCCGCGCAAAGCAAAGAAAATAGAGCCTAACGGACAATTTCGACTATCAGTTGTAACCCCACGACACTCACAAAATTTGGCATACAATGATTCTATGCTTTCCATACATATATTATCAATGGTATCTTACAATGCAAATATATTATTGTCAACCGGCGCATCTTTTCCCATTTTCATACGCCATCTATGAATAACCGTTTCCTATAAATCAAGGAAACGGTTATATATGATAAACTAACTTTCTCTTATGAGGTTTATTCGGGACGTATATTGATAGGGATTTCGCGATTGAGACTTTGATCCAAAGAAATCAATGTCTCTGTCGATGCCACCCCAGGAATTTGTTGCACAAGGTCGTTAATAAGATGCATCAAGTGTTCATTATCACGAGCGAAAAGCTTACACAACATCGTGTACGGACCTGTTGTAAAATGGCACTCTACAACCTCGGGAATTTTTTCGAGCTCGGGAACGACATCTTTATACATAGAGCCTTTTTCGAGACGCACACCTATATAAGTACAGGTGCTATAACCTAATATTTTAGGATTTACTCGATACCCCGACCCAATAATTACATTCATATCTATCATACGCTGAATGCGTTGATGAATGGCAGCTCTCGAAACTCCGCATTTGGCAGCTACATCTTTTGATGGTATACGAGCATTGCGCATAATTATTTCGAGAATCTGACGATCGAGATTGTCTATTTTTTCCATAATCTTTATTTTTGTGTTTATCGGTATCATTTTGCCAACAAATATAGGGTATTTTCCGAAAACGACACCACGAAACTCATAAAAAATGAGACAATAGTTCTATTTTTCTTTACAATTCATAAAAAAGAGCACCGGCATTTTCGGCTTTGACATTCTATCTATCTATAGCATAAGAGATAGGAAATCGATGTAAAGTAACACTGTTTTCTGAAACTACGACATCGTTGCACTTATCTACTACCACAAACGCTCATTCATCGACAGGTGTTGATGAGGGAGAAATAAAATGATTCCCTTTTACCATAAGGCCATCGGTACTTCGTGCTTGTACAGCTACATCTTGAGAAAGGACAAAACGATTGTTTAAAATGGCAATATTACAATGTACCGCACCTTCATATTTATCATTTTCAGGTAAAATGGAAATAACCGGTGAATTACACTCATAGAAATAATTCCGAGCAATAACAACATCTCGCACCGGACCCGACTCATACCACCCACGGGCATCATCTGATATGAACACCGCACTCATAGGTATACAAAAAAATGTATTTTCGGCAATCAATATCTTACCTCTCGTAGTCACAAGAATACCTCGCGTAGGAGTACATGCAAAGTAGTTCCCGACAATCTCTACATCGGGTGTCCAAGACACATTTTCCACCACTACATTTTCGAGATTACGCACATCTTCGGACACGGGAATATTGAGCGTAAGTAAAATGTTATAATTATCGATACGATTCACAGCTTTTACTTTTGCTGACTGCAAACAAAGGAGGGTATGTGTATCGACAAACTCGATATTATCATCGGGAGAAAAAGCGTCAAAGCCATAACTTTGCCCATGCATAAAACGTACTTTCACTTTATTAGGTGCCGGGTAATCCATAACCTTAAGATGTGTACCGTGTATATTGATTAGGTCATCTTGAGCACCTTCAAAATGCGAATCCGTAATCGCAATTTTACCTTTACAACCCGACATCTGTATAAAATCGGCAAAACCGGCACATGTACGTTCAGAAGTAGGCGGCGGAGCGCAAAGTAAACGGTGGAAGGTCAAATTTTCGGAATATTGCCCAACAACGCCAAAATTACCCATAAAATTAAATGTACAATTCTTGAGCGCAACATTTTTACTGCGATGTATAAAACCGCACACCTCTGTACGATACGAATGGCGCATCTGATACACATCTCCCGGCATAGCCTCCGGAGGTGTATCATGGAACCAAAAGTGCAACAAACCTCCGCATTCTTGTACATAGCTCAATTCTGTAAGAGGACTATTACAACGATGAGTCACTTTCTTATCGGGATAGTATATCTGGGCTATACCATCGGTGAAACGCCACCCCTCACCAACCCAATAGAAACGACCATCGCCTGTGATTTCATAACGTGAGCCTTCGGTGGGACGAGCGACAAGCACTTGAGAGCGAGTCTCCATCACAACCATCTCGGGCACAGATGGATCGGCAGCCATAACGGTAACGTTTTTCAACATCACATTGTCACAACTATCTATCACAAAAGTGGTCATCTCCCCATGAGTAATGAACCTTGCTCCACAACCATCAATAGTAAGATTTTTGATGTTACGCAACCACAACCCGATATGTTTTACAGGATTGGGATTTTCATCGGCCGACGTTGTGTTAGATATATAATAAAGATATGGAGACGACATAGCCCGAGATATATGATAATCGGACGCAGTCAACTTTATAGTTACAGCTTTACCTTTATACCGAGCCGCACTATCGATGGCATGTTGTATAATAGATGTAGCATCGCCATAGATAGCAGGTATATATATCACCTGCTCCGCTTAAACGATGCCATATATTATTGATAATACAAAAAAAATATTTTTCTCACAATATCCTATTTCAAAACAAATTCGAGTGTTCCTCCCGCCATAATTGCCTCATGTGACAATGTATACCCACTCATTTTTTTTCCGTTGAGACGCACATAATCGACTTTATAGCACGAAACATCTTTGCGCTTGGCCTTTATTTCAAATTTCTTTCCATTTTCGAGATGTATTACACAAGAATCGAACAAGGGTGTTCCCAAATCGTAAACTCCACAAGCAGGATTTACAGGATAGAATCCCATAGCACTGAAAATGTACCATACCGACATTTCTCCACAATCGTCATTACCCGAATATCCTGCCGACGTATTATTGTACATTTCGTTCATAATACGACGTACCATAGCTTGTGTTTTATATGGTTTACCTACATAATTGTAGAGGTAAGCCACATGGTGGCTTGGCTCATTACCATGGGCATATTGACCAATAGAGCCTGAGATATTATCATTTTTTATACCACTTGTCTCTGTAATAGAAAATAGGTCGTCGAGTTTTTTCTCAAAAGCTTTTTTCCCGCCGGTAAGTTCTATCAGGCATGGAATATCATGTGGTACATACCAATAATATTGCCAAGCATTACCTTCGGTAAAAGGATAACCGCCATTTGCACCATGTTTTAACGGGTCAAATGGTAATATCCACTCACCTCTATCGTCTTTGGGCTGAAAAAAACGAGTATCATGATTATACAGGTTCTTAAAAAAATAGGCCCGCTTAATAAATCTATTATAGTCTTCCCACTTACCCAATTTGTGTGCCAATTTTGCAACACACCAATCGTCATACGCCATCTCGAGAGATATAGAGACAGATTGAGTCTGTATATTCTCGGGCATATAGCCATATTTTTCCCACACATCAAACGGAGAATTGGGATGAGCTTCCAACGAGCTGTTACGCACAGTTTCGTAAGCGCGTTCGACATCAATACCCTGAATGCCTTTGAGTACGGCATCGATAATAACCGGAATGGCATGATTTCCTATCATGCAATAATTGTCTTGCCCCCACAAATGCCATATCGGTAAATATCCATAAACATCGTAATGTCGCAACATACTGTTTATGAAGTCGCGAGTACGTTTGGGATCAATAATCGTATAGAAGGGGTGTATGGCTCTGTATGTATCCCATAGCGAGAAGGTTGTATATTGATTCTCTCCAGTGGGGACTTTCTTAATTGTGTAATCGGGAGCCATGTACTCTCCATTTACATCGCTAAATACATTGGGCTGTATCATAGTGTGATACAACGCAGTATAGAATATTTCGAGCTGCTCGGCATTACCGGTAACCTCTATTTTTGAAAGTTGATTATCCCATGCGGCATCAGCATCGGCAACATACTTATCAAAATCCCAATGGGTTGCCTCCGCCTCCATATTCTCACGGGCATTGTCGGCCGATACCGGCGACAGAGCCACCTTACATATGATAGGCTTGGCAGTAGCGGCAAACGACACATCGGCTTTGAGGCTCGTACCATTTATCACATTGGCACCTTCATGACGACGCGAGCCATCGCTCATCACGATATTGTCAATAGGTTCGGAAAATTCGATATAGAAATAGACCTTACGCAGTTTTGCCCAGCCGGTAATGATACGATAGCCCGACAAAGCGTTATCGCCGACACGCCGTATTTGAGAATTGATAATACGTCGCCCCCAACTGCCTTTTGATGCAGAATGATCCAAATCAACTTTTATTACCGGATTTTCTCGGGTAGGGAATGTATAGCGGTGAACTCCGACCCGAGAAGTAGCCGAAAGTTCTGCTTTAATATTCTCATCTTTAAGTACAACTGCATAATAGCCGGGAGATGCAGACTCCTCATCATGAGAGAATCTGCTACGATTTGCATCGGATATGGTAGGAAACAACAACAGGTCTATCAAATCACTCGCACCAGTACCACTCAAACGTGTATGGCTGAATCCATATATAATACTATCGTTGTAGTTATAGCCTGATGCATTATACCAATCGGGGGCTTCATGAGTGTCAGGGCACAACTGTATCATACCAAAAGGCATAGTAGCTCCGGGATAGTTATTACCCGATAATCCACCTTCTACAGCTCCGGTGCCTATAAAATGATTGACGTAGCCGGTATATTTACCTGCTACGCCAATCATTACAGATGTAAACAAATATATTATCGAGACAATATATCTTTTCATAATTTATTTTACTTGGAGTTCGTATATGCGGCTATGCAATTTATTATTGGTAAACATAGGCAAACCGACTTTCATCAGATAATCGCCCGAATATACACCTACATATCTGTCTCCACCATCGAAACGGTTGATTTCTTTCACTTCATAACGAGCATCGGGATTGAGACCTTGCATACATACATTGCGCAATTGCTCATCATAACGAGGATTTACATCGAATGTAAAGACTACCGCCTGTTTTTTATCTTTACCTACGTACATAGACGAAGTATGATTGCCCGAGTAGGGAGACACAAGACGATACAAATCGCCATCGAGAATTATCGGTTTCAAACGATTGTAATCTTTGATAGAACGTTTACAAAAATCTACTTCTCCTGCACTCATATCTGCAAGTTTGATGTCAAAACCAAATTTACCCATCATGGCTACATTTACGCGGAATTTAATAGGCGCGTTGTGATTCCAGGTAGTCACGTGTGCGCAGATTGTCTTAGAGGGGAAAATTTGCGAATATCCCCATTGTATAAAGAGTCGTTCGATGGGATCGGTATTATCACTTGCCCAGAATTCTGCAAAATATTTCAAACCTTCGTAGTCGGTACGACCGCCACCACCCGAACACATCATCATGCGTAAGTCGGGATATTTTGCTTTGATACGATCGAGTACATTATAAAGTCCGCGAACGAAATCGACATAAAGATGAGTTTGATTGGTCTTCAAATAGTTTGAATATATATTGGTAATCGGGCTGTTGCAATCCCATTTGAAGTACGCAATATCGGGATACTTGGTCATGAGGTCGTCAACGACACCAAATACATAATCTTGCACTTTGGGATTGCTGAGGTCAAGCACCAATTGGTTACGGAAATAATATTCATCACGATTGGGCAATGTGATAACCCAATCTTTATGATTCTCATAAAGTTCACTTTTAGGGTTTACCATTTCCGGTTCGATCCAAAGGCCGAATTTCACACCCTGTTTCTTGGCTTCTTCGGTAAGACGACCTATACCATTGGGCAATTTATCTTTTGTTTCGAGCCAATCTCCGAGTCCTTGATGATCGCTGCTGCGAGGATATTTGTTGGCAAACCAACCATCATCGAGGAGGAACATATCTACGCCAAGTTCACGAGCTTCGCCGATAAGACCTATCAGTTTTTCTTCATTGAAATCGAAATAGGTGGCTTCCCAGTTATTGAGCAGGGTCATACGATCGCCCATACCTTCTTTTACTTGGTAGCGACGAGCCCAATCGTGGAAGTTTCGACTGGCTTCACCTTTACCATTCGACGAAAGGGTAAAGATAAACTCGGGCGTACGGAAACTTTCACCTTTGGCAAGCGTATACTGTGACGCATAGGGGTTGATGCCGCTTATGATACGCAATTGGCCTTTTTGATCTATCTCGAAGGTAAAACGGAAATTTCCGGTCCACGCAAGAGTACCTACAACAACAGTTCCTTGATTTTCTTGTGCAGGAGCATTAAGGCCTACTTGAAAGAATGGAGAAACAAACATATCGGCACGAGAACCGAGTTTTGTATCTATCACCTTCTTGCCGAATTCGAGTTTTTGTTCCGAAACGTTCACTTCTCGCGCCCAGTCGCCATTGAATTGTGTGAGATAATACTCATCACAATTGAAATGTAACATAGACGAAGCATATTTCTCTATCTTGATGGCTTTTTTCTCTTTGTTTGTAATTACGGTGTATGCTTTGATAACATCTTCTGCCGGATAGGCGATAAAATAAAGATCTACCTCATCTTTATACACCGGATCGGCAAGTTTTATCATCATCTGATTTGCACCATCGGGCAACACGCTACACTCATGCGAAACATACTTGAGCAAAGTGGAAGGATTGGCATCGGCATGAACAATATGTAGAGCAGGCTCGAAATAGTCTTCCATACCATGAGTGATATATGCTTCGGGCATATTCGGCACCTGACTATAATCAGCCTCATGCGCCAATTTGGGACCAAAATATTTTTGGTAGAGACGACCGTTATCGCCTACCGAATACACCAACGCAATATTATCGGTAGCAATAATAATCGGCTTGTTTTGAGCGCTGACAGAAATCGGCAACGCCAATAACGCAGCAAAAAGAAATGTTAAGAATCTCATACTATTTGTTTTAGAGTTATTATTTCAATATTTGGAACGGAGCGATAGGAAGTTGAGACGACACGCCTATGAGATTTCCACAAGGATAGTCGGCCCAATTATATTTTACATTCACAGGATTTTTAATTTCGGGAGAGGATAGTTGAATTTTGTTTTTACCAATTTGTTTGGCTATAGCCACAGCATACTTTCCTGTCGCATCACCGACAATAAAGCCATTGATATTACCTACAGTCGACGACACTTTACCATCGAATGTCAAAGTGATACTACCCTCATTTATCTCGGTATTTTTCACAACAGGAGCTTTATACTCACACTTCATTCCATAATCGCGAGCAAGTGCAATAAGAGATAAACGACGAGCAACCTCTTGCTTGTTTTTGGGGTGAATATCATAGGGGTCACCCAAATCGATAGCTACGGCCATTGCGGTATTATCAAGTTCGAGTGCATCGGCCTGTGCTTGTCGTAATGCGGCCCATTCCGAGTCGGGTTGCACCATTTTCGGAGCTAAATATGCCGCCAATTGCACAAAATAGAATGGTTTATCGCCCCATAATTTTCGCCAGTCGCCAATCAGGGTTTTGAACAATTGCGAATATTGTTTATCACGACCCACATTTGCACATCCTTGATACCACAAGAACCCTTTCACAGGAAGTACATGCATCGGATAAAGCATTGCATTATAAAGCACAGAGGGATAGCTCGAACTTCCGATAGAAACCGGGCGTGCAGGGAGTTTTGAAAAATCGGCAGCGACTTTATACTTCCAGTTACCTGATAAGTATATTTTTTCAGTACCTACTTGTGCGTATATATCCTCGGCATTACCATACATACCACCTTCACCTCCAAAATCGCTTACACGTACAGTGACAACAGCCTCGCCCGCTTTTACCAAATGAGCAGGAACGGTATATGAGCGCGGAACATTATAGCCCGAACCCGAACCTATTTCTTCGCCATTGAAATAAACTATATCCTCATCGTCGATCATACCGAGACGTAAGGTTATTGATTTATTTTCAACTTCGGTCGGAACTTCAAAGCGACATTGCATATAAGTAACGCCATCGAAATTGGGCAAAACGGTCTTCTCATACAATCCGGGCACCGGCATATCGGCCCACTCCGATTGATATACAGATTTATCTATGTTTGCCACACCGGCATTGGCCAAATCCATCCAAGTCTGAAGTTCTTTTTCGTAACTTGCCTGCATGGCAGCATGATCGAAATTACAATCTTTCAATCGCTTCAATTCTTTTTCGAAACCGGCAACCCCTGTCAAGGCTTCGTAACTTGTCCAAGCTTCGGCCGGTGTTCCTCCCCATGTACAATCGATGACACCCACCGGCACATTGAGCTTATCTACTAACTGTCGTGCAAAGAAATAAGCAATGGAAGAAAATTCGCCAACCGTCTGAGGCGAGCATGGTTGCCAACCATTCATATTTACGTCGGGATTGTCAACCGGCTTAAATGTGACATTCTTACGCACTTGCAATAATCGAATATCGGGATAATCGGCTGTAGCGATCTCTACCTCATAGTTCATCACTTTACCCCAGCCGCCCACAGGCATTTCCATGTTTGACTGTCCCGAGCATAACCAAACTTCACCAATCATCACATTGGATAGTACTGTTTTTTCGCCATCGTCGAAGGTAATGGTAAAGGGGCCACCGGCTGATGGTGTCGTCATCTCTACTCCGAATGTACCGGTCGCATCGGTCATGGCGGTATAGGTTTTATTGTCCCACGACGTTGTAACTTTTACCATTCTTTCGGGTACAGCCTTACCGGGGATGGTCAATTCACTTTTTTGTTGCAAAACCATATTGTTGGTTATGAAATGAGGCAAAACAACCTTTGCATGCATCATAACCGGAGCCAATAATAAAGCTCCACCCAAAATTGATATTTTTCTTACTAATCTTTTCATTTTACATATATTTAGATTTTTCAAAAATAGCAATAATATTTATATGGAAAGAGTTATAAAAAAACCATAAAATAGAATATTTTCGTCAAAGCGAATCAAATCGCATCAAAGTTTACCTCAAGTTAGCTTTTACGTACTATTTTATGTCATCGGTCATCTCTTCGAGTTTGGTCGTCAACACAATTTGGGCATTTTTCTGGCACTGCTTTTCGAAGTCTTTCGGCGTAACGCCAAATTGCTTGAAGAACAATTTGGAAAAATAAGAGAGACTGCTGATACCCACCATATAACATACATCACCGATGCGATATTTTCCTTCTTGAATCAACTCGGCAGCCTTTTTCAAACGCACAAGACGTATAAGCTCCACGGGTGAGAGATTGAACAGCATTTTTATCTTTCGCAACAGACTCGAACGACTTACACAAAACAACTCTGCCATGGATTCTACACTGAAATTATCATTATTGATATTATCTTCAATAATGGAGACCACCTTGTTCATAAACTCTTCATCAGCTTTAGTCATCTTCATATTGTCAACCTTGACAAAGGGCTTCTTCAAGAATGCTTCCCGTTCTCGACGACGATTATCAAGCAAGGACAAAATCTGCTGCTTGAAGAATTTTATAGAAAATGGCTTTTCGATAAACGCTTCTCCGCCACATTTCAATCCCTTCAATTTACTCTCAAGATCGTGTTTCGCGGTAAGGAACACAACCGGTATATGCGATAAATCAATATCTGCTTTTATGGTAGTACACAACTCAAATCCATCCATTACAGGCATCATTATATCCGTAACGATAAGGTTGAAATGACTATCGTACAACTTATCTAACGCCTCTTTACCATTACGTGCAGTCTCTATCATAAATATATTTCCCAACTGCTCGACAAGTAATTCTCGCAGGGAATCATTGTCTTCGACCAATAGCAACGAATACCCTAATGCGTTTGTCGCTTGGTTCGAATCGGTATCGACAATATAATTATTGTCGCGTACACTTGACACATTATTAGACAATATACCTTCTTTATTGAGAGGAATACGCAATACAAATGTATTATCTGCATTATTATCTTGCTCTACCGAAAGAGTCCCTTGATGTGCCTCAGCCAATTGTCTCGACAAAGGCAACCCAATACCTATACCACCCTTGGACTCTTTGTTGTCTTTTTGATAGAACGGTTCAAAAATACGTACGGCTTCGTCTGGAGCAAACTTTTCACTATCACTGATGACTTTAACATTAAAATATTCATTGTCACAGCTAAGTTCTACAATAATGGTATGACGAGCATACTTCAGTGCATTGTTTAACAAATTACTGAATATCTTGGTAATTGCCTCTCTGTCAATCGATGCGACAATGGGAGTATCGGAAATATTACGTATCAGCACTTTATTGTTGAGCGACATCGCCGGTTCGAAACGATCAAGTGTTTTTGTAAGCAATGATGTCACATCGACGTTTTCAAATTTCAATCGCAGACGCGACGCGCCTAATTTTTGGAAATCGAGCAACTGCCCGGTAAGATCGAGCAATCTATTCACATTCTGTCTCATCATTGCAAGGTATCGTTGTAACCGTGTGTCTTGCATGTCGAGTTCTTCTATGGCTTCAAGCGGAGTACCTATAAGCGTAAGCGGAGTACGTATTTCATGCGCTATTTCGGTAAAGAACTGCACTTTACTTTCAAACAACTCCTTTTCTTTCTTTACCGTAAAAAGCTCATGCAGTTCTTCCAATTCTTTTTCTTTGCGATTGCGATACCATATAAACCAACCAATAAGCAATGCCACTATGAAAAATACATATATAATATTTGCCAGTATGGTATTATACCAGGGTGGCAGTACCTCTATTTGCAATGTATTTATATTTTCGATATTACCATTCGAAACCTTTACATCGAGACGATATAAGCCTCGCGATAGATTTATAAATGATATGCCCTGCGCATCATCGACAGGGGCCCAGTTGGGAGATATGGGATAAATTCTATAACTATAGTTGAGTACCCCCTGATTGTCATAATTAGGAGAGACAAAATTCAATGAAAATGTCGATTGAGTATGTTTCAATTTAATCTTATCTGCAAAAAGGATATTACAAGTAATCGGAGAATTTTTATCACTAATATCCACATCTTCATTTAAGACTCGAAGGCGTGTGAAATAAATCGGAGCTATCGAATCTACCGGCACATCTTGGTTGGGGTCAAACACAATAAGGCCCTCGACGCCTCCAAAATAAAACAGGCCATCACTGCTCTTCACGGCCGAATTGTAATTGAATTGATTGGCCGGCAAACCATCTCTTACGGTAAATATTTTGCTCTCGGCTGTATACGGATTGAATTTGACAAGACCTTTATTGGTCCCAAACCACAAATAGCCATTATCATCTTCAAGAATATTATATGTAACATTATCGGGCAATCCGTCCTCTATTCCATACGAAATAAAATTATCATTCTCGGCATTATAGCTGATAAGTCCTCCCCTATCCGATGATAGCCAGATACGGCCTTTACTATCTTCCATTATAGAACTTACCGAATTGGTACGCAGACCGTTTGAATAATATTCGTCGTAGGGATAATTTTTCCAACTGCCATTTGTCGTATCATATACTCTTACACCATACCCCATATCGGCCAACCAGATTTTACCATCTGAGGTTTCATATATATCATGTATCCAACCATTTGCCAAAACTGTTTCATGATCTTTTTCTCCGGGATTTCTTCTGCATAGTCCTCCTCCATGCCCATACCACACTACTCCTTTACTATCTACTAATACAGAATATATACTGATCAGCTGGTCCTTGAACGATATATTGCCACGTATACTTCGTCCTTTTTCATCAAAAATATCGGCACCGCCGCCCGAAAATCCTCCATATATTCTATCATTGAAATTTTTCAATACCAGCGATACTTTATCTTTATGACGTGGCAATTGAGATATTTTTTTCGTTTTTGGGTCAAATTTATTCAATCCGCCATACTCCGAGCCAATCCAAATGTTCCCGTCGGACGATTGCGCTAACCCGCGTATCCTTTTATTGCTCAGAGAGCCATATATTTCGCTATACGAATATTTCTCAAATATAAATCCGCTTCGCTGACAATAATTCAATCCTCCATATATCGTACCCAACCAAATATTCTTTTTAGAGTCGACATATATAGTATAGACCATATTATCTGACAATGCCGACCCGTCTACTTGACTATCGGTAAAATAGGTTTCTGTCTTATCAGAGAGGTCAAGCACATAAAGGCCATTCTGCGTTGCAAGCCACAATTCTTGGTCTACACACTCAATAGACCGAAAATATATTTTTCCATATGCAGAAAATGGTATCAATTCAACTGTTCCATTATAAATATCATACCGATATATATGCCCATTTTGCGTGCTAAATATCAAACCACCGGACCTATCATCGCAAAGACCTTGAACTCTCATAGTTCTATAACTATTTGATTTTTCACCGACAATAGGAAGTGGAGCAAACGAATCATTTACATTGTTGTAGAAATACACCCCATTTGAAGCAGTTCCTACAAACACACCTCCCTCTTGAGAAACACATATAGATATTGCCTGTAACGGAAGCAATCCATTTTGCTCTTTATCATAATACTTTACGCTTTCCTTGGTACAACAAAATACTCCTTGATTCGGTATCAGTATCCATACATTTCCATTTTTATCCGTGACAATATCTTGTACCCAATCTTCAAGACCTACTCCATCGGCTGTTTTACAATCAAAAAATGAAAATAAATCTTTTTCGGAGTTATATATATATACACCACGGTCGGTCCCCACCCATATATTATGTAAGTTGTCCTCGCATAGCGCACCGATATTATTGTTTCCTCGTTTATTGATATAGTCGTAGCAATTATATTCTTTTATATCTCTACCATCAAATCTATTCAGTCCGTTTTTGGTTCCTACCCATATAAAGCCAAATCTATCTTGCAATATAGACTTCACAGAATTAGACAACAAACCCATATCACTATTGATATACTTGAACGAGTAATTTCGTTGGGCGCATACCATAGATGACAAAAACATCGCAAAAAGTAAGGTTATATAATATATACAATGTTTACGCATAAGATGACTATTTTACATGTACAGAGCGGGTTCTTCGTTCTTTCTCTGTTTATTGCATAAAGATAGTTAAATAAATATCTATTCTTGCTAATAATTCTATTTGGTCGATATAATCTCCAAATAGAGAATATCGGCAACGAAGAGAAAAACTCTTCGCTACCGATGTATACTTACAAATATAATACTTCTATTGCTTTACGCATTTTGCAACAGCAATTTCTCCATCTACCGTTTGGCAACATACCATATACACACCGCTCTTTTCTCCGATTGGCAATACGGCCATTGGTTTATTCACATCGGCGATATGCGCGACACATGCCCCCGAAAGCGTATATATCGAGATGTTAGCGATTTCAGTATTACAAAATACCAAACATTTTTCCGATGCATCTATAGAGATTTTGATATGAGGTGCATCATACTCTCTATCTGCAACGGTCTCTCCGACACCCGAATAATCGGTACGTGTGATACGATATACACGAGCGTCTTTCGTAGGAACACTATAGGTAAGGCCGGTTGCAGTAGAAGTCACCGGTTCGTTAAGCCAAAGTTCTTTGATTTCACCCACAATCGAGGGGTCTATACCCAATCGCTCGAATGTCATGGTTCCTGATTTCTTAGAGATCCCGCTGAAATTGAAGACCGCATAATAGATATATTGCTCGGTGTGACGTACAAAATGGCTCTCAGATTGCTTACTCGATGTAGGTTCATCGCCTTCAACAGGCATAAACGAGCCTATATTGTTACGTACATAGTCATTAATGTCGCGATTGGTCATAAACATCATACCGCGTTCACGAGATACAGACGGATTACCTGCTGTCGCTCCTCCATGTAAAGGACTGTCGCTAAAGTTATCCCCAAATATAAATGCTCCTGCAACCATACCGGTAGTGGCACGTGCACGATTTTCACCAATCGACTCTCCTGCGCTGCTCGAACGACACATCACGAGATGGTCGGGATCGTTTACGGTATAAAGTCCCGAAGTCCACCAACCGTATGAGATAGAATTCATCACATATTCACTATCACTCATGCTGCTCCATGCATCACAACATGTACGACGTCCATGCGCATACTGATAAGGGAATATGGGCGATATAGCCTCTACTACGTACATACCATACTCTTCGGCACATTCGATAAGGGCTTTCATGGCCTTATTGTATGATTGCATACCGGTAGTCACATCAGGATCGTAATAACTGTCACCTTCTATTGCTCCATCATTCAAAAAGTCTGCCTTGATGTATTTCACACCCCATGCCGACCATGCTTTCATTTGAGCACGAATACTTTCTGCAACAGCAGGGTGCGAACCATCAACGGCATTACCTCCGTTCGACGACACTTTATATATATCACCATTTACACGTAAAGCGACATCGCGTCCGTAATAATCGGTTCCATACAATTTCGAATCAAGAGTCCAATCCCATTGCACAAGGGGACAATAATAGAGTCCCAAATTTTGATTGGTTCCTTGTTTTACAGTACCAAAAAGGCCCTCTTTATAAGTACCGTCTGAGAATTGTTTTGTTCCCATTTTTACCAAATAAGTCTGATTGATATTATCGAGAGCAAACGCATCAAGACTGATAGAAGTTTTTCCTTCGCGGTCATGGAATCCGTATTGTTCAAGTGTATCTACAAAATTAGCGCAATCCATGGCTCCGTTATAATTCACATACTCTGCCTGTACCCCCCATGAACTCCAACCAAAGGGGTTACCTTTTGTCCAAACGGGGCGAGGAGCCACAAGGTTGTTGGCAACAGCATATGTATCCATTCCCACGCGCCAATCGTCAAAAAATCCGATCATATATCGAGCCGATTTCACTACTGTACCTTTGACCTTACCATGGAGAAGCGCATCGCGAGTATAACTGCTTGTATAGCCCGATAAACACTCTAATTTATTGAGTATATATCCATCAGTACCCTTCACGGTAATACCGCTTTTCCAAGAATCATGGTCGACCGAACCGGCTACTAATCCGTAGCGACTCTCAGCATCGAATACAGCTGTCACTTCATGAGAGGTTTTTTGCGATTTAAAGGTGTAATTGGCATATTTCACAAATCCGTCATTATCAAAAGGCACCCACAAATAGCGATTACTGCTACCTTTTAATGGTTCCGAATTATCATCTACAGCAAACGCTACCATGCTGCGCGATTGCATAGTCTCGCCATTCTCGCCTTCTACTGCCACACGGGCTATCATATATGGATGTTTGTCATAAAAATTGAGTGTATGTTTCATGACAACACCTTGTGTGGTGTAGGTAAAGACATGACTGCGTCCTACGCCAAACTCATCATCGACCGTTTCACTGGTAATCACAGGTTTCAGATCAGCTCCTGTAGTAATGGTAATACTGGTACTGCTACCCAATACGTTGCACACCACCCTGGCATAAACATGGTTGAATGCGACAGCATCGTTGTATAATATCGTCAACGTATTGTCGCTATCGCTGTATTGAAGAGTCCACTTTCCTTCAATAGCTTTGTAATCATCGGCCGATACCGATACAAAGCTCACTAACATCAACAAGAATAATACAGTTTTCTTCATGATAATATCTTTTATGTTATATTTTTAGTTTTTTCGTTGAATACATTTTTCGACAAGTACGCCACCATCGGCTGTTTCACATCTTATAATGCTTACGCCGTCATTCTTACCAAGCATCAATTCTACACTTGTATGAGATATACCGTTCTTCTGCGCCACACATATACCCGATGGATTATACACAGATGCCGAAACTATTTCGGTATTAGCATTAATAAGACAACGTCCATCGGCATCGATATAAACCGACATACATGGAGTTTCAGCCTCGCTATCGAGTTCGATATTTTCCACACTCGAATAATCATTACGCGTGATACGATATACGCGTGCATCTTTGGCAGGCACACGATATGTCATTTCTGTTGCTGTGGAAGTTACAGCCTCATCGAGCCACAACTCCTTGATTTCACCCACTACCGATGGATCTATACCAAGACGTTCATAGGTAATCGTACCAATCTTGGATTGTATATTGGCATAATTGAATACAGCAAAATAGGTATACTGCTCGGTATGACGCACAAACAGATTCTCGGCCTGCTGCGATGAGGTGGGTTCATCGCCCTCTACCGGCATAAACGAGCCGGTATTGTTGCGTACATAGTCATTAATGTCGCGATTGGTCATAAACATCATACCACGCTTACGCGATTCTTCGGGATACCCTACAATACCGCCATTACTCAACGGGCTGTCACTGAAATTATCGCCAAAAATGAAAGCACCGGTCACCATACCCGATGTAGCACGCGCACGATTCTCTCCGAGGGTTTCACCGGCATTATTCCCTGCACCGCACATCACAAGATGGTCGGGGTCGTTGACGGTATAAAGGCCCGAAGTCCACCAACCGTATGAAATAGAATTCATCACATACTCGGTATTACCTATACTGCTCCACGCATCACAACATGTACGACGTCCATGTGCATACTGATAGGGGAATATGGGCGATATAGCTTCTACAATGTAGATACCATATTCCTCAGCACATTCGAGAAGCACTTTCATGGCTTTATTATATGCCTGCACACCGGTAGTCACATCGGGGTCGTAATAACTATCACCTTCGATGATGCCATTATTCAAAAAATCGGCCTTAATATATTTCACTCCCCATGAAGCCCATTGTTTCATGAATGCACGAATAAGAACAGCTACTGCAGGATGCGAGCCATCTACGGCATTACCTCCGTTTGAAGGCACTTTATATATTTTACCATTCACTTTCAATGCAATATCCCGTCCGGTATAACTTGGAGCACCATTCAACCCTGTTCCTTGTACTTTAGAGTCGAGAGTCCAATCCCACACAACCAACGGTCCGCAATAGAGTCCAAGATTCATATTAATACCCTGCTTGACGGTCGACAACCCCTCCTTATATGTGCCATCAGAAAACACTTTTGTTCCCAATTTATACAGATTGGATTGCGAAATATTATCTCCGGCAAACGAGTCGAGACTGATAGAGGCTTTACCCTCACGATCATGAAATCCATATTGTTCGAGAGTATCGATAAACATGGCACAATCGAGCGCACCGTTATAGTTTACATATTGAGCTTGTACTCCCCACGAACTCCACCCGAAGGGATTACCTTTGGTCCAAACCGGTCGTGGGGCGACCAAATTATTGGCCGCCGCAAAAGTATCCATACCTTCGCGCCAATCATCGAAAAATCCCACCATATATCGAGCCGATTTCACCACCGTACCTTTCACTTTTCCATGAGGAAGTACATCTCGGGTGTACTCACCGGTATATCCCGACAGACATTCAAACTTCGTGATTTTATACCCGCTTTCACCTCCGATGGTAATACCGCTCTTCCAAGAATCATGATCGACCGAACCGGCCACCATACCATAGCGACTTGCCGCATCGAATATGGCTGTCACCTCATGCGATGTTTTCTCCGATTTCAATTGATAGTTACCATACTTTATAAAACCATCATTATCGAACGGCACCCACAAAAAACGATTGTTCGAGCCACGGAGCGGACGAGAAGACTCTCCGGCTGCCAATGCCACCATGTGACGCGACTGCATGGTCTCGCCTTTCTCTCCCTCTACTGTCACTCGCGCTATCATATAAGGGTGCGCATC
>JAZURX010000021.1:0-74682 GCA_045606385.1 Bacteroidales bacterium | reverse complement strand
ATAAGAATATCAGCAGTATAAATACAATATCGTATGAAGTCAAGGACAAAGCCTCAAAATAATCGACAAAATCGGATAAAAAACTATCAGAATCCAAGAAGAAAAATTTTAATTACACATAGCTTGTTGTAGCACACAAAGGTACTCTCGCAAAGCAAAAATCAATCGCATTAGAATGGAAGATCGTCTGAAGGTTCACTCGCTGTAAACGACGGTGCAGTTTCTGCCGCTTGATATTGAGAAACAGGCTCCCCGGTAGCAATAACGCCACCAACCTCACCTTGCGCATCATTACGACGACCAAGCATCTGCATATCATCGGCCACAATTTCGGTAATGTAACGTGTCACACCATTGGCATCATTATATGTACGAGTACGAATTTTTCCTTCGATATACAATTGAGTACCTTTACGAACATATTTCTCAGCCGTCTCGGCAAGTCGACGCCACAACACAATATTGTGCCACTCGGTACGCTCGGGAATCTGCTCTCCTGTACGCGACGTATAACCTCGCTCACTCGTAGCCAACGGAAAATTAGCGACACATACATTTTCACTCACGTATCTTATTTCAGGGTCTTTGCCCACGTTCCCAACAAGAATTACTTTGTTTATTGACATAACAATATATAGTTTACTTGCGACAAAGATAGTGATTTATGTTATCATCACAAATTTTATTCATTCAAACAAGCTTTCATCGCTTGTATTATTGCAGACGAAAAACCTGCAAGCTCTAACGCATTGAGTCCGCGTATCGTTATGCCTCCTGGTGTAGTCACTTTATCTATTTCGAGAGCAGGGTGCGTATCCTTACCGAGCAGAAGTTTTGCAGCACCTTCAACCGATTGAGCCACCATAGTCATGGCATCATGAGGCGATAAACCCATCTCCACACCGGCTTCAGTTGCAGCATGTATATATTTCAACACATAAGCGATACCACATGAGGCGAGTATCATAGACGGAGTCATTTTAGATTCGGGGATAAGCATCGCGCGACCCATTTCTCCAAATATATCCATTATCATCTTTTCCTGCTCGGGCGTGGCATTACAAGATGCCACAAGTGTCATACTTGCCATTTCCGATATGGCTGTATTGGGCATCACTCTAAACAGAGGTCGGTCGGCTCCTACATACTTAATAAGAGAGTCAAAAGTAACTCCTGCAGCTATCGACACGACCATTTGCCCCGGCTGTAAATCGAGCGTACATACCACAGACTCTATAAGCCATGGTTTCACGGCAAGTACTACACAATCGGCACCATCGACAGCTTTCTTATTATCGGTTGTAGTCACTATACGACTATCGAAAGCACGCAAAGCGTCAAGTTTGTCACATGAAGGATTGGAGACCCGCACATCTTGAGGGGCAACTATCGTTCCCTGCAACAATCCTTTCACTATAGCGCCACCCATATTTCCGGCACCGATGATCGCGATCTTCATACTTTTTTAATAAAAATTGGAGTTAGTTACATTCTACGATAACACTTTCTTGAATCGATTAATAAATTCAGCGGCATCGTCGAGAGTCAATGTCAACGGTGGGAGCAAACGTATTACCGTAGTACCGGCAACTCCGGTAAACACTTTCTCTTCAAACAGCAACAAACGGCGCATCTCCTTTATAGGCTCTTCAAATTCTATACCTATCATCAATCCACGGCCACGCACCTCTTTGATTCCCGGGAGCGCACATAGTTGTTCCTGAAGCCAAGCACCGACTTTTGCCGCATTCTCTACCAATTGCTCCCGCTCTATAATATCAAGAACCGCAATAGCTGCAGCACAAGCCAAGTGATTTCCGCCAAAAGTTGTTCCCAACATTCCATATACCGGCTTAAACATAGGGCTTATGAGTACACCCCCGATAGGGAATCCATTACCCATACCCTTGGCTACAGTAATGATGTCGGGACGAATATCGGCATACTGATGCGCAAAGAATTTTCCGCTACGTCCATAGCCCGATTGCACTTCATCGACAATCATCACCACCCCGGTCTCTGTACATAATGCTCGCAGTTGCTGTAAAAACTCGATGGTGGGCAATTGTATTCCACCTACGCCTTGTATACCCTCTATTATTACTGCACATACATCATTACCTGATAATTCCCGGCGCACAGCATCGATATCATTCAATGGTAAATAGGCAACTTCAAATGTCTTATTTATCGGTGCTATAATCTTAGGGTTGTCGGTAACATTCACGGCTGCCGACGTGCGACCATGAAAAGAATGGATAAACGATACGATTTTTTTCTTTCCTGTATGGAACGATGCAAGTTTCAAGGCGTTTTCATTGGCTTCAGCTCCTGAATTGATCAGAAAGAGTGAATAATCATCATATCCCGATACACGGCCTAACTTCTCGGCCAAAGTTACTTGCAATTTATTTATCACAGAGTTTGAATAGAACGATAATTGCTCCGCCTGCTTATTTATACTATCGAGATAATAGGGGTGCGCATGCCCCACCGATATAACCGCATGACCGCCATACAAGTCGAGATATTCATTTCCTTTGTCGTCGTACACACGACACCCTTTCCCTTTTACAACATTTATGTCGAAAAGAGGATATACATCAAATAAATTCATTTTAACAACATTTGAAGGTACTTACTAAAATGCCGATGGTTTCAATTTCAATCCGGCCGTTTCGGTCAATCCGAAGAGCAAGTTCATATTGTGCACAGCTTGGCCCGAAGCCCCCTTAAGCAGATTATCCACAGCCGACAATATCAATAATTTATCGCCATGCTTCTCGAGATGCAAAAGGCATTTATTCGTATTTACCACCTGCTTAAGGTCAATATTTGCATCAGTAACAAAAGTAAACGAATGGTCTTCGTAATACTCTTCATATAAGCGACGAATTTCGTCTATTTCCACTTGGCAATCGGTATACATCGATACAAAAATTCCTCGCGGGAAATCACCCCTGACAGGGATAAAGTTCAAATCGGCCGAGAAACTGCTCTGCAACTGCATCAGGCTCTGACGTATTTCGGGCAGATGTTGATGAGTAAACGGCTTATATATCGACATATTATTGTTGCGCCAACTGAAATGTGAGGTAGCCGAAGGTTTCTGTCCCGCCCCTGTACTTCCGGTTATTGCCGTGATATGCACCGGATTATTGAGCATCAAATTTTTTGCAAGAGGCAATAATCCGAGTTGTATAGCTGTGGCAAAGCACCCAGGATTGGCTATATGACGCGCTCCACGCACTATACGCTTACGATTGAGTTCGGGCAGACCATATACAAAATCATGCTCATCACTCTCTATACGATAATCCATCGATAAGTCGACCACCCTCAAATCTTCGGGCAACGAATGCGTCTCTATAAATTTACGGGTATCGCCATGCGCTGTACAGAAAAAGAGACAATCAATTTCATTCAGTGGCAACTCATCGGTAAATACCAAATCGGTTTCACCATATAGACCCGAATGTACATCGGTGATACGATTGCCGGCGTTACTACCACTGTTTACAAATACAATCTCCACATCGGGGTGATTGATAAGCAACCGAAGTAATTCTCCGGCTGTATATCCTGCACCACCTATGATTCCTACTTTTATCATATAGCGCTGATTTTATTACTTTACATCAGGTGCCTGAGGCATCACCAACATCATTATAAGATACAACAATATTCCTCCGCCACCTAAGAATATAAGTACAATCCATGCGATACGTAAGATAGTAGCATCAATACCGAAATATTCAGCCAATCCACCGCATACACCGCCAATTTTTTTGTCAGTGACAGAACGACACAATTTCTTTTCCATAGTTAAATTTCCTCATCTTTATGATTTGAATAATATACTCGCAACGGAGTAGATGTTACTTTTATAAATCCTTTAGCATCTTCTGCAGTCCAACCTTTTTGTATTTCGCCATATTCGCCGAACTTAGTTTTTACCAAGTCGTCTTTCGACTCCACTCCTACGGTCGAGAACGACAAGGGTCTCAATTCGAGAATTGCCGTACCATTGACATTACGTTGTGATTCTTGCAACATAGCTTCTATATCACGCATTACAGGTTCGAGATATTGACTTTCGTGCAAGAACATACCATACCAATTGGCCACTTGATCTTTCCAATATTGTTGCCACTTACTGAGTGTGTATTTTTCGAGGAATCGGTGCGCACCTATAATGAGCATCGGAGCGGCAGCTTCGAAACCGACTCTCCCTTTGATACCGATAATAGTATCTCCCACATGCATGTCACGACCTATTCCATAGGCCGACCCTATCTCTTCTACTTTCTGTATCGCTGCGATAGGGTCATCAAATGTTTCTCCATTAACAGCACACAACTCTCCGTGCTTGAATTCAAGACGCAATTGCTCACTACCGGTCTTGGTCACCTGCTTGAGATAGGCCGACTCGGGAAGACCTTGTGCCGAATCCAAGATTTCTCCACCACATATCGATGTTCCCCACAGTCCTACATTATACGAGTATTTCAATTTGGTCCAATCGGCAGCAAACCCATGTTCATTCAAATAATCTATTTCATATTGACGTGTCAACGCCATATCACGAGTAAGGGTGATTATTTCCACACCGGGAGCAAGCACCAAGAAAGTCATATCAAAACGTATTTGGTCGTTTCCTGCGCCGGTCGAACCATGAGCGATGGCATCGGCACCTATTTCATTTGCATAACGAGCAATGGCCAACGCCTGAAATATACGTTCGGAACTTACCGATATAGGATATGTGCCGTTACGCAACACATTTCCAAAAACCATAAATTTCAAACTTTTATCATAATACTCACGAGTTACATCGAGAGTTACATATTTTACTGCACCCAATTTATAGGCATTTTCCTCATTTTGCTTTAGTTGCTCGGGGCTGAAGCCTCCGGTATCGGCACATGCGGCATACACTTCATAACCTTTCTCTTTAGCTAAATACATCACTGTAAATGAGGTGTCGAGACCACCACTGAATGCCACAACAACTTTCTTTTTCTTTTCCATATATCAATAATCTCTATTTCGGAAACAAATTCTTACTTATATACAAGAAATCTTTTATATCTCATCTTCGGGGTGATCCTTGGGATCGTATAACATCGCCGTACAAATACAGAACTTACGATTTTTGGCGACCAATATATCGTGATTGATACACCCTTCACAGCCTCTCCAAAAAGCTTCATCGTCGGTCAGTTCATTGAATGTAACCGGAACATACCCCAATTCTGTATTCATTTTCATCACAGCCGCTCCACTTGTAAGCGAAAAAATCTTCGCCCACGGCCAACGCAAACGAGCCAATTGGAAAGACGCATGTTTGATGCGTTTTGCCAATCCCAACCCTCTAAAATCGGGGTGTACAATAAGACCTGACGTAGCAACATACTGTTTATTACCCCAAGATTCTATATAGGTAAAACCGGCAAACACATCTCCACTCAAAGCTATTATAGCTTTCCCTTCTTTCATCTTCTGCGCTATATACTCATGCGTACGCTCGGCAATACCGGTTCCGCGCACTTTTGCAGCCTCTCTTATGGTATCCAATATTGTATCGACATACACCTCATGAGAGGCATCAGCTACCATCACATCTATTTGTGAATTATCCATTTTTATTCTATATAACGAAGTATTTAATTATAGTTACAATGAAATGTTCGGAATTATTACACGCAACGCATCAATCACCTCCTCGCGAGATGCCTCTTCTCGTATAACCAAAATCAGAGTATCATCGCCGGCCAATGAGCCCAAAAACTGAGGCATAGCATGCATATCTATATCCGAAGCGATGCTTCCGGCATATCCGGGGCGTGTCTTGATAACTGCCAAATTGCCCGAAAAAGCTATAGAAAGGTAGCCATTAGCCGCAGCCGATGCAAAACCTCCCGAAGGTAGTTGTTGACGGCGAGAAAGCCCCACATCTTCGGGCAACATATATTGATACCCACCCGATGGGTGAGCTACTTTTACGATTTGCAACTGTTTCAAATCGCGAGACAATGTTGCCTGCGTCAATTCAAATCCTTCCTCACGGAGGTAATTCAGCAACTCCTCTTGTCCCCCTATTCGATGAGTCTCAATAATCGATTTTACAACTTCTAATCTATTAATTTTATTTTTCATTATTGCGTATATTTATTCCATTTATGGCGCAAAGATATGTATAAAAATTTATTCACACTCAATTTTATGAAAAAAATTGAATGTTTTTATGAATATTCATAATTTTCCCCTTATACACACAATTTCAACCCTCTCAAAATACTTTCTTTTTATAAGATATTATTCTTTTTCGACGAGTTTTTGCAGTGACGACACACTCCAATGCGCTGTCTGATCGCACGTCGACGGAACTATCGATATAAAACTTTGCGCAAGGGCTGCTTCATCGGTATCATCAGCGTCGGTATCTACATTTACATAATACCCCGTCAGCCAATACACCTCTTTTCCATCAGCATCTACACACGGACGATACTCCTCACTCCAATAACCACGAGCCTGACGACATACTTTCAGTCCCATTATCTCTCCTACAGGAATATTTACATTGAGACACACCATCGGAGGAAGTCCTTTATCGATAACCATTTTGCATATCTTTCGCACATAATCTCGAGAGGGTAAAAAATCGGCATCTGCATCATGAGTCAACAACGAAAATCCTATCGATGGAATGCCCGCGATACATCCCTCTAACGCCGCGCCCATAGTCCCTGAATAAAATATATTTATACTCGAATTGGACCCATGATTTATGCCCGATAATACAAGATCAGGACGGAAATCGGGGAAACAATGCAATGCCAATTTCACACAATCGACCGGTGTACCCGAACACGTATAATATCGCACGTTCTCTTCCTCTCCGACACACTCCATACGTAACGGTACATTCGAGGTAATTGCCCCCGATTGTCCCGAACGCGCCGAATCGGGTGCAACCACCAGCACCTCACCCATGTCACACACATACGAAACTAAACTATGCAATCCCTTTGCCTGTATACCATCATCGTTCGTAATCAATATACGACATGATGCAGATGATTCTTTTTGAATATTTTCTTCCATATGTCAATGCAGAACTCGTTTGGAAATAGACGTTCTTTCTGAGTTTCACTGCAAAAATACAAGACAATCCCGACAATAACAACATTGTATCAATTTTAATTTTATTAAAAACATCTGAAAACAATTTTCAAAATGTGAAATATCAATAATTTCTCCCACATCGTATGCGTAATATACTATCTTTGACCTGCATCAATCAAATATAAGACAACAAAAGAGAAAAATCATTGGATATTATTTATTCCGAGCCATATTCTATATTCTACAAATAATAAGTTATCAACACTTAGAACATTAAAACATCTTACGATAACAAATGGTATAAAATATTTATATTATTTTTGCTTCGAAAATTATATATCATGGGCAAAATCATAGCGATAGCCAACCAAAAAGGTGGCGTAGGAAAAACAACGACAACCATAAACCTCGCAGCTTCACTGGCGGCGCTCGACAAAAAAGTACTACTTATCGATGCCGACCCCCAAGCAAACGCATCGTCGGGATTAGGCATTGACATATCGACCATAAAGGCCTCTATTTACGAATGCCTCATAGGAGAATGCTCCATGCGTGAAGCCATAGAATGTTCATGCGTATTGGGGCTTGATGTCGTATGCTCTCACATCGACCTTGTAGGCGCCGAACTCGAATTGTTGAATACCGCCAATCGCGAACGTACTCTCCTGCGACTTATCGATGAAATAAAAACAGAGTACGACTATATATTCATCGATTGTTCTCCCTCATTGGGGCTTATTACGGTAAACGCACTTACTGCCGCCGATACGGTAATAATTCCCGTACAAGCCGAATATTTCGCACTCGAAGGCATCAGCAAGTTGCTCAATACCATCAAACTTATCAGAGAAAGACTCAACCCTCACCTCGAAATAGAAGGATTCTTACTTACCATGTATGATTCACGTTTACGGCTGGGTAACCAAATATACGAAGAGCTCAAAAAGCATTTCCGCGAACTGGTCTTCGACACCGTAATACAACGTAATATACGGCTCAGTGAGGCACCCAGTCACGGCATTCCGGTATTGATGTACGACTCGCACTCCAAAGGGGCGCTCAATCATATGCAACTTGCAAAAGAGTTGATATACAGAGAAAAAAACAAATAATAACTACACAACAAAAACTCATATATGCCGACACCAAAACGTAACGCACTCGGCCGCGGACTCGATGCCCTCATCAAAATGGACGACGTAAAGACCGGTGGGTCGTCATCCATAAACGAAATAGAGCTTTCACTCATAACGCCCAATCCCGACCAACCTCGAAAAGAATTTGATCCCGAATCTCTCAACGAGTTATCGACCTCTATACGCGAATTGGGCATCATACAACCCATCACTTTACGACAAATGCATGATGGGAGTTACCAGATTATTTCGGGCGAAAGACGTTATCGCGCGTCACTACAAGCCGGGCTTACCACAATCCCTGCTTACGTACGTACCGTCGAAGATGAAACGGTAATGGAAATGGCTCTTATTGAGAACATTCAACGCGAAGATCTCAATCCCGTAGAAATAGCACTTACATTTCAAGCTCTCATCGAGCAATACAACCTCACCCAAGATCGCCTCAGTGAACGCGTCGGCAAAAAACGTGCCACTATTGCCAACTATTTGCGTCTCCTGAAACTTCCCGCCGAAATACAAATAGGCCTTAAAAACCGCCAAATCGATATGGGACATGCCCGCGCTTTGCTGGCAGTCAACAATCCCGCTCTACAATTAAAACTATACGAGCAAATACAAGAGCATGGTTATTCCGTACGAAAAGTCGAAGAGCTTGCCAAAGAATTTACCGGACAGAACAACACTCCGAGAACAGAAAATAAAAACAGTTCTCCAAACAATACACAGGAATACGAAATACTGCAAAAACACCTGTCCGACTTTTTCCGCACTCCCGTAAAGTTCACTTGTAATGCCTCGGGCAAAGGGAAAATTTCCATCTCATTCAAAAACGAAGAAGAATTGGAAAAACTCATCGCACTTTTTGACAAATTGAAATAGCATAAATTTGGTCCGGAGATTACACATATTATCCAAAAGCCTGCTCATTACAATTGTTTTGAGCCTAATAAGCTATACGACATCGGCACAAAATCGACAAGGACACGATGTATCGGTCGACAATAACATACTATTGACCGATACCACTTTTATTCAAGTCGGGAGTGTCGACAGTTCGTTTTTAGCCGTAGATACTTTGGCTTTCTGTCCCGACCCGACAAAAGCCGTATGGTACTCGGCTCTTTGCCCCGGATTAGGGCAGATATACAATCGCAGCTATTGGAAACTACCCATCATTATTGGCGGATACTTAGCACTCATCTATGCAACCAATTGGAATAATCGATATTACACCGACTACTCCATAGCGTACCGCGATGCCATGGACAATGACCCATACACCGACAGCTATATCAATTTCCTTTCCTACAATCGTCGCAACGACCCCGAATGGATAAATGCCAACATGTCTTGGTTACAAAGTACCATGAAAAAGAAGAAAGACTACTATCGAAAATATCGCGACCTATGCGTAATTTCCATGATTGGCGTCTATTTCGTTGCTATGATCGAGGCATACGTCGATGCACATTTGTACAATTTCGACATATCCGACAATCTCTCAATGAAAGTGTCTCCAACAGTCATCGAGCCAAATCGTAATTCAATGGCGACCATAGGCTTTCAATGCGCCATTACATTTTAGACTATATACTCTATGAACATATACATATTTTCCACATTACTCAGTATCTTCCTTTTTGCATCGACCGACGCATCGGCCATAAGCATCAGAAAAAAAAGGAACAAAAACAAAGACAAAGTTGAGATTGTATCATCAGCCGATACAACCGCCACAAACATCGACACATACATAGCACCTATCGATAGCGCGACCACCAGCGACACGACGATTCTATCCATAACACCCCAAGTTACACACATTCTCTCTACAAAAGATACTATCTCGGACAACGATATTGTACTTCCCGAAGGACTTTCGACCGGAGTAGACACTCTCATTACCGAAGAGCAGCCCAACCTGCAACCTCCATCAAACCGTAAAGGCGATAACATAGACTACCCCGATTCGGTATACATCAACCGTCTAAGACAATTACCGACCATTATCGACTTACCTTACAACAAAGTGGTAAAAGAATACATAACACTCTACACTGACAAACGTAGAGAATTGGTCGAAAAATTATTGGCTCTCAACATATACTACGAGCCTATATTTGAGGCAGAAATCGACAAAGTCGGTATGCCTTTGGAACTCAAATATCTGCCGGTCATAGAATCGGCTCTACGACCCAATGCCGTCTCGCGCGTAGGAGCTGCAGGTCTTTGGCAATTTATGATAGGCACAGCTCGTATGATGGGGCTCGAAGTAAACAGCATCGTCGACGAACGGCGCGACCCGGTAAAATCGACCAAACAAGCCCTTAGGTATCTCCAACAATTACATAGAACCTTTGGCGATTGGACTCTCGCCATTGCTGCATATAACTGTGGCCCGGGAAATGTAAACAAAGCCATTCGTCGCGCCGGAGGCAAACGCGACTACTGGGACATATATCCTTATCTTCCCCGTGAAACCCGAGGATACGTACCGGCATTTATTGCGGCAAACTATGTTATGAATTATTACGACGCACACAACATACAACCCGGAGAAATAGAACTGCCCACAGCAACCGACACCGTAATCGTATCTAAACGGCTGCATTTCAAACAAATTGCCGACGTACTCCATATCGACATCGAAGAAATTCGCAGACTCAACCCCCAATACCGCCGCGATGTCATACCTTCTACATCTAAAACCTCCTATGCCTTGATACTCCCCGAAGAGTACGCATACGAATATGCCGGAATAGAAGACTCCATAGCCAATTACCAATCGGCACTCTATGCACAACGTATCACCGCCGAAATAAACACAGCAAAAAATATTCCCGTGCAAGGCTATCATAGGGTGCGCTCAGGAGAAAATCTATCGGTCATCGCTCACAGATACCGTACCAGCGTAGCCAACCTTAGAAAATGGAATAATCTCAAAAGCAACAACATATATCCGGGAATGAAACTTATTGTCAATTCCTCGGTTTCACGCAATAAAAAGAGTTCGTCAAACGTTCAAAAAGCAAATAAAACTTCGGGAGAAACATGGATTAAAAACGGCATACGATATTATAAAGTGCGCTCGGGTGACAATTTATGGGACATCTCACGTAAATTTACCGGTGTAACAGTACAACAAATAAAAACCGCCAATTCATTAAAGTCAAATAGTTTGAAACCCGGACAAATACTTCGCATACCATAGAATAGATATATATTAAAAACACACTATACAACCATGAAGAAATTATTTATCTCTATTGTTTCTGCTCTGATAATGGTCATTGTTCTGACTGCAGCATCAGACAAACAAAAACCGGTCATTTATATGATTGGCGATTCCACCATGGCCAATAAAAGCCTTAAAAACGGAAATCCCGAACGCGGATGGGGGCATGTTCTGCAAGGATTTTTCACTCCCGACATTGTTGTCGACAATCGAGCACTCAATGGACGCAGTTCTCTCAGTTTTATGTCGCGCTGGAGAGATATTCATGACAATCTCAAAAAAGGCGACTACGTATTCATACAATTCGGGCACAACGACCAAAAGAAAAAACCTGATCGCTATTCCGATCCCGACACCGCTTTCAAAAATAATCTGCGATATTACATCAATCAAACACGCGAAAAAGGAGCTACCCCGGTACTGTTCACATCCATTATACGACGCAAATTTGGAGAAGACGGTAAACTTATCGATACTCACGGGCGTTATATCCCCGCTTGTAAAGAAGTGGCCGAAGAGATGAAAGTCATATGTATCGACCTCAATAACAGCACCGAGACTCTCATTAACTCACTTGGCGATGAAAAATCAAAAGAATTATTTATGTGGGTCGCTCCGGGTATCAACCCCTCATGCCCCGACGGTAAAAAAGATGACAGCCACCTCAATGTAAAAGGTGCTCGTATCATCGCTCGTATGGCAGTAGACTCCATAGAGAAAAAAATTCCTAAACTTGCTCAATACATTCGTCGTTATGACTATGTTGTAGCACAGGACGGCAGTGGCGACTTCTTCACATTACAAAAAGCCATCGATGCCGTGCCGGCATTCCGAAAAACTGTCACAACCATATATATACGCAACGGCGTATACAAAGAAAAAATAACCATTCCCGCCAACCGCAACAATATACATATCATAGGAGAAGATGTCGACCACGTAGTCTTTACATACGACGACCATGCCAACACCCGGAATGTCTTCGGAGAAAAATTGGGCACATCGGGGTCATCTTCATTCTATATCTATGGGCAAGGCTTTACTGCCGAAAATGTAACATTCGAGAATACAGCCGGTCCCGTAGGGCAAGCAGTAGCATTATTTGTCGCCGGAGACAAAGCGGTATTCAAAAAATGCAAAATGAAAGG
This sequence comes from Bacteroidales bacterium, assembly GCA_045606385.1. Classification (GTDB taxonomy): domain Bacteria; phylum Bacteroidota; class Bacteroidia; order Bacteroidales; family UBA11471; genus Caccoplasma. The sequence continues at coordinate 62,029 of JAZURX010000021.1, read as the reverse complement.
ATTCCAAGACACCCTTTACACATATGGTGAAGGCACCCGACAATACTACGAAGAGTGCTACATCGAAGGTACCACCGATTTCATATTCGGAAAAGCTTGCGCATGGTTCGAGAATTGCATTATACACAGCAAACAAAACTCTTACATCACTGCGGCAGCCACCCCGCAAGAGCAAGCATACGGATACGTATTCAACAATTGTACTCTCACTGCCGACGAAAATGTATCGAAAGTATACCTCGGCCGTCCGTGGCGACCATACGCACACGTCGTATTCCGTAATTGTGAAATGGGCAACCATATCCGCACCGAAGGCTGGCACAATTGGGGCAAAGAAAGCAATGAAACCACTGCTACTTACGCCGAATACAAAAACTCGGGCAAAGGTGCTAAAACAGAAGGTCGCGTAAATTGGGCAAAACAATTAAATCGAAAAGAGGCTTCAAAATACTCTATCAAAAAGGTCTTGGGTGGCACTGACGGCTGGAATCCCTCCAAAGAAAAATAGCCGTTTGCACTATGAAAACGCATATTATACATATCGCTATTTTCATGTCACTCCTATTCAACACAATAGGTGTGACCGCCGATTCATATTCAAAAATCCCTTCAGATCTGCCATTAGCCTTACGTTTTTGTCGATCTGAAATGCTGCGACACCCCGATTACAAAACCATTGATCGCAACACATCGCTCAAATGGAACTACACCCATGGACTACTCTGCCAATCGATTCTTGATGCCTATGATTACTACCATAACGACACACTCGATTGTAGTGATTTACAAGAATACGTCAACGGGTATTATCGTGCCACCATTACCGAAGATGGGACAATTTACAAATACAAGAAAAGTAATTATAATATCGACCACATAAACGCCGGAAAATGTCTATTCCGATTGTATACACGCACCGACGACAACCGTTTCATGACAGCCATGAACACACTACGCGATCAATTGAAAGACCACCCGCGTACTTCTGAAGGCGGTTATTGGCACAAAAACAATTATCCTTGGCAAATGTGGCTCGATGGGCTATATATGGGTACTCCATTTTATGCCGAGTATGCCAAAACATTTGAAGAAGACCCTTCTGCATCATATGCCGATGTCATAAAACAATTTACATTAGTTGCCAAATACACCAGAGACAACCATAGCGGATTGTATCGCCACGGCTGGGACGAGAAAAAACAGCAATCATGGGCCGACCCCGTAACCGGACAATCGCAACATGTATGGGGACGTGCTCTCGGCTGGTACACAATGGCTTTGGTAGATGTACTCGAAATAATTCCCGAAAACGTAACCGGACGCGACAGTCTTATATCCATTTTGCAGGGTATTTGCGAAATATTGCCCAAGTATCAAAATAAAGAAACCGGAGCTTGGTATCAAGTAGTTGACTACCCCGACAGCACAGGAAACTACCAGGAGATGTCGTGCACCCCCATGTTTGCCCGTTCTATTGCCAAAGGTGTACGTCTCGGATACCTTGACGCATCACTATTAGACGTTGCAAAAAAAGCATATCGGGGTATTATCGACAACTACCTCACTATCGACAATGAAGGTTTTGTCTCATTGAAAAAAATATGTTCGGTAGCAGGTCTCAGTAACGACCGAGACGGGTCATACAACTATTATGTTAACCAAACATCAACCGTCGACAACGACCCCAAAGGAGTGGGACCATTCATTATGCTATGCATCGAAATGGATCGCATAGGAACACAAGGTATTAAACCGGACGACACCCCCTCCGATGTACCTTCAGACACTACCATCATCATGCCCGATAGTTCATATCGCAACAAAGTCGTATGGTATATGACACCGGCCGACACCACAACCGCAACAATAGCACCCGCCGAAATCGAGACAGATATGAGCATCAACAATCTTCTCTCCGAAAGTTCTACCGGATACATGCTTTTTTCTGCTACCGAATGGAAAGACAAAGGCGGTGAAAACCCCGAGAATTACATTCAATATCGCATCACTCCTCGCAACGGACATATCGTTGCAATCGATTCCATAACATTCGATGCGCTACGCACCATGACAGACAAAATGTATTTTTCGGCTATATACGACACACATAACGACATGAATAACGCTACTTACTTATGTCGTGACATAATGCCTACACGCGATGCATACAACAGCCATTCGCTCATACTGCAACAACCGGCTGTTGTTACACACGACATGGACTTTGTTTTTCGGTTTCTACCTTATCCGTCATCAGGATTTGGCAAAGACAAATACACCATATCGTACAAAAATGTAACTTTCCACTGTCGAGTATCAAGCGACACCATACACTCCGAAATACCATCTGATACGATACCCGACATACCAAGTGTTACTCCGCCCGATACATCTACATCACACACCGACATCATCGACAGTAGCAATTTTGTCGCTTCACTACACACCTCCGGGGAGATTCTGACGGTATACTACACACATAATTCGACATCACCTATCCGCATACAACTATATTCTATCGACGGACGGGCGATATATAACTATGTTACTACTTCACGCCATGCCGGTACACACCACAAAGAAATACCCATTGCCAAATTACAAAAAGGACTATATTTCATTTCCGTATCGGACTTGGAGAAACGTATAACTCTGAAATACCACAAAAAATAAGATTCCTCATGAAAACATCCTGTAAATTTATTTTATCACTCACAATCATTATCTGTGGCTGTATCAATCTATCTGCCAAGAAAAAATATGATGTCGACCCTAAATTACCGATGTCTATACGACTCGCACAATCGGAAATCATACGCAATCCTGAAGGGTGGATGCTCGATTTCAGTTCCAAACTCAAATGGAATTACTGCCACGGGCTCGAATGTCAATCATTCCTCGATGTATATGATCAATACATCGGCAACAAAAAATACAAAAATGCCGTCGAACCATTTTACGCCTACGTAAAACAATATGCCGACACAATGATTAATGAGAACGGTATCATCTATGGCTACAAAAAGACAAACTACAACATCGACCATGTAAACCCGGGCAAAATACTATTCAGACTATACGAACGCGAAAAAGATTCCCGTTACAAAATCGCCATGGACACATTGCGCGCCCAACTTGCCTCACAACCACGCACCTCCGAAGGTGGATTTTGGCACAAACGCGTATATCCCTTCCAAATGTGGCTCGACGGTTTGTATATGGGCTCACCCTACTACGCACAATACACGGCGACATTCGATGCCGATAACGATAGAGCATTTGCCGACATCGTACGACAAATTACATTAGTGGCAAAACGTACATACGACAAAGAAACTCAGCTATACCGTCACGGATGGGACGAAATAAAGGCCCTTCCTTGGTCCGACAAAACAGGTCGTTCGCCTCACGTATGGGGGCGAGCCCTCGGTTGGTATATGATGGCCATGGTCGACGTACTCGATTTCATGCCGGTCACACAACCCGGTCGCGAAAAAATCATCGACATCTTCAGCAGATTGGTCGATGTCCTACCCAAATATCAAGACCCTGAAACAGGTGCATGGTCACAAGTACTCGATCAACCCGCTCGCGAAGGCAACTATCATGAAATGTCTTGTACACCAATGATAGCCTACTCTATTGCAAAGGCTGTACGTAAAGGATACATTGCTCCAGAGAAAATCGAAATCGCACGTAAAGCCTATGAAGGCATACTCAACAACTTCATAACAGTCGATGATAAGGGGTTAGTATCCATCAATCAAGTATGTGCAGTAGCCGGCCTCGGAGGGAAACCCTGCCGAGGAACCACATACGAATACTATATCAGCGAACCGGTTCGACCAAATGATCCCAAAGGTGTCGCTCCTTTCATTATGTTATGCCTCGAAATGGGGAATTAGTCTCAAACATAGAAAGTATCAATTTGTCGATATAACCAAAGAGCCATCAACGAAAGTACATGATGGCTCTTTCATTTTGGTAAATTCAAAATAAAATTATACCTTTGCACCCGCAATTTTCTAAAGGAAGTTGTTTATTTTATAATATAAAGACGACATTCTTTAGTAACTTAAATCAGATGAATATGACAAAAGAAGAAATGGGAATGAATGCCGGATTGGTATGGAACGCCCTCAATGAAAACGGCGCAATGACCGTAAAAAGCTTAAAAAAATCCACTAAACTGAAAGACAAACAGTTATTTACAGCTATCGGCTGGTTATCTCGCGAAGATAAAATCAACGTGACCGAGGTAGAAGGTGACTACGAAGTAGTACTCATCGGGTAATTCTACTTTATTTAATATACAGATAGTCAGCACAAATACGCCGACTATTTGTATATTAAAACAACTAATAGAAGAATAAAAACACCTTTTTGCGACAAGAATCCACTACCAAACAGAAAAAATATTGTATTTTTGCCTTAACTAAACAATCATTCCATGAAACGCATAGTAAACATCTTCCTGCTTTTTACCATTTTCGGTATATCATTATCGGCTGCACCACAGCCCAAACTTCTACTCATTGTAGCACAAGATGGTAGTGGCGACTACACAACAATACAAGAGGCCGTATACGCCATCCGCGACTACACCCCCATACCCATTACCATATTTGTCAAAAAGGGCACGTATGACGAAAAGTTGATCATACCCGCATGGAAATGCGACATCACTATACAAGGAGAATGCGCCGACAGTACCATTATCACTCATGGCGATTTTGCCGGCAAAGACATAATATACTTCGGTGACTCAATTGCTAAAATGGGGACTTTCCGCACACACACCATGTTGGTGGCCGGACACAGAATCACACTCGAAAATCTTACTATCGAAAATAACGCAGGACGCGTAGGACAAGCAGTAGCCCTACACACCGAAGGAGACCAAATAATAGTACGTAATTGCAAACTCAAAGGGAATCAAGACACCCTCTTCACCGGTGACGAAAAGAGCCACGTATATTTCGAGAATTGCTACATCGACGGTACGACCGACTTTATATTCGGCCCTGCAACCTGCTGGCTCGAAAATTGTCATATCCATTGCAAACAAAATTCATACATCACAGCTGCCTCATCGGCTCAAAACAATCCATTCGGATACGTATTCCATAAATGTACCTTAACAGCAGACAAAAATGTGACTAAAGTATATTTGGGACGCCCATGGAGAGCATATGCCGCCGTAACATTCATTAAATGTAACCTTGGCAAACACATTCGCCCCGAAGGTTGGGAAAATTGGAGAAATCCTGAGAACGAAAAAACAGCCCGATATAACGAATATCAAAATTACGGTGAAGGAGCCGGAATAGATAAACGTGTCAACTGGTGTCGACAACTATCAAAAAAAGAATCCAAGAAATATACTCGTGAAAATGTCCTTGGAGGCAATTGGTGGCAAGAAAAAAAATAAACATTAACTCATAAAAAATATTCCATGAAAAAAAGCCATTTTATTACCCTGTTTTTTATACTTGCAGGGGCGGTAACAGCGCAAAACATATCACAAGTATGGTCGCCCGACCTTGGTAACGGCAAATACAAAAACCCAATTATCGATGCCGACTATTCCGACCCCGACGTATGTCGCGTAGGCGATGACTACTACATGACCTCATCGAGTTTCAATTGCATTCCCGCATTACAAATTCTCCACTCAAAAGACCTCGTAAACTGGACAATTGTAGGTTGTGCGGCAGAACGTCTGAAACCGGAAGATGTATTTTCAAAGCCACAACACGGTAACGCCGTATGGGCACCAAGCATACGTTTTCACAAAGGCATATTTTACGTATGCTACGGAGACCCCGATCGTGGCATATATATGATAAAATCAAAAACTTCCGACCCTGCAGGCCCATGGGAAGAACCGATACTCGTGTATGAGACAGTGGGTTCGATAGACCCCTGCCCTCTCTGGGACGAAGACGGTAAAGCATATATCGCACATGGATATGCCGGCAGTCGAGCAGGTGTAAAAAGTATCCTCGGTATGATAGAAATGACACCTGACGGGACAGCCACAATCGGACAAGACCGCGTAATATATGACGGGCACATCGGCAACGAAACCATAGAAGGTGCTAAAATATACAAGCGCAACGGATACTACTACATATTCTCTCCCGCCGGAGGCGTTGCTACCGGATGGCAAGTGGTACTTCGCTCCAAAAATGTATGGGGACCTTATGAGGCAAAAACAGTCATGGCGCAAGGAAACAGCGATGTAAACGGGCCTCACCAAGGTGCATGGATAGAGACTCCCGACGGAAAAGAAAATTGGTTTATACACTTCCAAGACAAAGGTGCATACGGACGTGTTGTACACTTGCAACCCATGCAATGGCTCGATAATGGCTGGTGCGTAATAGGTATAGACAAAGACGGCGATGGCTGCGGCGAACCTGTATCGACCTATAAAAAGCCCAACGTAGGAAAGGCCTATCCCAAAGCTACTCCCGCCGACAGTGACGAATTTGACAGTAATACACTCGGCTTGCAATGGCAATGGCATGCCAACCCTCATGCGCTCTGGTACTTCTGCGATGCCGCAGCATCTACATTGCGTCTCTACTCACACCACACACCGAGCATGAAGAGTCTTTACGATGTTCCCAACTTGCTCCTACAGAAATTCCCCACAGAAAACTTTACAGCCACAACAAAGGTAAAATTCATGCCTCGCCATAACAAAGGTAAAGTGATGGAAGGAGAACGCGCCGGACTTGTTGTAATGGGTCTCGACTACGCCGTACTCGCACTCGACAGCCGCGCCGATGGAATATACCTTACGCAGGCCGACTGCAAAAAAGCAGATAAAGGCGGTGTGGAAAAGGAAAACAACGCTGTAAAACTCGATGACAACGAAATATACTTACGCGTAAAAGTACAACAGGTAGGGGCCAAAAATCCTACAAAAAAAGAAGATTATAAATGCGAATGCACATTCTATTACAGCGTAGACGGTAAAAAATTCAGTCAATTCGGTAAACCATTTATTGCCAAAGAAGGAAAATGGATAGGTGCAAAAGTAGGTCTGTTCTGCACCCGCAATTGGCACAGCAACGACAGCGGCTGGTTAGACGCCGACTGGTTCCGCATCACAAAAAAATAACAGACACATCATATTTAATAAAATCCGATACAAAATTATAGTATCGGATTTTTTTTATCGTATTAAATCATTATCTTTATCCCACGAAAATATATATTCAATATGACAAAAATAGGAACCGCCCTATCAAAAGTGGGCAAGAAAGTAGTACTTTGCGGCTCGGGAGAGCTCGGTAAAGAGGTAACCATCGAGTTGCAACGTTATGGAGTAGAAGTCGTCGCACTCGACAAGTATCCAAATGCTCCCGCCATGCAAGTAGCCCATCGCTCTCACGTTCTGTCGATGCTCGATGGAGATAAATTGAGAGAAATTATCGAAACCGAAAAGCCCGACCACATCATTCCCGAGGTCGAAGCTATCGCCACCCCTACACTTGTAGAATTGGAAAAAGAGGGTTATAATGTGACACCTACAGCCAAAGCCACATTCCTCACCATGAATCGCGAAGGAATACGTCGCCTTGCTGCCGAAGAGCTGGGTCTCAAAACCTCTCCCTACCGTTTTGCATCGACTCGCGAAGAGTTCGACGCCGCAGTCAAAGAGATAGGCATGCCTTGCGTTGTAAAGCCTATTATGAGTTCATCGGGACATGGACAGAGTGTGATACGCACCGAGTCCGACATCGACTACTCATGGAAATACGCACAGGAAGGGGGGCGTGCCGGAGCCGGACGCGTTATCGTCGAAGGCTTTGTCGATTTCGATTATGAGATTACCTTACTTACCGTACGCCACATCGGTGGCACAACTTTCCTCAAACCCATCGGTCACCACCAAGTCGACGGAGACTACCGTGAATCATGGCAACCACAGGCCATGAGTGAAACAGCGCTGAAAGCGGCCGAAAACATTGCCGGTAAAATTACAGAAGCGCTCGGTGGCTGGGGTATATTCGGTGTAGAAATGTTTATCAAGGGAGATGAAGTAATATTCAGTGAAGTATCTCCACGTCCCCACGACACCGGTATGGTCACCATGATATCACAAGATCTCTCGGAGTTTGCCCTTCATGCTCGTGCCGTATTGGGGCTTCCCATTCCCGGCATACGATTCCACGCTCCATCGGCCTCAAAAGCCATCGTAGTCGAGGGTAATACCGACAAAGTAGAATTTGACAACCTCGAAGAGGTACTGAGTGAGCCGGACGTGCAACTCCGTATATTCGGCAAGGCCGAAGTCAACGGTCATCGTCGTCTGGGTGTAATCCTCGCTTGCGCCGATACCGTAGAAGAGGCTCTTGCCAAAGCCGAACGTGCCTACGCAAAACTCAAAATCAACGTACTTCCCCGATAAATACATATCACTATACAGCAAAACAGCCGTACCTTTAAAAGGTACGGCTGTTTTGCTGTATGAAGAGTTCTTTACTTATGCGTCTCTACGATTTGCGTCGGAGGTAATTCTTTGTTGCGATGTTCTACGGCCCCTACCACAGCTTGCGCCAACGATGCGAAAGCAAGGCCGGTCACACTATTATCTTCGAGAGCTACGGGTGCTCCTTTATCACCTCCCTCACATATACTCTGTACTATAGGTATCTGTCCCAACAAAGGAATATTCATCGATTCGGCCAGATGCTTCGCACCTTCTCTACCAAAGATATAATAGCGATTTTCGGGTAACTCAGCCGGTGTAAACCAAGCCATATTCTCTACAAGTCCGAGCACCGGCACATTAATTTTCTCGTTGGTAAACATATCGATACCTTTACGTGCATCGGCAAGAGCCACTTGTTGCGGAGTAGAAACCACAATAGCCCCGGTAATAGCCAAATTCTGTATAAGAGTCAGATGTATATCGCTTGTACCGGGAGGAAGGTCGAGCACAAAATAATCTAATTCACCCCAATGGGCATCGGCGATAAGCTGTTTCAAAGCATTACTTGCCATACCGCCACGCCACACCACGGCACTTTCGGGATCGACAAAGAAACCGATGGATAGCAACTTCACACCATATTTTTCTACCGGTACGATCAAATCGCGACCATCAATCTGCTCGGCATAGGGCCGTGCATCTTCCACATCAAACATCTTAGGTATAGACGGGCCGAAAATATCTGCATCGAGCAACCCGACTTTATAACCGGCCTTCGCCAACGCCACAGCCAGATTGGCCGAAACCGTCGACTTTCCGACACCGCCTTTTCCCGATGAAACCGCAATAACATTCTTCACCTGCGGTAGCATTTTTCCCGGACCCGGAGCTGCAGCCTGACGGCTCCTCACACCGATATTGCCCTTTATCTCCACCTCCTCTCCCACATAAGTGAGAATAGCTGTTTCGGCAGCCTTCACCACCGAACGCTGAAAAGGGTCATTTGGTTTATCGAATATAAGTGAAAACGAAACTCTGTTTCCGTCTATTCGAATATCATCTTCGACCATTCCTGCCGAAACCAAGTCTTTGCCTGTACCGGGGTAACGCACCGTTGCCAGTGCATCAAGAATCAACTTTGGATAAATTGCCATATCTTTCTTTTTTATCTATTATTTTCCACTTGCCAATCCGCCACGTTTACTACGATTGAAACTGCGGTAACTATCATATTCTATCTCTATATCCGGCTCGATAAGTTGCTCTCGCGGCTCACATACAAATTGTATATATTTGATATTCATACCACGGTCGAGCCATTGTTGCTCATAATATGTACGTATCGACAATATATCATCGTCGATACCCGAGTGATAAAGGTCATCAGTCTGTACCTGCACCGGATAATTGTTAGAAGCCACCATCGCGCACGTGTATGCATACAAGAAAGGGCTGTCGCATTTGAGATGTATCAAGCCATCGGGACGCAATAATTTACGGTACAATTCCATAAATCGTGTAGAGGTAAGACGTTTACGCACTTTTTTCATTTGTGGGTCGGGAAATGTAATCCATATTTCAGACACCTCATCAGTAGCAAAAAATCGGTCGATAAGTTCTATATTGGTTCGCAAAAAAGCTACATTTTTCAAACCCTCTTGCAACGATGCTTTCGCTCCTGTCCACATACGAGCACCCTTTATATCAATACCTATAAAATTCTTATTAGGATATTTACGTGCCAAGCCTACGGCATACTCTCCTTTTCCACAGCCCAATTCAAGAACAATAGGATTATCGTTCCCGAAAAAATCGGTATTCCAGCGTCCACGCATACAAAAGCCTTTTTCTTGCAACACGGCAAACGGGTATTGAAAAACATGCGGGTATCCGCTCATATCATCGAATTTCTGTAACTTATTTTTTCCCATATTATTTCAATCAGATTCTTACACACTATATACGAGAGTCAAAACGTATTATATGTTCTACAATATACAAATCACGGATTTCGCTCTTACGTATCTCTATATCGTCATATTCACTATTGGCGCTACGTAATATTACCATCGCAGGATCGCTGTGCTTACGAATATATTTTACCATACGATAGTCTTCGAGGAGTACAACATAAATCTGCCCCCAAAATATAAGGTCGAGATTATGCACTTCACGCACAGCCACCATATCACCGTTACATATTACCGGTTGCATACTGTCTCCACTCACGCGAACCACACTGCAATCAGGACTTATAAACGGCATATTGATAGTACCTATAAGCCTATCGTCCGAAAACATCATACTACGCCCCATACTACCTGCCGTAACATCTACATCGTACACCCTTGCTCCGCTTGGCACATCGTTGCGTATAGCCGAAATAGGCAACGATACCGTAGCATTATGCGACATCGGTGTCATATAGAATATATTTCCACGACCATTTTCCAGCCACTCCTTCGATACTCCAAGCCCCACCACTATTTTATTAATGAGCGACTCATTGATAGGAAGTTTTCCATTGACATGTTTCGAAAAATTAGAACGGTCGGTCTTAATACGATCTGCAAACTCATTCTGTGTCACTTGCAAGATACGTATCAACTCTCGTATACGGCCTATAAGTTCCTCGTTTGACATATTTCAATCTATGATTTGATAAATTTCACACATAATTATGGGTATATTACCATACATTTGCGAACACAAAGGTAAACAAACTATTTATAAAACCGAACATATTGGTCATTTTTTATCAACTCAAAAAGTTACCGATAAATGGTTTTATACCTATACCCACAGACAGGCGACACAATAAAAATTCACAAAAAAACAGAAAAATCGACATCGGGCAATTGCGTCGCCTGCACTGATGGGGTATTATACAACACACAACAAATGATATATAACCTATGATTGAACTACACAATAAACACGCCTCACTGCCGATACGATTACGATACGACCATCGGAGGGCAACCGATACGTATATTTATCCAAGCCTGCTTTGCATCGCTACGCGGGGATATTGTCGATATATATATTGCCATAGAGACACCCGATGGCGATACAATACCTATCACCGGCACCTATCTCGAATTATGCCTCCGCACAAAGCAATACATCAACGCATATCTGCTCAATTACCGCACATACTGTCCTATCAACATATAAAAAAATATCGCCGTCGCCCGATAAAGGGTGACGGCGATATTATAATAAGCCACATGTATTATCGTACAAGTTCTTTTTTCACTTCTACACTTCCGTCGGTATAGAATATTTTGACAAAATTCACCCCTCGCACAAGAGTAGGGAGTTGCGCACCACTTATCGAATAAATAACGGTTTTTGCCACCGATTTCTCTACAACGACACCCTCGATACCGGCAGACTCGATAATCGTGGCGAATGTGCCCCATACCGCATCAGCTTCATAGTCAGCTTTGGCTCCGACAGGCACTGTAAGTGTACAACCGCTTACCGAGGTGCTCTTAAATGCATCAGAGGCTATTGTCGGCACTACCGTATTCATACATACCACCGATGAAAGTGCCGAGAATTGATAAAACGCATTTGATGTAATATTTGTTACCGTCGTTGGGAGTTTTAGAGTTTCTACACCTTTCATTTGACGGAACGAATTGGCGGTAATCTCAGTAAGTGCCGTGCACGACGAGAGATCAAGCATTTTTACCGATGTATTATTGAGGAAAGCACGATTGGCAATATATTTCAACGAAACACATCCGGTAAAATCAATATTCTCCACAGCTTTACTTTGAGCAAATGCATACTCTCCAATAGTATCCAATGCGGCACAACCATTAAAAGATATAGAAGTAAGAGTCTCCTGAATAGAACCACAAGCATAATATCCTATTTTTTTCAAATCGGGGCAATTACTGAAATCAAATTCTGTAATTGCGCTGCTTGTATAAAATGCATAATCGCCTATTGATTCGAGCGTATTAGGGAATTTTATAGCCTTCAAAGTTGTATTTTCTCTGAACATATCTGCAGGTATCTCATTAGCCTTACAATTTCCCACTGCCACTATATCGGCTTGTGCGAGGTCGAGGTTCTCAAGTTTGGATAGCGTCTTTAGGGCAGCCAAGTCGGTACTGTCGATGACACCCGAAACCTGAAGACTCACAAGCGTGTTTCTTTCTTCTTCGGTAAATGTCAATGTCCCTGCAGTTTTTACTTCTACAGTCTTACTTTGAGCCATAACCACTGTGGCACAACCTACAATTGTAAATAAGAGTAATAATTTTTTCATACGCGTTATATATTTTCAACTAATATTACACAAAGCCAAAGAGGCGTGTAGTCGTCCTCTTTGGCTCATTATCTTACAAAGATAACTATTTTTTATTATTTTGTTTTTTATGCACAAACAGATATATAGAAAAAAGGACAAAAACAACAAACAAGGTTATCATCTCCATTTTGTATTTTGCTGGCTCTGTCCATATTTCACTGAACATATCCCAGCGGCCCAATATCTCCACAAATGTCCAGAAAATAATTACAGTAGGAATTGCATAACGCACCGCATAACCTATTTTACGTATCTTCATAAGTTTCACAAATAGATATGCCGACCAAGCCAGACTGCCAAATGCAATGAAAGCTGTCACAGGGTGACGATCGCCCAGCAGATGATCGTCATAGGCAAACATGAGCACAAGGTAACTTACCCACAACAACACGGTTATTTCCATAAATGTAGTCATAGAATTGTTGCGTGTCACCACCTGCATATTGTCTTGATGACGATCAATACGCAACTGCTTCTGCAACCAACAGAAAAAGACACATTTGGTGCGGGCGCTGAAAGTATAGAACATCATAACGATAGCCAAAAAGCCTACCGACGACATCAATATCAGATATTCGGGTTTGGTCACAATCTCACCGCCGGCATCGGTCAGAGGAGCAACCTCATAGCGATGTGCATAATATACATAGGTAAACTCTATCCAACCCGTCCATACGAGCAAACCACCCATAAGACCGGCAAAGGTCGCTGCGTTTTCGCTCTTCATATAGAAGCCCCAGATGGTCCATGCGGCACCAATAAGGCCAAGCAAAAAGGCACCCATAGTAAGAGCCGTTCCTGAAAGAAAATTCTCCATCGCTATCATAGCGGCATGTCCCAAAGGCATAGTAAAAAGGACAATCAAAAAAGCCGCAATACCGATAAACGAACGTTTTTGTTTTTGTTGTACATTTGTTTCCATTTGATTAATTTTTTATATGTGATTATTTACGATTAGGGAATATAAGCACTGCAAGAAATCCATACACTCCGGTAAGCAATATGATAGCCAAGTCGGCAATATTCTCGGGACGTGCAAGATTACGACGACGATGTAATTTCATGATTAACCACAAAAAGGCACATATCACATTGGCAAGCCAAAACATTTTTATGGGATTGAAAATAGGAATATAATGGGCATATCCCGGAGTCTTCATTACCGAAAACGGGAATACCCTTTGCTCCCACGCGGCTTCACGAGTATTGCTATAATGGTCTACCACCTCGGCATAACGACCTACAGGCGCAAAGTTAGCATCATATACATACATAATACTACTATCGGCATCACTCGTTTTATAAGTACGATAGAAACAGTTCGATGTCATAAAGAATCGGCCGTTGAGTATATCGGTTTCAAGCGGATACACCTTATAATCGGTAGTCAAAACATACATTCGATTGTCCGTGTCGAAAATATGAGCGAAGATCTCTTCATCGGTATGACATTTCATATTTTTTACATCGATATCGGTCTCTATTCTACGACAGAATGGAGTGCCTTTCACCATCATCAGATGATAAAGAGTCCCTTGTGCATCGACAATGAAATACCCGCTGTCCCAACGTTTCAAAACCGAAGGAATACCATAAACATCGCGTGCCGGAGCAACAAAGCCGGTGGCATACAATGCCTCGGAAAAAAGTTCCGATTTTTCTTCGAGTATATCACCCGTAGCACAATCTATAAACTCTATACCGGTATTACTCATTCTGAAAAGATCGTCAGGTAATGATACTCCAAGGCGATCGGGCTGCGACTCAAACAGTGGATTCAACTCATATTGGAACGAACGCTCCGCAAGCAACATACTGCGTTTCACATTTTTCAACACATCGGTCGTAAGCGCTACACCATGTAACGAGTCGGGCATGACTCCCATCAACTTCAATTTACGTCGGTTGTTAAAGGGGAGCAGACTCATATATTCATTTTCTGTGAGCAACTTGCCTCCCGGCGTATAATATCGCATGGTGGCCTGCCCACCTATCGAATCACCGGTTTCACGAGCTATCACAAAATCTTTTGATACTTCACTGAAATATATCATCGTCTTCATCGGACGACGCTCTACTGCTTTACGATAGGTCGACGGCATATAAAAAGCCATCGTAAAAATTGTAATCAGTATAAGAAGAATTCGTATAATCTTTACCATAATCAGAGCTCTCCTTTATTAAAACGATGAGAAGTATAAAGTACCGATAAACTTGCCACAATCGTAATGATAAATAATAACGGATATACAGTCACTGCATTTCCCACACCATACGATATATAAAAGAATCGCAATACAAAATAGGCTGCCAAGATATACAATACACGGAATTTTGCTATAGGCTCGAATGCAATCATGGCAATAAAGAAATAACCGGTAATACCGCCCAGCAGCCATGGTAACATTGTCTGCAAAGTAGGAACAATAACCTCACTCGGGAACATAGCGACTAATGTGATTACAATTACCAGTAGGGCCGGGAGCAACACAGCACAGCACAACAACAAGCCATATATGACCATAGAATATACAACTGTCGCACTACTCACCGGTAGATGCAAAGTCAGACGTATGCGTTTACTGGCTGTTTCAGGAAGGAATTGCGGCAGGCCTATAAGCAACGCCACTATCAATCCCCAATACTTAAATTTGAGCATAGTGAAAAGTGAGAGATTTCCCGACATCAACATCGAATAGTACATGGCACTATCCATGTGATGAAACGTCAGAACAGTCTTCATACACATCACGATCGAGAGTGCAAACGTCAATATCACTCCCAACACCGCATACCACCGTGTTTTTATCCACTCTTTATATATAAGATGTTTTATATGTATAGGTATCATATTTACTTCATTTTTTTATCAATACGACGATAAGGTATGGCAAATGCGCCTATCATACCCACCAACCCCAACAATATCACTATCAATGTATCGGCAATCTGCACATAACGGGTGTATCCCTTGCGACGACGCAGATAAAATGTCAATGCAGCCAGAACAAGATTGAGCCAAATAAATTTATACACCGATGAAAACTCTATTTCTACCCCGTTTTGTGCCGTATCATATACAAATATGGGCATATAATAGGGTTTAATATCGACATGGCGCATAAATTTGCGCTCACGCTCATACTGAGCCACAGGATACCAGTTCTTATCGAGAACAATATATAACACCAAATCCGATGTTGTCAACTCAAACGTATTATACAACAGATTGGCATCAATATCCACACTGAAATCGATAAGCGAGGGTAACGGTAACTGTCGATAGTTATAGTCTTCACGCGAAAGCACATAAGATGCTCCATCGGTCGTTACCACAAAGGCAAGATACTCGTTTCTGTCGACAAAACTTATAAACTTTATGGATTTGCCGGCAGGCTGTGGCAAGGCCTCAACTATCGGCGTGCCCTCTTTCATCGACAATCGGAACAACCGGCCATCGGCATCGGCTACAAAAAATCCATATCGTTCCAAATCGGTACGATTCGAAGGACTCCATATTCCGGTTTTTCCGAGGCGAAAACCCGCATTGCACAATGCATCATTGAATAATTTTGTCTTTTCAATATCAACACTGTTTGTCTCCGGCAAAATAAATTCTATCCCCTTGCCGGTAAAACGGAAAAGGTCTTTTGTGCTAAATTGCTGCGATAGATAACTATGTGCATCTATCAAGTCATACAAGCCATAATCGAGACCGTCGCCTACGATTCGATGATGATATACGGCATCGGACGCCTCACGAGCTGTGACAGGCACTCCACACACGCTCTCGGGGAAACGATTCTCAAAAGCCAACTGCGACGCATTATTGAGCGGGCATAATGAGTCGATAAGCGACTCGTCTATTATCGCACCTTGCGTATCTCTATATACCCGATACAGCTGCGGATTTTCAGTATCTCCGTTATATTCATACGAAGATACAATAAAATCGTGTAACAACTCCGAATAAACCACATCGGTATAGTCGCCATGTGTATATACTTGACCGCGACCATACGAAATTATCAACGACATGGCAAGAGATGCAAACAAAACGGCTAAAATATGTAGAATTTTATGTACCATATTAACGTTCTCCTTTATTGAAGCGGAAACCGCTGAACAACATAAGCGGGAATGAAACTACCGCCAATACAGTCAATACCGGCAACGAGTCGGCATAGGCTCCATGATAAGGAATCTCATGAAAATAGAGCGTCGACAATATAAGCCCGATCAACGCATAAAATACTTGACGTATGCGATTGGGCTCCATGGCCACCATGGCAATAAAATTATATACAATATACCCGGCAAGAAACCATGCCATTGCAGTCATTTCCACAGGATAGGTCACCTCTGTTGGGAACAAAGAGTGATTTTTCCAGCAGAAAAACGTAAAAATCACGATATAAGCTATCGTTATAAGAGTCACGCCAAATGCTACCATACAGAGAAACAATCGATTGTTATCGACCGGCAAATGCAGGGTAAGACGTATACGTTTTTGTGCTACCTCGGGCATATATTGCAATACGCCCACACATACGGCTATAAGTATGGGTATATATCGCAATAACGAATAGTATATAATCGGAGGGTTATTATACAACACATTCATCGTATAATTTTTGGCCCCTACCAAAGTCATTTTGTTTTCTACCACCAAAAAGATATAAAACACGACTCCTATACTGGCAAGCAACGAACAGATAAATCCTAAACGTGTCTTTATCCACTCTTTATAGAAAAGATGCAAAATCGGCTTCATATCTCCTAATATTTTCCGGTGAGACCGATAAAGGCATCTTCAAGGGTGAGCGACATACGCTCGAAATTATTATATCTCAACCCCTTACGGCCGAGAATAGCCTTCACATCACTCTCCTCGGCATAAGTATAAAACTCATAATGATTATTGATATGCTCTACATTGGCAGCCTCCGGATCGTCAAACACCACATCGGCACGGTCGAGTTCAAAAGAAAAGCCTTTGAACCGTTCCACAAAATCACGCGTAGGTCCTTGTACCAACATACGATTATAATCCATAATAAGAATATCATCGATGAGACGCTCCATATCTTGTATAATGTGCGATGTAAGGAATACCGTTTTATTTTCGGCTTTACAATATTCCCGCATGTAATCAACAAACAACCTACGATAACCGGGGTCGAGACCGAGCGAGAAATCATCGAGTATCAACAAATCTGGGTCTTGAGCCAAGATAAGACCGAGAGCCACTTGCGCACGTTGCCCGCACGACATGGTAGATATATGTTGTTTTGGAGTTATTTTCAGTCGATTGATAAGTTCCCAATAGGCATCACGTTTCCAATTTTCATAGAATCCTGAATAAAACTTTTCTATCTGATGCACATTCATAAAACTGTATTGGATATGCCCCTCGATAAGGTATCCTATACGTTTTTTGGTTTCGGGTGACAAATGTTGCGAATTTTCTCCATAGATAAGGCACTCGCCCGAACGAGGTTCAAGAAAACCGTTCAATATATTAATAGTCGTACTTTTTCCTGCTCCGTTCTTACCCAGCAAGCCCATAATATGCCCTTCGGGAACAACAATGTTCAGATTTTCGTACACCAATTTCTTACCATAATAATGGGTAAGATTTCGACATTCGATAACAGGACGGGGTTCGTTCATAGTATAAAGTTTTTTGATTTTATCGTTTGGTGAAATAGAGCCCTTTACCCGGCAATATATCGGGATATTCGGCCAATTTACGACCTGTAACAGTATCATAAATATATAGAGAGGTAGTTTTCTTCTGCTCATTATAGAGATAAACTACCGTGCAATCGTCTTCGTCACGGAACGTACTTCCTTGCAAAGGGAAAATTTCTGTTATTACCACATCGTCAGAGAATTGTACCAAAGGCTTTTCGGCCGGTGTAAATGCAGTCATATCGTGATAGTCGAACCGATATATCGCATTACGTGTTACATAGAACGCATACTCCTCTCCAAACGAGCCAAACCAATAACGGGTATTCTCTACAATATCCGACGGCAAGTCAAAACGAGTTTCAAGAATTATCGGCTGGACTGCAGTTTTTACATAATTTACATGGAATCGCAACATTTCATACGCATTGCCCGACTTGGAAACAAGATATATATCATAAGGCTTGTTCGAACCTTCTCCTGTAGATTGCGAGAATGCGCCATATAACGAATCAAGTTTTAATACCTCTCCTCCATCGGTAACCCATTCCATCTTATCATTATATACATGGAAACAACCTATACGATTATCGGTATGACGTACAAATGTAGCCTTTTTGAAACGCATAAATTGTTTTGAAGAGACCGCCTGCAATACATTTCTACTTTTCACATAAGTATCCTCATTATACATCGGCAATCGTTTTTCAAGGCCGTTAAACACATGCAAATTACCATTGCTTATAAGGTATTTACTGGCACCTACTCCATACACTACATTGCTGATGCGAGGATTTTCGGCAGTACCATGATAGACACGTTCGCTTATTTCACCTACGATTTCTCCAACGTTGGCCACAAAATCAGAACCCTCCTCCGAGTCGACCATGCTTATCGTATAACCATAATCCGAAGCATGAGCTGTAAAAATAGCAAGTTCGTCGGTAGAATTAAAAGCCCCGACAAACGGGCCCGGAATTGTATCATGATTTACACGATCCACCATTCCGCCAAACCATCGGGTAAACTCTCGAGGTTCTCCTTGCAACGATGTCCATTCTATATTTCCTTCAGATGTTTCATACACAGCAATATACGTAGGTGTATAACCTGTAAGAATAGTTATGGTAAATGGTTGACGAAATTCCAGTTCATTTATTTTATTACGCGCTACAAATACTCCGGGTATAGCAGTGTTGAGTTTATATCCTACGGGTAATTCTATCTCCCAATCCAATCTCTTATCACAACCTATTACTTCACTGTTGCCGATAATCCAACGATATGTATAATCATCGGCTGTCGTACTGTCAGAGAATGTTATTTCGGGCGTACATATGAAACGATCTCCCAAGTAAAGTATATATCCATCTTCGGATATACCCGAGACTTTCTCTACATGATCGGGATCCCATGTTGCCGATTTATCTTTATTTTGCAGACAAGAACTATTACTCAACAACAATAGCATGCAAAATATATATATATGTTTTTTTATATCCATATCACTATTGGTCAAAATAGATACGATTTCCTGTTTCTTCATCATAAATCTCATTATCAATAAAATATTGCGTACAGAGATTTATCCAATATTCGAGTTGTATGGTACCTCCCGGGTCTACCCACTCGGGATCGGTTATACCGCTTATCTCGAGAAAAACCTCACACTTTTTGGGGTGATATGGCAATTTTGCCAATTTACTGTTATTTTCCCAAAAGGGGGGGGCAGTATTGAGATTTTTCATAAAATCAATAGAGACAAACTGATAGTCGGGAATACCGACATCAAAAGTTTCATTCGGTATTAATTTGAGCCATATACGATAATCGTCGGTAGTATTGAGGGCTCCGACATGTATAATCACCGCTATGGTATCTTGATACATTCCCTTACGAAACAATTGCTCGTTGTCGAGGGTGTAATGTACTCCGTTCACTGCATTACGGCTCGAATCGACATCGGCCTCTACATTATATCGACGATCGCGTTCATAATCTATTTCACCCGACAGCCGCACCGGTATCTGCAATATGTAATCTCCTGCACCGACTCCTAAGAAATAGGCATTGAAAGAGTACGACTCGGAATATTCACCGGGATTGAAATTTCCCTTGGCAATATTCAAAGAGGGGCGCGACGCATCATAGAGATCCAGTTTATCCTCTTTACATGCAAAAACTACGCACAAGAGTAGTAATATGTATATATATCGTTTCATGCTTTTTTCTTTAATTGCCATAACCAAAATCCTGCTCATATTCAGGCAACGGCCACGTATAATCTGCTGTTCTCATCTTGATGGTATTCCCTGTGTAATGACCATCATCGACTGCCTGTTCATTGCGTCGCTTATAGTAAAAAAATAGTTGACCCTCGCCCTTAAATTCGCAAATATATTCGCGAGTAATATGGGCATCTATGGTCTTTGCATCAATACCCGATGCAAGTTGACCGGCGTTACGATGACCTTTGAGTACGTTGAGACTCTCCTCGGGCGCAACACCACCTATCGACGCATCTTTCAACACCGATTCCGCAAGAATCAGATACATTTCGCCCAACTTCAACATAGGAGTTGCCGACACATGATACTTATAAGCATCTTCGGCAAGCGTCGATCGTTGATAACGTATAAGATTGATTTTGTTTTTTGCACTGGGATTGGTGTAGAGCCAATTACGACGCACATCATCGGCATCATAACAATTATCGCTCTTTATAAAATCGCCGTTCAAGCTTTCGTATGACGAGCGCGACGTAGATAATATATCGTCATTGGCCAACGCAAAAATCATTTCAGGCATAAATATTCTATCGACTTTCAGTTCCTTACCATACATATCGGTCTCTATTATTTTATCGGTTTCGATAAATTTGAACTTGGTCGACTCTATTACCTCACAAGCATAATCGTATGCCGAGGCATAATCTCCTCGATACATCTTCATGCGCGCCATAAGCGCTGTTACGGCATAATAATTCATTCGTTGCGAACGATCATAAGAAAGATACTTGTCCTCATATATTTTATTCGTCGAAATAGGGTCATTGTCTTTCAATAGTTCGCGAGCATATTCCAAATCTTCCATAAGAAGCTCCATGGCCTTCTCTGTTGTAATCTGCTCACCAAGATTGAATCCAAAATCTTTCTTCAATGGCACATTATCGCATTGAGGATTTACAAGGTAAGACTCATTATATATACGCAACAAGTCAAAAAACATATAGGCACGCAGGCCTATCGCCTCTCCGGTAAGTACTTCCCACACACCTGCCTCAAACTCCGGACAATCCTCTTTTCTCAGATTTTCGAGTAACAAGTTGCAATTCACTATGGTATTATACATTTCACCCCACACCTCATCGATATAGGACTTGGCTCCGGGCGTAGTATAATCATACTGCCCCCATTTGCTGCGATCGGTATCGTCGCTCGGTAATATATATTGTTGTGTAAGAGATTCTATGGCCGACAATGGAATATATCCGCCATACAACGCAGCATTTCCCATATTCACATATACTCCCGTAAGTGCGGTATAATATCCTTCTGTCGTAAGGAACATCTCATCTGCGTCGACCTCCGATTTTGTTCCCACATCGAGCCACGAACAAGCCGTCGTAATGACCGGCAAGATATAGTATATATATTTTATCGATTTCATGCCTTAGAAGTTTATATACGCCGAGAAATTGACCGAACGTGCAAACGGATAAGCCAACCCTCGTTCTTGCTTTATCGTCGAACAATAGAATATCTCGTTACAAGTCAAAGCCAACTTCAACATCGAAAGACTCTTCCCTTTCAAAATTTCTTTGGGCAGAGTATAACTTACACGCACAGAAGTAAGGCTCAGTAATCGTTCACGTTGCACAAATCGAGAGGTTGAGCGCGTCACACTGTTATCGTTTACAGCCTTATACCGGGCTATATCACCGGGCTGCTTCCAGCGCTCGGTAAGCGCACGTCGATCATTGTTTACCATATAATCGACATTTTCTATCTTTTCATGTAAGGTATAATTGTACTTGTCTGCACCAAATGAATAATTGAACGTAGCACCCAATTCCCACGCTTTATGTCTGAAATTAGCACCTATATAGCCCTGTAAAATAGGTTCATTTACACCCACAGGTACTTGATCGGCCGAATTCCATGTATAAGTCTTATGACCATCTTTGGTAAGAAATACCTCTTTTCCCGTACCGGGATCTATTCCCAAACTACGTACAGCATAGATAGTATTCATCGACTCACCCTCCTTAAATAAGAATACGTTTGCCGCTCCCGATTCGGCCTCGGCACCTATCTGCTCATTGTATTTACGCAATGTGTCCGATATTTTTGTAATCTTATTGCTATTGTGCGCACCGTTCAAGGTAAAATTGAGCATCGTATTTCTTGTACGTATAGGAACATAACTGATACTGAACTCAGCCCCCTGATTGGTAAGATTTCCCATATTGGTTTTGAACGAATCGAAACCGATAGAAGGCGCTATAGATATATCGGTAAGATTACCTTCTGTGGTATTATAATAGTAGTTGAAATCGAAATTAAGTTTATTCTTGAACATCGTCGTTTCGATACCGATATTACGATTGAAAGTAACCTGCCCCTTCAAATCGGGATTTCCGAGTGTGGTAATCAATGCACCAAAGTAACCGCCATACACCGATGTAAGGAAAGTGTACAAACTGGTAGCCTGGCTTTTGGTATAATTCTGATTACCGGTCGTTCCTATATTGGCTCGCAATGCCAACTTCTGTACGGCATCATTACCCTTGAGGAACTTTTCATTATGCACATTCCACCTGATACCCACCGACCAGAAAGGCGCTGTCTGCTGATTTTTTCCATACACCGACGACCCGTCGATTCGTCCTGTAACGTCCACAAGATACCTATTACCATAAGAATAGTTGATATTGGTAAACGCTCCGGCTGTACGGACAAGGTTCTCACTTCCCGACGGACGACCGTATAATTCGTATTGTATCCCGTATGAAAGATAGTCGTGTGCATCGCCCAAAAATCCGGTCAGGCTGTAACTATCACTATCATAATCGTCCTGACTCACCTCTCCACCCAATATGGCCTGCAAATCATGCGCGCCAAACGAGTGAGAATATGACACAACTATATTACCATCATAGCCCAATGAATTGCTGTTATTTAATGTATATTTACCTCTACTGTAAAGCACTCCGGGCGAAGTAGAGGAATTATCGTTGGTGTTGGTGTAATTATAACTCAGCGGTGATATAAAAGCATCGGTACGATTCACATCATAATTGACAGCAAAATTGGCACGTATCCGCAAATCCGAAAACACTTCCCAGTTGATAGCCGTACGATTACTGATGTTGTAATTCTCTTTGGTTGAGAACGAGTTTAAATATTTGGCTTCATACATCGGAGAGCGTTGTTGCGCCAATATACCCAGAATCATATCTTTAGGAGCGACATTCGCCAACGACAAGTATCGATAATAATCCCCATTCTCATCTTTCTCTCTATGATAGGGTAATGCCTGCGTATAATTTGAAAACGAGCCGTATGGCGACTCACTGCTATTGACCATACCAAATTGTAAATCGTTGGTCACATATAGTTTCTTGCTATTATATATAAGTTTTGTTCCTGCTTCATAGGTTGTACGATCAGACCCTTTCATCACTCCATTGTTTTGCCCGAAAGCCAAATTTACCGAATAACGTACACTACCACTTTCCTTTTCTTTTGTGTCGTTATTTACGCTACCATCGATAATTAGAGAGTGTTTATGCTGGAATCCCACACGCAACGGCTTCGACAGCCAATACGTGTCTGTTCCACTCATAATCTCTTTCTTTATTACATTATACGAATTGAGACGAGTCCCGGGGTCCTGACCAACGTCATACGCATCAAACACTCCTGCAGACTGCTGAAATTCAAGTACTTCCGAGGCATTCATCAGATTGTACGATGTAAGGTCGGGTATCTGCATACCGGCTATGAGAGAATAACTCACTTGCAATTTCCCCGCCTCGGGACTTTTACTCTCTATCACCACCACGCCATTGGCAGCTCGCGAACCATAAATTGCCGATGCCGACGCGTCTTTAAGTATCGTTACACTCTGTATACGATTCATGTCGAGGTCATATATTTTCTCTACATTTACCTCGAATCCATCGAGAATAAATACCGGCAGACTGGTTTCGGTTTTGAGACTGCTTTCCGATATATCCGGGAAACTATTTTGACCACGTATTTCTATTTGCGAAGGTACATGGTTGGGGTCCGAGCCAAACATACCGCGCGTATCGACCGTCTGAAATGACGGGTCAAACACCTTCAATGCATCAAAGAAACTGCTGTTGTTTATCATACGCAATTCTTCGCCCTTTACCTGCACTGCTGTTCCGGTAAAGCTGTTCTTAGCCTTCGGTGCATAGCCGGTCACTATCACATCTTCGAGTTCGTTTACATCGGCAACAAGCTGTATGGCAAAGAAATTTTTCTTGCCTATCACAACATTTTCCTTACGATACCCGATAAATGATATTGTCAATGTCCTGTCGCCAGCGTCACGTGTAATTTCAAATCGGCCTTCGGCATCGGTAACAGTAGCCTTCTTACCACACTGCACCACTACCCCTACGACAGGTATTCGATTTTCATCGACCACTACTCCGTATATCTTCGATGGTAATAAGTGCTCTTTCTTTGGAGTTACAATTATTGTATTATCTACAATCTTATACGACAATGTTCGATCCAACGATTGCAGAAGTGTCATCACATCGGTATGCGACAACATGACCGAAACCACTTTTTCTACATCTACCGTCGGCGATACATAGAGATTATACCCCGACAAGTTGCGCACAGCAATCAGAACCTCGCCCAACGGCTTACGATCGATATGCATCGAAATATATTTTTGCGCACTGATATTCTCGGTCGGAAAGAATATACCTCCCATCAAAAACGACAACAATATATATAGTATCCGTATATTCATTTGCGAAATATTATTTTATATCCGAGGGTATTGGCAATGTATATTCGCTTTCGGTCATAATTATCTCATGACCCGAACTCGACAGTATGGGCGACAAACCTTTTCTTTTATAAAAATAGAATAGTTGTCCTTCTCCCCAAAACTCTCGTCTATATTCGTCGGCAATAACCATTCTTATATTTTCTACCGAAATTTTTCCTTCCGCCTTCAACGTACTTACTATCGAATTTCGTTTCGATTCCTGCATCTCTATTAGCCATTCTGCAGCCTCATCAGGCAGATTCTGCTCATTGAGCGACTCTGCCGCTATAAGAGCGACCTCTCCCAATTTTATCATAGGGATTCGTGCCGGAAGATCTGTGGCAGTACCTCCGGAGTTGGTCACATAGTCGGTAAGCAATGTACTCGCTCCAAACTTGTGTTGCAACGTATACGTACCATCGTCGCAAAGAGTAAACCACTCTCTGAAACGAGTATCGTTCACATCGGGATATATTACCGATAAATCACTGCGTACTTTCACTCCTATCGTTGCAAACAACGAATCAGACAATGCGGTAAATCCATTGGGCAGTGATGATATTCCCCATATATGCTCCCGCGAAAAGCAAAAATCGCTTATATATTTTCCCGGTGATACATAGTAGAAAATTTGAGCATTTACCGGCAGTTTACGCAAATGATTGAATGTTTCCTCGGCATAGGAATAAGCATTGACATAATCGCCCTTATATAGATATACCCGCGCAAGCAACGCGGTTGCCGCATAATAATTCAAGAAAAATGTACGTGTACGACTATCAATTTCGCCCGGCAATGCTATATAACTGTTTTTACCTGAGAGCACAGGATCGTGTTGATACAATAAATCGGCCCCTCTCGTTATATCACTCACTATACTATCGATAAGTACCTCTGTCGTCAACGGTTTATCCGTAGCCTTCGCAAAATCAGTTTCATACGATATACCTTCAAATGTTGCATCGCATGTGTAACTCGGGTGAAAAAGACGTAGTAAATCAAAATGTAAGGCACCTCTTAAAGCATATAATTCACCGGCGATTATCTCCTTCTGTCCGACATTATAAAATACCACATCGGTACGTTCTATCTCGGCTATGATACGATTGCAAGCTGCTATACTGCGATACATCTCCCGCATCACTGTGACGATTTTCTCTCCAACTGCCGCATCATCATAGCAAAATTTACTCATACTCTGCGATGTGGCATCGGTTGGCACTAAATTCTGTCCCATATACTCGAGCATACCAAGCGTAAGATTTTCACCATACAAATCGGCATCACGTAACTGCGTATATACCCCTACCAATGCGTTGTAAAACGCACTTTCGTCTCCAAAATATTTATAATCGGGTATATTTTCATTGTCCGATGGCACATCGAACCAATCACTACACGACAATGTGGGCAGTAACAATGATAACGCAAATATATAACTCAAGATTTTACTCATATCAAAGTTCTAATCGAAGTGATAATGTGAATGTTCTCGCACATGGATACAAACGTCCTAATCCATAAGGAGACGATGTATAACGCACTAAATTCTCACCGGTAGCCAAAAATTGTATGCGGGAAATTTTCCACGGAGAGAAAGTATATGACAATTGTACCGAACGTAGGCCAAAACGATTATCTTTTGCTTCCACTTCAGTTGTCGCTTCCATGGCGACATCGGGATTGAACGCCACTGCCCCGGCCGAGAAAGTGGTTACTACATTCAAACGCAACTGCTTGTATCCTGCCGAAAATCCCCAATTACCTTGTATCTTAGGAGTAGTAGACCCTACAGCCACAAGAGTTCCATCATCGGCATGGCGATATAATTCGGTCACCGAATGTCCCTCTTGCAAGAAATAAGGTACTATATTTTCGGCAACCACAGTTTCATAATTATCGGTCAGTGTCTTATTATAGATCGTGGCAAAATATTCGGGCAACTTTTCGATGCGATTACGATTGTGCATCAATGAAATAAAAGTGGAAAAGCTGTAATTTCCCTTCGACAATATATCGGCCGACAGATTCATTTCCACGCCACGATTGATAAGCTCACCTCCATTATCGAACGTATGGGGATAACCGGTCGCAAGAGGTAATCTACTGATAATAGGCATATCGATCGTGCGATGAGCATATCCCATAAACGATAATGACAAACCTCGCCACTGCGTCGAAAGCAACAATTGATTGCGAGTCACCTTATAATGTTTCAATGCATTATTGGGCATCATCACTATCGAAGAACCTATTAAATAATAGTTATATATATATTCATTGCCCACATTGGTATCATACGTAACCCGATACGCTTCATCTCCGAAAATCACATCTCCACTTGTACCATGCGCATACGAAATTATCAATCGGTCTACCTCCGTATCTTGCATAAATGACTCATTATGCAGATTCCACTGCGCACCGGCATTATAAAATATTGCCAATCGTGACTCAGGAGCCAATATCGATGATTTTTGCAACACAAGCCCACCAATAGCACTATAACGTCCTTTGTAACTATATTCGAGCGAAAAATCCCCTGTAATACTACGATCGTAATAACGATGTGCCACAGCCTTTTCGTTGGTATTATAACTCTTTGTAAACGAAATATGTGCCATACGATCGGTCGATATACCTATCCCTCCGTAGGTCTCATCGTAAGTTGTCACACCTTGTACCGATACAGCTCCCGATGCCGATATGTGCGACCCTTGTATCTGTTTATCATAGTTCAATGCAAAGGCTCCATCGAACGACAACTCGTTATCGCGCGTTATATCGTAACGTCCGGTGTGGCTGCCTGCTTCGGCATCGGCATACCTTCCCGACGAGGGCGATATGTATAAATTGTTGCGTGCCGTTTCTCGAATAAACGTAAATGCGCCATCGATAGATAAATTATACGGTAATGCGACATTGATACGCAAATGATCTTGTATAGTCTGTATTTTATCCCGACTGAAACTGCCGGTCGATACCTCATACAAAGGATTGAGCGACCCATCGGGCAACAATGTCAGCGTATTTCCACTCTTACTATATGGATATATCGAAGGCGACAATGCTGTATAATAGTCGTACGAGCCATACGGACTTGCATTGTCTTTTGTTTGATAAAACGATAATCGGTTCGATATAGATACCGCCTGCTTGCGATACGAAATATAGTTACTCAAACCAAGCGTCTTGTGATAGTCGTCTTTCATCACACCTTGTCCCGAAGGGTCTCCTTCGACCGAGAAACTATATCGCACATAATCATCTCCGCCACTCACATCGGCTTTATGACGATGCGAAAACCCTGTACGCAAAGGCTCTTCTTTCCAATCATATCCCGGCAGACCCGACGTCACGACTCGATTCCTGCGGTCAGGCGATTGGAATTGCGCATCAAACATATAATTTACCCGCAACTTTCCCTTGTCGGGTGTGCGAGTCACCACCTCTATGGCTCCTTCCGCGCCACCGATAGCCATACGAGAAAGAGAAATTGGGTCTTTATATATTATAACTTCGGCAACATCTTGTATATTGACACACGAGAATTGATAACTTGTAACCTCTGCACCATCAATATAATAGGCTACAGATGGCGCACTACCCCATGCCGACCAAGTATAATGGCCTTGTATTGCCACATCGTGCTCGTACAACGAGGGAGCATCACCATAAAGCGTCACGGCGTCATCGATAAGAGCCGGCTCCATAGCCGTAATGGCACCCCAAAGATTTACAGCTCCTACTTGTCGCAAATCCTCTCCCGAGAGCACTCTGTCACCGGCAAGCATCGCATGTTCCTTACCGGAGTCGGCCATCTTTGCTTCTTGCCCATCATTTTGCGCATGCGACAAGACACAAGCACACATCAGCATGCTTATAACCACTATATATTTTTTGGGGAAAAGATTCTCCATTACAGGTTCAAGATACTTGTAAATTGAAATGCAAATATATGCAAAAAACGCAAACAAAACTAATTTTTATAGTATTTTAATTTTTGCCGACACTCATAAACAAATCAGCACACAATACTCATCAAAATGCTCAAAAAAGCGACAACAGCTTTTCAAACAGTTTATAAGCACCTTCCCAAAAAAACTATAATATTTACATATAGAATCCCGACATTGCCTATATTTATAAAATAAATCGGCGACTCGCAATGAGCCGCCGATTATTCTGTATAACGATATATAATATTAAGCGTTTACAGTTGCCATGTGAGCGATAAGATCGAGAACTTTGTTTGAGTAACCGATTTCATTGTCGTACCAAGATACAACTTTTACGAAAGTATCGGTGAGAGCGATACCTGCTTTAGCGTCGAAGATAGAGGTACGAGCATCGCCGAGGAAATCAGAAGAAACAACAGCATCTTCGGTATATCCGAGAACACCTTTGAGTTCACCTTCAGAAGCCTCTTTCATAGCGGCGCAAATTACGGCATAAGTAGCAGGTTTTGCCAAGTTTACAGTGAGGTCAATAACCGAAACATCGAGGGTCGGAACACGCATCGACATACCGGTAAGTTTACCATTGAGTTCGGGGATAACTTTACCTACAGCTTTAGCAGCACCGGTAGAAGAAGGTATGATGTTGCCGGCAGCAGCACGACCACCACGCCAGTCTTTCAAAGAAGGACCGTCAACAGTTTTTTGAGTAGCGGTGGTAGAGTGTACGGTGGTCATCAAACCATCGGTAATACCCCATTTGTCGTTCAATACTTTGGCGATAGGAGCCAAGCAGTTGGTGGTACAAGATGCGTTAGAAACGAATTTTTGTCCGGCATAGGTCTTTTCGTTTACACCACATACAAACATGGGAGTATCGTCTTTTGAAGGAGCCGACATTACTACATATTTAGCACCGGCATCGATGTGACCTTGAGCTTTTTCTTTGGTCAAGAAAAGACCGGTAGATTCTACTACATATTCAGCACCGATAGCATCCCATTTCAAGTCAGCCGGATTTTTTTCTGCAGTTACACGGATTTTTTTACCGTTAACGATCAATTGGCTGTTTTCTACATCAGCTTCGATAGTGCCTTCAAATTGGCCGTGCATGGTATCATATTTGAGCATATATGCCAAATAATCTACGGGGCACAAGTCGTTAATACCAACGATTTCAATATCGTTTCTTCCTTGAGCGGCGCGGAACACGAAGCGTCCGATACGGCCGAAGCCATTAATACCTACTTTAATCATTGTTATAAATTTTAATTGGTTTTATAATAACGTTTCTTTGTTTACTTTGTTCGAAATACGATTTCTCCATTTTCGACCGCAAAGGTAGTTATTTTATCTTTAATCACATATTTTTAACCAAGAAAAATAACTGCTATTTTTTTCTATTTCTCTGAAAATTCCCATATTATGTTCTATTTTGACAACTTCACTTTGCAAAATGCTCTTTCAACAAGCACAACAACTTACTGCAAAAATAATAAACTTCACCCGACATATACTGTTTTTCACAACATCGGTACGTTTTTCGATATATTTTTCAATAAAATTAAATACGGAAATTTTTCCATAAACAAAAAGGTTACTACCTTTGTATGCGAATTGACACATTATAATAAGAACGTACAACATTTTAATTTATAGAGATTATGGCAAAAATTACAGTCGTAGGCGCCGGTAACGTAGGTGCTACTTGCGCCAATGTATTGGCTTTCAATGAAGTTGCAGACGAAATCGTTTTGCTCGACATCAAAGAAGGTGTATCTGAAGGCAAAGCCCTCGATATGATGCAAACCGCAACGCTGCTTGGGTTCGATTCTAAAGTAAACGGTGTGACCAACGACTACACCAAAACCGCCGGATCGGACGTAGTGATTATCACATCGGGTATTCCCCGCAAACCGGGTATGACTCGTGAAGAACTCATCGGCGTAAATGCCGGTATCGTAAAATCGGTAGTCGATAACGTATTGGCTCACTCGCCCAACGCCATCATCGTATGCGTAAGCAACCCGATGGACACCATGACATACCTTATACAAAAAACCACCGGCCTCCCCAAAAACCGTGTAATAGGAATGGGTGGCGCACTCGACAGCTCACGTTTCAAATGTTACTTGAGCAAAGCTCTCAATGCCAACCCTAATGAAATCGAAGGCATAGTTATAGGCGGCCATGGCGATACCACAATGATACCTCTCACCCGATTGGCCACATACAAAGGTATTCCCGCAAGCGAATTACTCGACAAAGAGACCCTCGACAAAGTTGCCGCCGACACCATGGTAGGTGGTGCCACCCTCACCAAATTGCTCGGCACCTCGGCATGGTACGCTCCCGGTGCTGCAGCTGCATACGTTGCCGAATCGATTATTCGCGACCAAAAAAAGATTGTCGCTTGCAGTGTTTACCTCGAAGGAGAATACGGTGAAAGCGACATTTGCATAGGTGTTCCCGTTGTTTTGGGTCGCACCGGTTGGGAAAAAGTGGTCGATTTCAAACTCAACGACGAAGAAAAAGCCCTCTTCAAAGCAAGTGCCGAAGCTGTGCGCAAAACCAACGCCGCCCTCAACCTCTAATATCATTCCTGATAACATATGCGACGACTGTGTCTCATGGCACAGTCGTTTTTTTTCGCAAAAATCGTGCAAATAGCAATCGTTATTAAAAAAAATGACTATATTTGAAATGAAATAACAAGACTTCTCATTTAATACCTATATACCATGATTGAAAAAATCGATTTCAATGGTATCCCGGCTGTAAAATTCGCTGCCGGAGGATACGAAGCGGTATTGGTACCATCGGTCGGTGCCAATGTTGTAACCCTTAAACACACTGCATCGGGCATAAATATCTTACGCACTCCCTCTGCCGAAGAGATGGAAAATTTCAAAGAACGCCCGCAAATATATGGTCTTCCGCTGCTGTTCCCGCCCAACCGCATCGCCGACGGCAAATACACATTCGATGGTCGTACATACCAATATCCCATCACTATACCGGCGCAAAACAACTATCACCACGGTATCATCAAGAGCGAACCTTTCACTGTATGCCGTACCGAAGAAGATGATGACTATGTCGAAATCGAAGCCGTATATTATTGTAATCGCATAAATGACGCCATATATCGCAACTTCCCCCACGAATTTGCTTGTCACATGATATTCCGTCTCGACAGCGAAGGGTTGCATCAAGCCACAATTTTTGTTAACTTTGGTAACGAAAACATGCCGGTAGGCATGGGATTTCACACTCCCATAAACGTGCCTTTCACGGCCGATGGCAATGCCGACAACTATCGTCTGCGTATGTCGGTCGATGGATTGATGGAACTCAACGAACGAGGTCTGCCCACCGAAACCGTATTCCACCTTACACATGATTCTGCGCCTCTCCGCGAGAACGGAATAAAACCCTGTGGCATAGCCATGGAATGGGCACTTGTAAACAACCCGCTCGAAATAGATGGAGAGCCTTTCAGTGGCGCCATCGTTACCGACACAGAGACAGGTATGTCGGTATGCTACGAAGTCGATGACCAATTCAAATATTGGACTTTCTGGAACAACGGTGGCAATGTACCCTACGCCTGCCCCGAGCCACAAACATGGGCCATCAACGCGCCAAACCTCTCAAACCCGCAGGCATACGGATTCCAATCCATCGCTCCGGGCGAAGAATTTTGCGCCGAGACCCGCCTTTATGTCTGCAAAAATATTTAAACTATATAATACCAAAGAATAGAATAAATATTGCATATTAAAATCGATATATTTATCTCAAACGAAAAAAAATGCGTTTCATACAAATAATGCTTTTCTTTATTGCCTTGCCTATTATATTCCGTGTGTTAGCAATAATAATTTCGGTAATATATGGTTGGCTTAACATAATATAAATTATTCTTAAAAGGGCAAAGTGACAGAATTTTTTTTATCAAAATAAATACATATATTTGGCGTATGATTGAGAAACTAATAAAAACAGTCCTTGTCTTAATAATGTTATACTTAGCCTCTATGTTATTAAGCGTTATGATAATTTTGTCTATAGGAGTGTTATCTGTATTATTAACATAATATAAATTACGTAACACACTTGTCCACCCAAGCAAAAGTCACAGAATTGCATAATAAAAAAAAACGAATATATTTGCATCAAAAGAAAAAAAATGGAAGATAAAATAATAAAAGTTGGTTTCTATATTTTGATCTATGCAACATGTTTGTTATATCTTCTTTCTTAACATAATATAAATTATGTAACAATAATAAGAAAGCCTCCCAACAGAGGCTTTCTGTGTTTTTATTTCTTGCGAGTTCTTATCGGCAATCGTTCCCAAATATACGATGGTATAAGTCGCCAGAAAGCGACCAAAATAGCATATTTCCAATCGATAATCGTTCTACGGCGACGCTGCTTTATGGCTCGGAATATCTTTCGTGCCGCATAGTCGACCTTCAACATCATCGGATAGTGATTGTCGCCGTCGAGCAGGTCGGTAGCTACAAATCCGGGACGTATGTCGGTAAAAGCAATATGCAGACGTCGCATACGCGATTGCTGCGCCAATGCATCGAGATAATTGTTTTGGAATCGCTTGGTGGCCGAGTATGCCGGTGCCGACCCGAGCCCTTTGGTTCCCGCAATCGACGATACTGCCGCTATATGTCCGCCACCTTTGACGGCAAAATAATTATACGCCGCCACTACCATGCGGGTGAAACCCACAACATTGGTATGCATCGTACGTAGCTCTATCGAAGGGTCCAACAACATATTCTGCCTACCGATACCCGACACATGGAAGTATATATCCATTCCCCCCAAGGCATCGACCATCGACATAAGCAGGGCATCGGCATCGATGGCGGTAATATCGAGCGCCGCGGTGATGACCCTGTCGGGAGCAAGCGCACGTAACGATTCGAGCCGCTCGACCCTACGACCGGCGACAGCCACTCTCCAACCGGCAGCTATACACAGCCGAGCCACTTCCATACCTATACCCGAGGTTGCCCCCACTATCACTATTCGTTTCATATTCATACGATTTACACGACAAAGTTAATCTTCCTCTACATAATAGCAACTATTTCGACAAAAAAACGGGAGATACATAATATCTCCCGTCGATAAATGTTGCTTTATCAGTCTATGATATCAAATCCTGTATAAGGCACAAGTGCTTTAGGTATGCGAATACCTTCGGGGGTCTGATTATTTTCGAGCAGAGCCGCCACAATACGAGGCAGAGCAAGAGCACTGCCATTGAGAGTATGTGCAAGACGTATTTTCTTATCGGCACCACGGAAACGGCATTTCAAACGATTGGCTTGGTAGCTCTCAAAGTTCGACACCGAACTTACTTCGAGCCAACGTTGCTGTGCAGCCGAAAATACCTCAAAGTCGAATGTAATGGCCGAAGTAAAACTCATATCGCCACCGCATAGGCGGAGTATACGCCACGGGAGCTCGAGTTTCTCAACCAACGTCTGCACATAATTTACCATTTCGGTAAGTGACTCATATGAGTGGTCGGGGTGCTGTATCTGCACGATTTCGACCTTATCGAACTGGTGCAAACGATTGAGACCACGTACATCTTTTCCATAAGAACCGGCTTCGCGACGGAAACAAGCCGAGTAGGCGGTATTGCGCACGGGGAGTTGCGACTCCTCGAGTATTACGTCGCGATAGATATTGGTGACAGGCACCTCGGCGGTAGGTATAAGATAGAGATCGTCGGCGGTACAATGATACATCTGCCCCTCTTTGTCGGGCAATTGACCGGTACCATATCCCGAAGCGGCATTTACCACATAAGGAGGTTGTATCTCAAGATAACCGGCCTCGCGGGCATTGTCGAGGAAAAAGCTGATGAGTGCCCGCTGCAAACGTGCACCCTTCCCTTTGTAAACAGGAAATCCGGCACCGGTAATCTTCACACCCAATTCGAAGTCGATAAGATCATATTTGCGTGCAAGATCCCAATGGGGCATCGCATCGGCAGCAAGTTCGGGAACAGTTCCACCCATACGCTCCACTATGTTATCATCGGCAGTACGACCTTCGGGTACCATATCACACGGTACATTGGGCACAGAGAGCAATATCTCTGTAATTCCATTCTCGGCCGAAGTCATGGTTTCTTCGAGTTGCTTATTGGCTTCTTTTATATCAGCTACTTGCTGTTTTACGGCCTCGGCTTCCTCACGATTGCCCTCTTTCATCAATTTGCCTATCTGTGCAGCCAAACCTTTAAGATTAGAAAGGCTGTTATCAAGCTCTACTTGTGATGCACGACGTACTTTATCGAGTTCCAATACTTTTTCGATAGCTTCTCGGGCATCGAAATGTTTTTTTGCCAACTTCCGAATTATCTCTTCGGGATTCTCTTTTATCGCGGCAAGTGTAAGCATAATTTTGTCAATTTATGGTAAACAATCTTTTTTATTCGTTCTCTGTTACGCCAAAAGGGCCTTGACTTTGTCTGAGATGGCTTTACCATCGGCTTTACCGGCCAATTTTTTCGATGCGACACCCATCACTTTTCCCATCTCCTTGACCGATGCAGCTCCCACCTCGGCAATAATTTCTTTAATAACCGCTGTCAACTCTTCATCGCTCATAGGTTGGGGTAAATACGATTCGATAACCGCGGCTTCGGCAAGTTCGGGTTCTGCCAAATCGGGACGATTTTGGGTGGTGTATATCTGCGCGCTCTCACGACGTTGTTTCGCCATTTTGGCAAGTATCTTCATTGCCACATCATCGGCAAGTTCCCCATCAGAGCCTTTGGCGGTTTTCGCTTCTATAAATTCTTTCTTGATACCGCGAAGAGCTTCGAGACGTTGCTTGTCGCGTGCCAACATTGCGGCCTTGATGTCATTACTGATTTGATCGAACAAACTCATAATTCTTCTTATTATATGTTATATTATATTCTATGTAACGTATGACCGAACAACAATTGTGTAAAAGATTTG
This sequence comes from Bacteroidales bacterium, assembly GCA_045606385.1. Lineage (GTDB taxonomy): Bacteria > Bacteroidota > Bacteroidia > Bacteroidales > UBA11471 > Caccoplasma. The sequence continues at coordinate 25,555 of JAZURX010000021.1, read as the reverse complement.
CACAATCACTAATCGTGGAAACAAATAGCTCCATCGGCACTATGTACCTGCTCGGTCGATTTAGGTGCAGGAACAATATTCTTCAGTTGATCCAAAAAGTCCGACGGACGCTTATAGGCCGGAGTACGATCGACCATCTCAAGTAAGGCATTATTGTCCATCTGAGCCACCGTGAGTATGGCATATTCCTTATCGTCGGTATATAAATCGTTGATAGGAATATTTTCCTTATTTTCGAAATGAGATGCCAAGATGGTAATTTTCACCTTACCGCCTAATGTATCATCTTGTGTCAACCCCGTAATGGTCTGCACATCGACTCCGGCATCTCTGAACTTTTTGGCAAAATCATTGAGTTGTCTAAACTCATGCATGACCACTTGATCCTCACCACTGTTGCGACTCAGATACATGTTTATGAGTATCTTCTTGGCCTTATAAATTTCATTGGTTGCCATCAACGGCGAATGAAGCGCATCATCTATCGCTTTTGTAATACGATTTGTACCCTCACCATAGCCGGTACTCATTATGGCCAATCCACCATCTGAGAGCGTATTTTGCACATCTTTGAAGTCGACATTGATATACCCCTCTTGTGTAATAAGCTCGGCTATGCTTTTTGCAGCCAGGGTCAACGTATCATCGGCTTTGGCAAATGCGTTCCACACCGAAAAGTCGGGATAGACTTTTCGTAGATTTTCATTATTTATTACAAGCAATGCATCGACATTTTTTGCCAACTCTCGCGCACCTTCCACAGCTTGATTTATCTTGTAATCGCCCTCGAAACTGAAAGGCAACGTTACAATCCCTACGGTAAGCACACCCATCTCTTTGGCTACACGCGCCACGACAGGCGAGGCTCCGGTACCGGTACCTCCACCCATACCGGCGGTGATAAAGGTCATATCCACGTCCTTGAACAGAGTACGAATATCTTCAACACTCTCCTCGGCTAACTTACGAGCCACCTCAGGTATCCCGCCGGCGCCATGACCAGCAGCGCCTAACACGACCGTTTGCTCTATCGGAGTACGCTTCATATGCTGACGATCGGTATTGCAAAGTGCATAAAATACATCTTTGATACCGGTATTATACATATTTTTTACGGCATTACCACCGCCGCCTCCTACTCCCACAACTTTGATGATTGCCGGCAATTCGCGCGTATCTTCCACTATTATTTGAGGTTTTTCTTCTTCCATACGTCATAAAGTTTTTGGGGTTAATCATCTCCGCCCACAATGTCCTTGAACAACTTTTCAATGCCTTCCATAGCCCTTGCGCCTGATTTACGGACTTTTGGCTCCTCTTTCGGAGTATTCGGCGAGTTCTGCTCGACCGATGGTGACACAGAGTGAGATGCCATATTCTCAAACACTTCGGCTATGGCACATACTGTGTCTCCCTTTTGCAATAAACCTACGACTTGTGCCATATCACTCACATTATGATTTTTAGGGAGATTCACACCCATTATACTGCCCACATACACATCAAGTCCGGAAGTACGTTTCAGCATTTCACGCAGACCTTTGAGCTTTCGAGCGCCTCCCACAAGAGTTATACCATATGCAAGATATGGCTTATGACGTGACTCTTCGAGTTGATGCACTACATTGGCTATTATCTCTTCGAGACGCGCAACGATTACCTCCTCCAATTTCTCGGGCTTTATATCATAATATCCTTGTTGCTCCCACGACTCAGAAACCGACAATTCGCCATCGCGCTTCGGCTCATAGCACCGTTTCAACTCCTCGGCTTCACGCTCTTGTATATGTAAGTCGCAAATATCACGCGTAATATTGTTTCCACCGAAAGGTATTGTTACCAAATATACCAAGTGACCTTCTCGGAATATCGATAGAGTAGTAGTCTCTGCTCCACAATCGACCAAAGCAAGACCTTGGTGCATCTCCTCTTTCGACGTGACAACACAAGCCGTTGCTAAAGCAGTTGTAATATAACCTGCTACCGGAAGTTTCGATTGCTCAAAAACTTTTTCGAGATTCCGCTTATGTATATCATTACCCACGATAAGACGAAACGACACCTGTATTTCCGAGCCAAACTCCCCACAAGGATTACTTGTCATACGATCGTCGACGCGACACTCGCCCATTATAATGTCAAAAATCTCGTAATTCACGTTTTTTGAACGAACAAGCACCTCTTCCGAAATCTCTTTCAACAAAGTCTCGTCGATGGCAATATCTTTCGATATAGTATGTGTAATACGATATTCGACAGAGCGTATCGACTGCCCACTTATACCCACATACACCTTCGAAATCTTGTAAGGGGATATACGATTTTCGAGACGACGACGCAACATATTGATTTTATGAGCGGTATCACCGACATTCACTACGCGTCCGCGTTTTATGCAACCATTACTCTCAATCGTTTCTACTGCATCGACACAAAGTTTACCATCGCTGTCACGATAGCCGGCAGCCATAGATATACACGCTGAGCCAAGTTCTACAGCCACTATATAATTTTTCCCCTGTTCTTGCATACCTCTTTCTATTTTCGTTTTGTTGCCACCACCTGATTTTTATATTTTAGGTTGATGGTATGATACTTGTTCCACCCACATTTCGAGAGTGCCTGATCATAAAAGCATCTCAAATTATTCAATTTTTCTTTATAGTCCGACATTGAGCCCAATATAATACAATGATTTCCCACTCGCGGAATAATGGATACCTCCTCCTCGGGCGATACACATATCTGCTCTACTTGAGCATGCCAAAAATCACTTTCTGTCAGATAGCCGGCAAAATCATACAATTCACCGGTCGCAAAATCCTTACTTATAGAGCCTGTTGCTATAGGTACACGCACAGGTACAGGCATACGTCCGGGGATAATCTCACCATTTTCATCGACAAAAAAAGTTTTTGCCCCATCTTCTACTCGCAATATGGGGATACGTTGCCACACATCTATACGCAACAATCCCGATGGAGTAGTATAACAATTAACTCGACTTATAAGACGATTTTGAAGAAGCAAGGACTCAATAGAATCAGTATCGATGTGAGACAAGAGCGAGTCAGAAGGCATCGGTATATTTCTATATACGGCTGCACGAATTTCTGCAGCAGAAAGAAATTGCGTCTTACTCTTACTGCTGTCGACAACCTCTACATATAACCCTGCAAACTTCGATTGCTCATGCTCCGATCCACTCCACACATATGTGGCACACAGGTAGAACACAAGAACCATTGAAAATATAGATATTAACAAATTCTTCATTTTCGGGTTACTATATCACGTATGTCGGGCAACAACCGATCGATGTCGCCGGCGCCCAGGGTTATTAAGACTTCAAAGTTACGTTCTTTTATTGTTTCGAGCAACTTTTCTTTCGTGCAAAGTACTTTATTTTTACAATTTACTTTTTCATATATAATTTGCGATGAAACACCGGGTATCGGTAATTCACGCGCTGGATATATATCGAGGAGTATCAATTCGTCGGCGAGAGAAAGAGATTCTGCGAATTCATCGCAAAAATCACGAGTCCGTGTATATAAATGGGGCTGAAATATCACCGATAATTTTTTCTCGGGATACAAAGCCCTTACCGACGAGAGACTCGCACGTATCTCATCGGGGTGGTGAGCATAGTCATCGATAAGAACTATTTTCCCTTCCCGTACCCAATAATCGAAACGGCGACGAGCTCCGGCAAAACTTTTCATCGCTTCACGCATATCATCGGGAGTAACACCACAAAGATAGGCGACAGCCATGGCTGCCACACCGTTCTCTATATTTATACGAACCGGCACACCCAAATCGATGTCGGGTATCACTTCTTGGGGTGTGACAAAATCGAAAACTATTCGACCATCACCGATACGAATATTTCGCGCATAAAAATCACCTCCGTCATCGAGTGAATAACTATATATTTTCACTCCGTCGACGACATCGGGAATAAGATTTATCCCCTTTTTTACGATTAATACGCCATCTTTGTGTATCAGTGATGTAAAATGGCGAAAACTCTCGAGGTAAGCCTCATAAGTACCATATATATCGAGATGATCTGCATCAGTCGCCGTAATCACCGCCATATACGGATTCAAATGATGAAACGAACGATCATATTCATCTGCTTCGACAACAACATAATCGCTACCATCGGAAAGAATAAGATTACTATCGTAATTTTTCAATATTCCTCCAAGAAATGCACTACACCCAATAGGCGACTGATTGAGTATATGTGCTGCCATACTCGATGTAGTAGTCTTTCCATGTGTACCTGCGAAACAAAGTCCACGCGACGCACGTGTAATCATACCCAACAACTCGGCTCTTTTTACAACCGCAAAACCGGCTCTGCGAAAATAGACAAGCCCCGCGTGGTCTGACGGAATAGCCGGAGTATATACCACCAATGTGTGCTCCGCGTCACGACACCACTCGGGAATCAACGACTCACTCTCGTCGTAGACCAACGAAGCTCCCTCACGCACAAGTGCCGCAGTAAGATCGGTTGCCGTGCGGTCATATCCCGCCACGCGATACCCCTTTGACAAGAAATACCGTACCAGGGCACTCATTCCTATACCACCGGCTCCTACAAAATAGAGTGATGTATACTCTGTAATCGGTTTCATGCTTTCGATTGTTCTATAATTTCGAAAATAATATCGGCTATGCGAGAGGCCGAATCACGCTGAGCGAGTGCCAATATACGCTGGTGCATATTTACAAGCAACTCATCATTACGCACTATATCTATCGCTTTACCTACAAGACGCGACACCGCCTCGGCATCGGGTATAAGCAACGCTGCTCCTTTTTCCGATAATGCCATAGCATTTTTGGTCTGGTGATCTTCAGCTACATTCGGCGACGGCACAAGTATAGCGGGTTTACCCAATAAGCACAATTCTGAAATAGAGCCCGCACCCGCACGCGACACGACTAAATCGGCTGCGCGATATGCCATATCCATGCGAGCAATAAACGGCATCTGCACAATATGCGGATAATCACCTTCAGACAAAGCTTTTTTAGCGGTTTCATCGTAAAATTTACCACTTTGCCATATCACTTGTACATCTTCGGGTATATCTCCGAGGTGTTCTATCATACTACTATTGAGAGTACGTGCGCCCAAACTTCCTCCTACCACCAACAGCGTTTTCTTCTGCGGGTCGAGACCAAAGAATTGCAATGCTTCTTCTCGAGTAGTGGTAATTTCCTGTAATTCCTGCCGCACAGGATTGCCGGTCATCACTATACGGTCTGACGGGAAGAAACGCTCCATCTTGTCATAGGCCACACATATCTTTACTGCTTTAGATGCCAATAACTTATTGGTAACGCCGGCATATGAATTCTGTTCTTGTATTAGTGTCGGCACTCCTTGATGCGCTGCCGCCCACAAAGTAGGTCCGCTGGCATATCCTCCGACCCCCACAGCTATATCGGGAGTAAAATCTTTAACGATCTTCTTAGCACGCGATATACTTTTGGCCAATCGATACAATACTCTGAAATTTTTCCAAATTTGTCGTCGGGAGAAACCACTCACCGGAAGGCCTATTATTTTGTAGCCCGCCGCAGGCACTTTCTCCATCTCCATGCGGTTTTCAGCACCGACAAACAGGATTTCGGCATCGGGGCATTTTGCTTTTACCGCATTAGCAATAGAGATAGCGGGAAAAATGTGTCCACCCGTTCCGCCTCCGCTTACCAACATTCTGATTTGTGCCATATTATTATTTTTACGTTTTTACTATGCCAATACCGATACATCGTTTGCATCGGACTCATCTTGTTCCTTGTCGCCCGATGTAGTGCGCTCGGCAAAACGGCTCACACTCAACATAATCGCAAAATACATACTTGTAACCAAAAACGAAGACCCTCCACGACTGATAAGCGGAAGCGGTTGTCCGGTTACCGGAAACAATCCCACCGATACACCCATATTTACTATGGCTTGGAATCCTATCATCATCATCAATCCCATCACAAGGTAAGCCGGATATTTTTTCTTACATTCTCGAGCTATCTTACCCGCTCGCAAGAATAATATCACATAGAGCAACATGACAATTAATGCGCCCCAAATACCCCATTCCTCAATAATGACAGTATACATATAATCGGTATATATATCGGGTATAAAATCTCGACCTAAACCATTGCCCGGCATCACACCTACACCTCGGCTGTTATATACCGCCATATAAGCATGCTGTTCCTGACGATTGGAGTCTACTATTTTCTGGAGATGAGCCGGGTCAGAGCCGAAGAAATTGACACAGCGTTCGCCCCATACATCAAATCGGGTTTCTTTGCCAATCCATGTTTTGGTTTGATGCTCGCGCTCATAGAGATGTACAGATACAGATATAGACAACACCACCCCGACCAACGCTGCGGCCAATCCTGCCAAAATCAATAATTTTTTGGTCTCGACTTGCGCTACTATCATCATACAATAACTCACTAAACCCATCATGAATGCCGTCGAGAAATTTTGAAAGATTATAAGGCCACACAAAGTACAGGTCACTATCAAACACCTCTTGAATGCATCATTGTTAGGAATATCTCGATCTTTGTCACGAAAACGGGAAAGTATAAAAGCGCATGTGATAATCATTGCCAATTTTGACAACTCCGAAGGCTGCACCGAAAATCCGAAGTCTAACCAACGAGTTGAAAAGAGTGCCACAACCTGCAAGAACAAAGATGCCGGCAACAACAGAACCATCATCGCTTTCACCCATTTATAATGGAAATTATGACATACTACGACCAGCAATATTCCGGCTACGACAAAGGCCATTTGACGCATAAGCGGATACATGAAATCCTGACTTTTGCGAATAAGGTAACTCGACGAACTGAATATTTCAATTATCGAAATCACACACAATATTATATATATACCCCAAATATAACTATCGCCCTTAAATATGGAATTTTTCTCTGTCATCTGCGGCCTCTCCTTGCTTTATAATTTATGGACACACTCTTTGAATTGACGGCCTCTATCCTCATAACTCTTGAACAAATCGAAACTTGCACAACAGGGTGAGAGCAACACAGCATCACCGGGTTGCGAAGCCTCGTAAGCCTTCATTACAGCCTCCTCCATAGAAGATGCGTTGCATATATAGGGTACTTTCCCATCGAAAAATGTATGTAATTTCGTATTATCCACGCCCAAACACACGATGGCTCGTACTTTGCTTTTAACCAAATCCTCTATCTCGGTATAATCATTTCCCTTGTCTTTTCCACCAAGTATTAATACCACGGGAGTAGTCATACTTTCCAAGGCATACCAACATGAATTTACATTCGTTGCCTTGGAGTCATTTATGAATTGAACACCGCCTACACACGTAACCTTCTCGAGTCGATGCTCTACGCCCTCAAAATCGGATAGCGCGGCTCGCAACTCTTCTTTTCGTATTTCGAGAATACGTGCCGATATACCGGCTGCCATCGAATTATATAGGTTATGTCGCCCCGACAGAGCCAACTCGGCCTCGTCTATATCAAACAACTCAGTATTTTCTACATCTATATATAAATGCTCGTTTTCGGTATACGCCTTCACGCCGGGTTCCTTTGTCTCAGAAAACGGATACATTCGCACTTTGAGCTGATGCTTCTCCAACTCTCTGCTGATAATAGGGTCGGCATTCCAATAGATAAAAGCATCGTTCTCGGTTTGGTTCTGCGTAATGCGAAACTTGGCATCGACATAATTCTGCATGTCATAACCATAGCGGTCGAGATGGTCGGGCGTAATATTGAGCAACACGGCAATATCGGCTTTGAAACGATACATATTATCAAGTTGGAAACTACTCAACTCTATTACATAATAATCATAATGCTCTGTTGCTACTTGCAAAGCAAGACTTTTACCAACATTACCGGCAAGTCCTACATTGAGCCCGGCTTTTTTCAATATATGATAGGTAAGTAAAGTTGTTGTAGTTTTTCCATTACTTCCTGTAATACATATCATACGGGCATCGGTATAGCGTCCTGCAAATTCGATTTCTGAAATTATCGGTGTTCCTTGCTGCTCCAAAGCCCGAATGATAGGTGCAGTCGATGGTATTCCGGGGCTTTTTATCACCTCATCGGCATTCAAGATTTTTGATTCCGTGTGCACACCTTCTTCCCACAACACGCCATAGCTATCGAGCAAATCTTTATAGGTGGGCTTAATGATCGACATATCTGATACAAATACATCAAATCCCTTGACTTTCGCCAATACAGCAGCACCCGCGCCACTCTCTCCGGCCCCCAATATAACTATACGTTTACTCATTTTATCGCATTTTCAGTGTTACCAATGTCAATACAGCCAAAATTATACCCACAATCCAGAAACGTATTACAATTTTCGACTCGGGGATAGGAGCAAATGGTTTTTTCCATAAGGCATCTATACCTTCTCCAGACTTTTGGAAATGGTGATGCAGAGGTGTCATCTTGAATATACGTCGACCTACACCATATCTCATTTTTGTATATCTGAAATAGGATACTTGCATAATGACCGACAAGGCTTCTATCAAAAATACTCCGCACAACAGAGGTATCAACAATTCCTTGTGTATAATCACCGCAAACACAGCTATAATACCACCAAGCGTAAGACTGCCTGTATCGCCCATAAATACTTGTGCCGGAAATGCATTATACCATAAAAATCCGATGGTAGCCCCTATAAATGCACATGAAAATACCACCAGTTCGGCCGCACCCGGTATATACATTATATCGAGATAAGATGCGTATGCGATATGACCCGACAAATAGGCCAATATAGCCAATGCCACCCCAATGATGGCAGAACTTCCTGTTGCCAATCCATCAAGGCCATCTGTAAGATTGGCCGCATTCGAGACTGCTGTTACCACAAATATTGTGACAAGTATAAAAATTATCCATCCTGCTGCTTGCGCATGCTCTCCAAGAAATGGAACAAGCTCGGCATAGTCGAAATTATTGTTCTTGAAAAAAGGAATTGTCGTCTGCGTCGATTTTATATTTTCGGGCAGATAGTGTATCTCCTCTGTATTATTGTTCTGCACCGTCACATTTTCACGAATGACTACATCGGGACTAAGATAGAGGGTTAAACCAACTATCAAACCCAAACCTACTTGCCCGAAAATTTTGAATCGGCCATGCAATCCTTCCTTATTATGGTACTTCAATTTCATGTAATCATCGAGAAAACCGATAGTACCCAACCATATCGTGGTTATAAGCATCAATATTATATATATATTATCGAGACGTGCCACCAATAAACATGGAACGAGTATAGATATAATAATGATGATACCACCCATGGTAGGAGTGCCTTTCTTACTCATTTGGCCCTCTAACCCGAGATTTCGGACAATCTCACCTACTTGCATCTTCTGCAATCGGGATATTATACGTCTGCCAATAATTGTCGATATAAACAATGATAATATCAATGCCATTCCGGCACGAAATGAGATATATCGAAATACTCCCATACCGGGAATATCGAGACTGTCGAGATATTGGAATAACGGATATAGCATAACGTGTTCTTTTTATAAATCCTGATTATTTTACTGCTCGTCGAAAATACGTTTCACCTCTTCACAATCGTCGAAATGGTATTTTACGCCCTCGACTTCTTGATAGTCTTCATGACCTTTACCTGCAATAAGCACCACATCACCAGGTGTGGCAAATTGTGTCGCTGCCCGTATTGCCTCTCTACGATCGACTATCACGAGGGTCTTACGACGCTGCACACTGTCGAGTCCGGCAATCATATCGTCGAGAATATCTTGTGGCTTTTCAAAGCGAGGATTATCCGATGTCAAAATCACTTTATCACTCCACTTCACTGCCTCTTGTGCCATCAATGGACGCTTACCTTTATCCCTATTACCTCCGGCACCGACAACGGTTATGACATTGCCCTTATCGCCGACTACCTCGCGTATCGATGTCAACACATTGGTCAATGCATCGGGGGTATGGGCATAATCAACTATGGCAGTATACTTTTGTGGAGAATGCATGGTCTGGAATCGGCCCGAAACCGGTACAAGCATACTCATATTTACCAATACTTCTTCAGGGACTTTCCCCAACAAACATGTGGCACCATATACCGCCAGCAAATTATATGCATTAAATTTACCGACAAAAAATACTTCCAATTCTCGTCCATTGATTTCGAGGGTGGTTCCATCGAGACGACTCTCTATAATGCGCCCTTTGAAATCGGCAAATGTATTGAGAGCATATACCTTACGTGAGGCTCGCGTATTTTGCGACATCACAGCTCCGGTCTTTTCATCACCATTGGTCAATGCAAACGCACCGGTAGGAAGGTCATCGAAGAAACGCTTTTTTGCCTTCAGATAGGCATCTACCGTCTTATGATAATCGAGATGATCGCGAGTAAGGTTGGTAAAAATTCCTCCGTCAAACTCAAGCCCTGCAATACGTCGTTGGTCGACCGAGTGAGAGCTAACTTCCATAAACGCATATCGACAACCGGTATCGACCATTTGGCGCAGAAGACAATTCAATGTCAACGGGTCTGGCGTTGTATGACTGGTCGGTATAGACTTATCATCAACATAATTACATACTGTTGAAAGCAAGCCCACCTTCTCTCCAAAAAGTCGGAACATCTTGTACAACAAGGTAGCTATCGTAGTCTTACCGTTAGTACCCGTCACTCCCACAAGTATCAGTTCTCGCGAAGGGTCTCCATACCACGCCGAAGCCAATAGCCCGAGAGCCTCGTGCGAGTCGGGTGTAAGAACATATGTTATATCTTTTGAGATAATTTCGGGCAGTTCCTCACACACGACAGCTACCGCACCTTGTGATTCGGCTTTCGTTATGAATGTGTGCCCGTCAACCGCTGTTCCGCGTACTGCCACAAAGAGAGAGCCGGCAACGATACGACGTGAATCGACCTCAACCGATTTTATATCTATATTTTCATTACCGGTCAACGATATTACCGGCACTTTTTGAAGAAGATTTTTGAGTAGCATAGTCTATTTTACTTCAATACAATCTTTACATAATCACCTTTACGCACCACGCGTCCCACAGGTATCGACTGCTGCGAAACACGGCCACTGCCCTCTATCTCCACATGCAATCCATAGGTTTCAAGCAAATAAATGGCATCAGAGAGACCCATTCCCACAACCATAGGCATGAGGGTTTTGCGAGGAGCATATTTTTCCATCGAGATAGCATGATCATGCGATTTGGCCGATACCCACTCGGCACCTCCTTCGGGAGATGAATAAGTAAGCGACAATTCATCACACACCACCTTGGTATCACTATACGCCCCTCTCTTTATTTGAGGCATCTTTACCGACACTGTATCGATAGGTAGTTGTTGCTCTCCGGGAAGAAATCCACGCGCATACAATTGCTCCGCCACCGTACGCAACACAGTACCCGGTATCGACCCCGCATATCCTCTTCGCGCGTTTGATACAACTACTATACCTGTGTATTTGGGATTCTCTGCCGGGAAATACCCACAAAATGAAACGCGATGACGATTTCCATGTCGTCGAGCAGACTCTTCATATATCTGCGCCGTACCCGACTTACCGGCAATTTGCACATAATCAGAACTTGCAGCATTACGACCATGTGCGGTTCCATGTTCTACCACGCCCAGCAACATTTGATGTATCTCTTTCAGTGTCTGCGGTTTACATATCTGTTCTGTAATAACTTCTGTCTCAAACTCCTCCAACATATCACCATTCTCACTTATTCCGGCAACAAGATACGGCTTTATCATTTTACCTCCATTGGCTATGGCATTGTAAAACATCAACGTATAAATAGGAGGGAAAGAGGTTTCATAACCAAAACTCATCCACGGCAATGAGGTCTTCCACCAGGTAGGATTGGGTTTTCCATCTTTTATCGGGTGTTTTATCTGGGGGCCTATAGTCGCAGGCACTGGGAGCGGTATATCTATTTTTTTATTCAGACCTCTGGCATATATTGCATCTATGAAATCAGATGGCCGATGTTCAAATCCCTTCAGTATGATTTTGGATATTCCGACATTGGAGGAATACCATATCGTCTGTGCCGCCGTAATCTTTCCATAACCGCCTTTACGCCAATTATGATCTCTTATTTCACGACCACCATATCGATATACTCCGTTACCTGTATCGATTACATCATCGGGGCTCACAACGGCCGAATCCAATGCAATCATCATCGACAGGGTTTTGATGGTAGATCCGGGCTCTATAAGATCACACACAGCATGATTCAAACCTTCATTATATTGTCCTTCGGCATCTCTATTGAGATTGGCCATCGCTCGTATGGCTCCTGTTGCCACTTCCATTATCACGACTGTACCGTAGTCGGCATCAACCTCTTGCAACATACGCAAAAGCGACGACTCGGCCATATCCTGTATATCAACATCGAGTGTAGTTACCAAATCTTTGCCCGGTATAGGTTCTTCTATTATCTTATCGACACTCAACGAGTAACTACGCCCACGCAGATGTGCTCGTTTTCCATCAACACCTCGCAATAAAGAGTCAAACGACAATTCCAACCCAGTAACACCAATCCCCTTCTCTCGATTGAGCCCACCCAACGTAGAACGCGCCAAATCGCCAAAGGGGCGAGAGCGTACCGTTTCGGCTACCGTTATAAACCCCGACTTATTCGAGTCCTTGCTGTCGAAAATGGGCAATTCGAGCAATTGCATCTTTTGCAAATGCGACACTTTCTTGCGAGTCAATGGATAGAAATGCACATAAGGCGACGACAATCCTTCCTGCAAATGACGCTTATACTCGGCGGGAGTACGCTCTCCCAATATCTGCGACAGTCCGGCACATAAAGAGTCAAATTTTCGATCAAACGCCGTATCCGGACGCGTCTGCATTATATCAGTATATTTATTGCGCATAAATATCTGCACATCGACATATAATCGATATACAGGCACTTCGGCGGCCAACAATCTACCATCGGCAGCCAATATATCACCGCGTATAGCGTCTACTTTTGTCGTGTCAAAACGCAATGAATCGATCTTATGTTGCCATGCAACACTTTCCTCAGCACCAAAAATTGTGCGACTCATTTTGTAGACGACTGCCACACACAAAATCAAGACAACAAGCACTATGGCTCCATAGCGACCATACTTTCTATTCTTCATAATCTTTGCGGATTAATTTATAGGAGGGCTCAGTCGCCGGGCTCAATTCTATATCACTGTTTCTCAATTGCTTCTCTATCTGCGAGGGGTGTCCTATACCGGTAAGTTCCGACGATAATGACACCGACTCATGTCGCAACTCCATAATCTGCGACTGCAATCGCCTCACTTCCTGCATTTTCTTTGTACAGTTATAACGATTACCAATATAAAGCACCAGCACAACCACGACAAGTAATATCGACTTCCAATTACGCAAAATCGAATGTATAGATACCCATTCGTTTTCTGAAACATCGAGATCGATATATTTTTTGAAAAATTTGCGTGTTTCACGCATATAATTCAATTTGTTGTCACTTGTGTTTTCGCCACTCATAGCTATAATTTTTCTGCAATTCGTAATTTCGCGCTTCGAGACCGTGGATTTGCCAACACTTCCGACTCATCGGGCACTATAACCTTATTGTTTACCGGTCGCAACGGAGCCGACACTCTTCCAAAGAAATCTTTTTCGGCACGTCCTTCAAAATTGCCGGTCTTGAAAAAATTTTTCACCAATCTGTCTTCGAGAGAATGGTATGTAAGAACAGCGATACGCCCCCCCGGACGCAACAAAGCACATGCCGACATAAGCATCTTACGCAATGCCTCCATCTCTTGATTTACCTCTATGCGCAATGCTTGAAACAACTGTGCCAGTTCTTTTTTCTCCAATCGTTTATCGATATACGGAGTAACAACTTCGACCAAGCGTTTCGTTGTATCGATTTTTGAATCACGACGCGCCGCCACTATTGCTGCCGCTAATTTACGTGCCGAACGCAACTCTCCATACAAATAAAAAATGTCGGCCAACTGCTCTTGTGTATATTCTTCGATAATATTGGCCGCCGAAATTTTCGCCTTACTGTTCATACGCATATCCAACTTCCCATCAAATCGGAAAGAAAATCCTCGCTCCGACGCATCGAAATGATGAAACGAAACCCCTAAATCGGCCAATAAACCGTCTATGGTCTCCACTTCATAGTAACGCATAAAATTTTTCAAATAACGAAAATTCGAACGCACAAATGTAAATCGAGCATCTTCGATAATATTGGCACAAGCATCTTCGTCTTGGTCAAAAGAGTATAGCCGTCCTTCATCACCCAAGCGACTCAATATACCGCGAGAGTGCCCTCCGCCCCCAAATGTAACGTCTACATATGTCCCGCTAGACTCTATTTTCAAGCCTTCGACACATGCAGCAAGCAATGCAGGAACATGATATACAGGATTTTGCATGATACTTGTAAAAAATTTCATTATATCCGACAAAAATAGACATAAAAACACGGAAAGACATCATCTTTCTCATTTTTTTTTTCAACATTTTAGATACTTTTTATCATCAATTTTTGTAAAAAAAAGGACAAAACATACAAAATAGAACTATTAAAGAACATTTTTCTATCATAAAAAGTACTTTTACACAAAGAATCACTATCTTTGCCCGACTTTTTCATATTGCCATGAGGGAAAAAGAAACACTACGTATCGATGTCGAAGGTGTAGTTAAAGCCAAATCACCTCGAATCGCAAAAAAAATTCCTCGGTTCGTTTTCAATTATATCAAACGGACCATACAGCAGGATCGCATGAATGAATTTTTGTCGGCTCACCCCGATGAAAAAGGCGTGGATTTTGCTGATGCATTATTGGCATATCTCAACATCAACCTACTCATCGACGGCGAAGAAAATATTCCACAAGACGGACGTTTCATCTTTGCGTCGAACCACCCGCTGGGAGGGATGGACGGTGTCGCCCTCATCTCATTCTTGGGGAAAAAATACAATCGCAATTTCAAGGTGGTTGTCAATGATTTACTCATGGCTATGAAACCGCTTTCGGAACATTTTCTCCCCATCAACAAATACGGGAAACAAGACAAAAACAATGCCGATACTCTTGCGCAAGCTTATGAAGGAGATGGACAAATGG
Organism: Bacteroidales bacterium; assembly: GCA_045606385.1. Taxonomy (GTDB): domain Bacteria; phylum Bacteroidota; class Bacteroidia; order Bacteroidales; family UBA11471; genus Caccoplasma. The sequence continues at coordinate 10,299 of JAZURX010000021.1, read as the reverse complement.
CTATGTTCCCTGCCGGACTTGTTTCGCGTCGACAAGGAAAAGAAATAAAAGACCTCACTTGGAACAAAGCTTTTATAGCTAAAAGCATTCAATACCGGAGAGACATTATACCTGTGTGGTTCGAAGGGTATAACTCCCGATTTTTCTATAATTTCGCACATTGGCGCAAACGTCTTGGCATAAAATTCAACATCGAGTTGATATATCTGCCCGACGAAATGTTCAAAAGCGAAAACAAAACATTCACCATACACTTCGGCACACCCATACCATGGCAGACTTTCGACAAAACTCATTCGAGAATGGAGTGGGCACAATATGTCAAAGACAAAGTGTATGAAATACGAGACAGACTTAACAAACCCAAGCGGATATGAAAGAAATTATTACCCCCGTAGAAACTGGAAAAATAATTGCAGAATTGACTCCGGAACGTTTCTTACGAAAAACCAATAAAGGGGGAAACGAAATCTACATTATCGACCATGAAAACGCGCCATATACCATGCGTGAAATCGGGCGATTGAGAGAAATAGCTTTCAGGGCTGCCGGAGGCGGTACCGGTAAAGAGATTGACATAGACATGTATGATACCATGGCTATTCCATGCCAACAACTTATCGTATGGAATCCCGACGCACAAGAGATTATCGGTGGATATCGATATATATTGGGTGAAAATATGCGTTATGACGAGCAAGGTCGCCCTATCATTGCCACCTCACACATGTTCGATTTTTCGACCCAATTCATCAATGAATTCATGCCTTATACCATCGAATTGGGACGCTCATTTGTATCTGTAGAATACCAATCAAGTAAAGCCGGAGCAAAAGGATTGTTCGCCCTCGACAATCTATGGGACGGATTGGGCGCACTCACCATTGTATACCCGCAAATCAAATACTTCTTCGGCAAAGTAACCATGTATCCCACATTCTCGGTTCCCGGACGCAACATGATACTCTATTTTCTCAACAAGCATTTTGCAGATAAAGACAAACTTGTATGGCCTCGTACACCGCTCGAAACAAATAGCGATATCGAGACTCTATCCCGACTGTTTCCCCAAAAAAATTCATTCAAAGACGACTACAAAATACTCAACCAAGAAGTTCGCAATTTAGGATTCAACATACCTCCATTGGTAAACAGCTACATGAGTCTTTCGCCCACCATGCGCATGTTTGGCACTGCCATCAACGACGAGTTCGGCGACGTAGAAGAATCCGGTATTCTTATCGCAATAGATGAAATACTCGAAGAAAAAAAGAAACGGCACATTGACACATACCAAGTCGCTGGAAATATCTAAAAACAGCGATTTCATCGAAAAAAGTGGCTACCTTTGAGAGTAAGGCAGCCACTTCTGTTTTTCTATATACAGACTATTATTTCGTAACTACACGTTGCTCATATGTATCAATGGCCCTACGCCACTCCTCCGAGATTTGCTTTGTCTCACCAGACTTGAAATCAAACCCCACCAATACGGTCTCACATACGGCTTTTACATCCAGCTGTTCATTGATAATGCGTTGCAACAATTTGATGCTTTTATTGCCTATTGCCACAGTCGTAGTCTGCACCGACACCTGCTCGTGCAAAAATGTCGGCAACAGAAAATTGGCATTCACATTCGCCACCACCAAATCGATGTCGCGCACCGAAGTCATCTCGGGACGTATAGTCGTAAAATAGTTGATTTTCCCCAAGTCATAGAAAGAAAAATATACCGAATTATTCACATGCCCGAGAGAATCAATATCGTTGAATCGCAATTGTACCGGCACAGAATGTTTGAACTCTATACTATCCATCTTTTATCTGAAAATTATATCCTTTATCACCATATGCCCCATTTCCTCATTGAGGCGATCTATCAAAGAAACCTTATTGCAAAGCAACTCGTTACGCAACACTGCCGAAGAGAGCGAAACATACATCACTCCGGCGCGCACTTGTACACGTGTAGTATATTGCGCCACAGCATTCCCGAATAATTTCCCCCATAAAACCGATGCTTGAGTTTCATCGAGCCGTTTATCGAGCTTCTGTTCGGCCAATACCTGAGGCAACAAATCGACCAACAACTGCGCGTCTTTCCGTTCCATATCAATCAGTAATTACCGAAAACGAACCATTTTCCACACAAAAGATACGATAGTCACCACCTACACGACGCACAATGGCATCGAGATACTCACGATTGGTGTCGGTCACAAATATCTGCCCGAAACGCTCTTGTGAGACCAAAGAAATTATACGTTCCATACGATGAGAATCGAGCTTATCGAAAATATCATCGAGCAAAAGCAACGGTGTGGTATGACCATTTTTTTTGAGATAATCGAATTGAGCCAATTTCAGCGCAACAAGGAATGTCTTGTTCTGACCTTGCGATCCGATGCGTTTCATCGAATACTCTCCCAACATCATTTCGAGGTCATCTTTATGAGCACCCCGCGAGGTATATCCCAAAATCAAATCGCGATCTCGCACCTCGGCCAACAGATCACGCAAATCGCCCCGTTGCATGTGCGACACATAGGAGAGACCCACCGCCTCATCACCACCCGATATAACCGAATAAAACTCCTGAAATACCGGGACAAATTCATTGAGAAAACGACACCGAGCCGCATAGATATCAATAGCGGTATGAGCCATTTGTTCTTCCCATATCTCATACATTGTAGCATCGGTAATTTCTTGTTTAAGCAACGCATTACGCTGTTGCAAAGCCTTATTGTAACGCATCAATCGTTCTAAATACCCTTTATCAAACTGCGAAATCACCATATCAAGAAAACGTCTTCGTTCTTCGCTTCCTCCTTGTATCAACTGTGAATCGTCGGGCGAAATCATTACCAATGGTACGAGACCGATATGGTCGGACAGTCGAGTGTATTCTTTTTTGTTGCGACGAAACACTTTCTTTTGTCGACGTTTCATACCACAATATACCTCTTCGGTCGTATCTTCACCCGCAGTATAGAGACCTTGCAACATAAAAAAATCCTCGTCATGACGTATATTTTGCGAATCGATAACATTTGTCGCACTTTTACAGAACGACAAATAATACAAAGCATCAAGCAGATTGGTCTTTCCCATTCCATTATTACCCAATAGGCAGTTGAGCCCGGGCGAAAATTCCAAATCGGCCTGCGCAATATTCTTAAAATTCACTATCGATATGCGGGAAAGTATCATAACATTTTTCTATGCGTATGTATCATCTCTGGCAATAATCACCCATCGATATATATTCTCAAATTAGAGTGCAAACGTACACAAATTTTTCCATTTTAGCCTTCATTTGGTATTTAAAATGCAGAATATTTCGATTTCAACACCTTAAAAGGTTAAAAAAACAGCTTGATGTTTTCATTTATAAATATAAAAGCGTACTTTTGTCTGCCCAAAAATACATTACGCAATAAAAAACAAATAAAATATGGCACAAAAACAAAACACTCCCGACGAACTTGACAAAGTAAATGAAGTACTTTCGTCATCGGAACAATTTATTGAAAAAAATCAAAAACGCATCTCTATCGTATTGCTCATTATCATACTTGCTGTTGCAGGATGGTTAGGTGTTCGCCACTTCTATTTAGAGCCTCGTGAAAATGCAGCTTACGCCGAGATGTTTAAAGGTGAATTTTATCTCGACACCGACTCATTCGAAATAGCACTCAACGGAAACGGTGCCGACTACATCGGATTCAAAGGCATCATCGAAGACTATGCTTGTACCGATGCAGCCAACCTTGCCAACGCTTATGCCGGTATATGTGCTTATAACCTTGGCAACAACAACGAAGCATTGAACTACTTCAACGATTTCAAGGCCGACGACAAATTTGTATCGCCCAACATCATCGGTATGATTGGCAACTGCTACGCTAATATGGATCAAACCGCTGAAGCAATAGCAACTTTTGAGAAAGCTGCTAAAAAAGCCGATAACACATTACTTACCCCCTACTATTTGCAAAAGGCCGCTACTATTGCCGAAGCTACCGGCGACTATGCCAAGGCTCTCGCTCTCTATACCCAAATAAAGAACGAATATGCCAACTCGTCAATAGCTCGCGACATCGACAAATACATCGAACGCGCCCAAGCAAAAATCTAAACCTTATAATATAACCTACAAAGAGGCTGACAAGAATTTGTTGTTGTCAGCCTCTTTGATTAATATATCCGTTATGGCTACTGCCTATCAAAATCTCTCTTCATACGACAGCAACACGGTACCTCACTCACCGCTGTTACGCGTAGCAATAGTATGCGCCGAATGGAACGCAAAAATCACTGAAAAATTACTCGAAGGAGCTTGCGACACGCTCGAACGCCACGGCGTTAAAGCCGACAATATATATGTAGAACACGTACCGGGCACATTCGAACTCACATTCGGTGCACAACGTATGGCTGCACACTTCCGTCCCGATGCTGTGATTGTTCTTGGTTGCGTAGTGCGTGGAGATACCCCACACTTCGACTACGTATGCCAAGGCGTGACCGAAGGAATATCTCACCTCAATGCCTCACTCGACATTCCTGTTATATTTGGTGTCCTAACCACCGATGACATGCAACAAGCTATCGACCGATCCGGTGGCATACACGGCAACAAAGGTGACGAAGCTGCAATCACCGCCATCAAAATGGCCACCTTCAACAACCGTATGAAATAGCACACACATCATTCCCTACATAAGCAGCTCCGACAATAATGTCGGAGCTACTTTTTTAATTATAGCCAACTTTTTTTCATACATCTTTCTTTATCAGCAAAAAAAGTCGTATTTTTGTTAAAAACAAATTGTATGCGACGACCCAAAGTGAAACAATATTGTATGCGCAAATTGCGCAAGATACGCCACCGTAAAGGTTATGGCGTACACTCGCCTTTTGCCTATAACCTCATCACCAAAGTCATCGAAGAAAAAGCCGGTTATTACGCATACCAACGTATCGAGGACTTACATCGTACACTATGCGACAAAAGTAATTTCGGGAAAAACAAATGCCGACTGCTTTTCAGGCTATGCAATCGTTTCAAGCCCCATACCATCATCGAGTGTGGCAGCAAAGGAGGATATTCTACACTCTACATGCAACAAGGTTGCAAAGCCGCGCACGTATATTGCATCGAACCCGACAACATACGTCACGCAACGGCCGAGCAGATACTCATGCATATCCCTGGCAATACCACTTTTGTAAACCTGCCTATCACTGATGGCTTTGTACACTGCCTAAGTATCGTCCCGAAACCCGACTTTATATTCATTCATAGCCACCCGTCAGTTCAATATTATAGAGAAATACTCCATACGCTGAAACCGGCACTCTCAGAGCGTAGTATCGTGGTAGCAGATGGTATACGCCACAACAAAGAGATTTTGCGCACATGGCAACAATTCTCACACGACGAACAGATACGCGTCACATTCGACCTATATAACATAGGTATAGCATTTTGCAATCCTGCTCTCAACAAACAAAACTATATCGTAGCCTTCTAATCACATCTCAATATGAAAAAAAGTATTATTTATACCGGCACAGGCGACCAAGGCACAACCTCTCTTGTAGGAGGAGAACGTGTATGCAAACATGACCTGCGACTCGATGCATACGGTACTATCGACGAACTCAGTGCCCACATCGGCATGCTCATTGCCTTGTTACCCTCATTAATGAGCGACGACAAACAATTGCTACATACTATACAACATAGATTATTTGCCATAGGCGCATACCTTGCCACAGACGACACCCATACCGAGATACGCGAAGCAAGCCGCATATTCTCTGCCGACATCGAGTCGATCGAACAACGTATCGACACTCTCGATGAAGCCCTGCCTCAACTCCATAATTTTGTTTTTCCGGGCGGTGCAGTATCTGCCGCACAAGCGCATATTTGTCGCACCGTATGCCGTCGAGCCGAACGGCACATATGTGCTTTGCACCACTCACACCCCATCGATACCATCATTTTACAATATGTAAACCGACTGTCAGACTACTTTTTTGTCGTTTCCCGACAATGCAATCATGCCACCGATACCCCCGACATGGTATGGAATAAAAGTCGTTGAGAAAAAAACATTTACCTATTGCAGATAATAAATATTTCTTCTACTTTTGCGCAAAATTTGAAAACGACTTATAAAAACCATACTAATACCGCTAAATTATGTACTGGACATTAGAACTCGCGTCGAAACTCGAAGACGCACCGTGGCCTGCCACAAAAGACGAACTCATCGACTACGCCATGCGCTCGGGCGCGCCACTCGAAATCATAGAAAACCTTCAAGAAATGGAAGATGAAGGCGAAATATACGAATGTATCGAAGATATTTGGCCCGACTACCCCAGCAAAGAAGATTTCTTTTTCAACGAAGAGGAATATTAATATATCGGATAAAATATTCTGAATACCGGCGGGATAAGCAATGATATAGCATATCCCGCTGTTGTTTTAGAATATTCCATACACTTTTATCAACAACAGAATATCAATCGCAAAAATTCCAATCGATTATTTCCGATTATTGCGAGGGTGATGTAAGAGTATTTCATTGCGAAGGAACTCTTTATCGAGATGCACATATATCTCGGTGGTAGTAATACTCTCGTGCCCCAGCATCTGCTGTATAGCTCGCAAATTGGCTCCTCCCTCGAGCAGATGCGTCGCAAAACTATGTCGCAACGTATGAGGACTGATATTCTTTTTGATACCACACAACCCACATTGCTCTTTGATGATATAGAATATCATTACCCGCGAGAGACGCCCGCCACGACGATTGAGAAACAATATATCCTCATCACCTTTTTTAGGCGTAAGATGTCGTCTGTCCTCCATATACAACCTTATTTCCTGCAACGCACGCGACGATATAGGGACAAAACGTTGCTTATTTCCCTTACCTTCCACTACGATATATTCATCATCGGGATAAAGTTGAGAAATACGCAACCCGACAAGTTCCGACACTCGCAGACCACAACTATATAGAGTCTCGATGATTGCCTTATTGCGTTGACTCTCTTTCATCGACATATCAAACGTAGAAAGCACTTTGTCTATTTCTTGTATCGTCAGTATCTCGGGTAATTTACGTCCCAAACGCGGACTTTCGATCAGCTCCATAGGGTCGGCATCGATATACCTTTCAAGGCGCAAAAATTTATAAAATGACCGCAACCCCGACAAGATACGAGCCTGCGAACGAGCCTGTATACCAACATCTTGTAATTGACATATAAACTGAGTTATATCGGCATTAGCAAGTTGCTCGACTGTCGGCATAGCTGTATCTGGAGACAGATATTGAAACAACTTATATACATCACTTATATAAGCATCAAGTGTATTACCCGACATACCCTTTTCGAGTTTCAAATACCGTGAGAACAATTTTAACAGCCCTGTATTACCAACATTCATACTCTAATCATAAGATTTTTAGTAATATTTGCTATCTTTGCAATAAATCGCGAAGATATATTGCACTTACCACGAAAAAATACTGAAACAAGTTTCGTTTTTCTCGCTTGTTTGTCACTATCTTTGCCAACAATTCGCGTGCCAAATACTATTTGCCACGGGAAAAAAGCATTTTCGATCACAAAAGTACAAAATCTTTTGAAATATGGATATATGGATTATCAACGGTCCCAACCTCAACCTGCTGGGCAAACGTGAAAAAAGCGTATATGGAGACACTTCGTTCGACACATTCTTGGAGAGTATGCGCTCACGTTATGCACAACATCACATACACTATTATCAGTCAAATATCGAAGGAGAATTAATTGATAAGATACATGAATTAGGCTTTACTCCAACAGGAATCATTCTCAATGCCGGTGCATATACCCACACCTCGATAGCCCTATCCGATGCTATACGTGCCGTGACTGCACCCGTCATCGAAGTACATATATCCAATATTCATGCTCGCGAGGAATATCGACACACTTCGATGATAGCTGCTGCATGCAAAGGCTCGGTTATAGGCTTCGGACTCGATTCATACCGCCTTGCCATAGAAGCCCTTATCGAAAACGATAAATAAATATTATATGACCACAAAACAGACCAAAATAGTCGCTACCGTATCTGATAAACGCTGCGAAATAGATTTCATACGCGCTCTTTACGAAAACGGAATGAACGTAGTACGTATGAACTCGGCACACCTCAATGCCGAAGGGTTCGATCGCATCATCAGTAACGTAAGAGCTGTTTCCAACACCATAGCCATACTCATGGACACCAAAGGGCCGGAAGTGCGCACAACCTTTATCGCAAACGATGAAAACATCACCTTCACTGCCGGCGACATAGTACGCATGAAAGGCGCTCCCGACAACTACACCACTCAAAGTGAAATTTGCGTATCATATACCGACTTTACCAAAGACCTCTCAGTGGGAAGTGTCGTACTCATAGACGATGGAGAATTGGAATTCAGAGTACTTGAAAAGCACGACGATTACCTATTGTGTGTCGCACAAAATGCAGGAGAGCTCGGCTCACGCAAAAGCGTGAATGTACCCGGTGTACGCATAAATCTACCTGCTCTTACCGAAAAAGACCGCCGCAACATTCTCTACGCCATAGAAAAAGACATTGACTTCATCGCCCATTCCTTTGTACGCAATCGTCAAGATGTACTTGCCATACAAGAGATACTCGATGCCCATAACAGCAAAATAAAAATCATTGCCAAAATTGAGAATCAAGAAGGTGTCGACAACATCGACGAAATACTCGAAGTTGCATACGGTGTAATGATTGCACGCGGAGACCTCGGAATAGAAGTGGCACAAGAAAAAATTCCCGGCATACAGCGTCGACTTATCAAAAAATGCGTTCAAGCCAAACGCCCCGTTATCGTTGCAACACAAATGTTACATTCGATGATAAAAAATCCCCGTCCTACCCGAGCCGAGGTCACCGACATTGCAAATGCCATATACTATCGCACCGATGCCCTCATGCTCAGCGGAGAAACAGCATACGGAAAATATCCCGTCGAAGCCATCTCTACCATGTCACGGATAGCCAAAGAAGCCGAGTTGACAAAGCTATCAGACAACGATATACAAGTCAATGTCGAAGGGGAAGTCATCGACACCACATCATTCCTCGCCAAACAAGCTGTCGCATCGGCTACCACCCTCGGAGTGAAAGCCATCGTTACCGACGGATATTCCGGTCGTACCGCACGAAATCTGGCTGCATATCGAGGGAAAGACCCCGTTTTGGCAGTATGTTACAGCGAACGTACCATGCGCGAACTCGCTCTATCGTACGGTGTGATAGCCATATACCAACGAGAAATAGCCTCTTCACGAAATTATTTATTCCATGGACTATCTTCGCTTATCAACGCCGACCTCATCAAAAAAGATGACCTCATAGCCTATATCGGCGGGGCACTCGGTGAAGAATACGGAAGCACTTTCCTCGAAATAAACAAAACAGGTTTGATACTGAAAGACTACGACCGATATATATTACCCAACCTCGACGAGAACCGATAACATGAATACAGCTATCGATAAATATATTCTGTCTCATATCGATGCCGAAGGCAAATTACTCGCAGACCTTAGTCGCGATACACACATTCATACCCTTCGCCCACGTATGATGTCGGGACACCTGCAAGGGCGCATTCTCAAAATGATTTGTCGTATGCAACGTCCCCGAAACATTCTCGAAATAGGGACATTTACAGGTTACTCCACCTTGTGCCTCGCCGAAGGAATGACTGACAACGCAGAACTTCATACAATAGAAATCGACGACGAAATCGAAGATTTCACTCGCGAACATCTTGCTCGCGCGCCACAAGCCGACCGCATACACCTGCACATGGGCGATGCATTAAAGGTAATTCCCACATTAGGCAAAATTTTCGACCTCGTATTCATCGATGCTGATAAACGTCGATATAGCGACTATTACGACATGATTTTCGATTTCGTCGCTCCCGGAGGTATAATCTTGGCCGACAACACATTGTGGGACAACAAAGTATGCGACAATCATGCCCACGATGCACAAACTCTCGCAGTAATGGCATTCAACGACAAAATCGCAGCCGACACACGTGTAGAAAAGGTTATAATACCTCTACGCGACGGGCTCACCATTATTTGGAAAAAATAATATATTTACCTCTTCTATCTTATTTTTTTATCCTCAATAATACAACTAAAAATGGAAACTACAAGTCGGAGGCCAAGCGGTCT
>JAZURX010000020.1:0-3950 GCA_045606385.1 Bacteroidales bacterium | reverse complement strand
TTGCTATTTTTGCATTGATTTGTGTTCAATATTTTATATATGCACAATTGTTTGATAAAATGGACCAATATTTGTTTTGTATTATGCATAATCGGGCACAATTGTACATATATTTGAACATGTAAATGCTTGAATAAAATGCTAAATCTGTAAAATACGATTATTTTTTTGATATTTGTTATGAGAATATAACGAGTGCAAAAATATTGCTCTTATTTTTTATTAAAAATGAGTCATATTACAACTATCTCATTTATATTCAATAAAATAAAGATTGTTATGGCATAATATTTATGTATGAAAAAGTAAAACTTTTTCTTTAATGCATAATTTTATACATCAATTCTTGTTGCAAATCAGCCATTGTTACACCGGGAGCACAATCCACTCCTTTCGAGCGTGCATCATATTTACGTATATTCGATATTATCTCTACGCATTTCCCTGCTTTATATAATTGTAATCCATTAATATAGTCTTCAGCAGCATAATAATTTACTCCTATTTCTGCCATTATACCATTTTGGTTCTTGGGGCATGATGAATAATGCAATAAAAGTAAATTGGAAAAGAAATTAAATAATGAGCTGAAAGCTGTATAATTTTGATCGCATTTTGGATTCTTGGCGTAGTAGTCGATAATACGTCCGGCTTTTAGTAAATCTCTACGAGATATAGCTTTTAGTAATTCTGAATTATTAAATTCTTTACTGATACCAATATGCAATTCTACCATTTCAGGAGATATTCGCTTCTCTCCTTGCGATGTCAGAATCACGATCAATTTATCAATCTCTCCGGCAATTCTTGATAGATTGGTTCCTACGGCTTCCCCTATCATCATTGCAGCTTTGTCATCGATAAGAAAGCCTTTTTCTTGTACATATTCCGAAATAAATGGGAATATTTGATTGTCGTAAATACGTTTTGATTCAAAAACGAGTCCTATACGATTTATTTCGGCTATTAACTTCTTATTTTTCAGGGAGGTGTTTTTGTAATTCAATACAAGTACTGTTGATGGTTGCGGATTTTGCATATAATAATACAACTCATCAAAACTTCGCATCATTTGCATTTCTTTTACAATCACAAGTTGTCGTTGTGCCATCATCGGATAACGACGGGCGGCATTAAGTATTGTTGCCATATCCGTATCAGCTCCATATACTATAGTTTGATTAAAATCTCTCTCGTCATCGACCAAGGCATGACGAATGATTTCATCTGTAATTAAATCAATATAATATGGCTCCTCGCCCATAAGTAAATATACCGGCTTGAAATCATGTCGACGTATGTCGGCTATGATAGGAATATGTGGTGCAGGACCTTTCTTGGCCATATTTCTTGTTTAGATATAGCTTTTTACTTAATTTTGGAGGTAAAATTAGCGATTCTTCTGCGTATTAGCAAATAAATAACAACGAATGACCGAATTAAATTTACCCCGATATTCTTTTCGCGTTAAAGAGGAGAATGGAAAACAATTTATTTTCGACACCTTACGAAAGCGATATGTCTTACTTACCCCCGAAGAATGGGTTCGACAACATTTTGTAGCCTATCTCATACAAGATAAAGGCTACCCATCGGGACGTATAGGTAACGAAATTTCATTGCTTCAGAATGGTCGCAAACGTCGTAGCGATACTGTCGTTTACGATGTTATGGGCAACCCATTTATCATTATAGAATATAAAGCGCCTCATATAAATATAACACAAGAAGTTTTTAATCAAATAATCCGATATAACTCGGTATTAAAAGTTCGATACCTTATAGTATCGAACGGATTACAGCATTTCTGTTGCCGCGTCGATTACGAACATCATAAATGTGACTTTTTATCGGAAATACCGACTTATGATGCGTTGTCAAAAGAGTAACTTCTCTCCCATTGAAAAATAATTATCCGGTTGATGAACTTTATAACATCTACATTTGTTTACTTATACGATGAGGTAGTTCACAATGTTATTCTGTAAATGCATTAGATCGCTAAAAAAAGATGACATAGAGACTACATCACGAGTAAAAATAGTAGAAAATATTGTCAGATAGGTTCTCTAATATGTGTTTCTTGTCCCGATATGGCAGTGATGCTCTATCGGGATTTTTTGTTGACAAACAATTATCCGATTAATAATATTCTGTATGTCGTGCAGTAGGCATTAAAAAAATTACCGGATAAGCTATGGTTTCTACCATTTATCTTATCCGGTATATCTATTGTATACTCCTCTATCAGAGTATTACAGAGGCATTTCTATACAGAAAGAGTGATTACATCATGCCGCCCATACCACCCATTCCGGGAGCCATGGCTGCAGGTGCGGGATTATCTTCTTTCTTTTCGGCAATCACACATTCGGTAGTGAGGAACATACCGGCAATCGAAGCGGCATTTTCGAGAGCGACACGGGTCACTTTTGCGGGGTCTATAACACCGGCAGCAAAGAAGTTTTCATATTCTCCGGTACGAGCATTGTAACCATAATCACCTTCTCCATCTTTTACACGTTGCACAACAACGGCACCTTCTACACCGGCGTTAGCAACAATTTGGCGCAAAGGTTCTTCGATGGCACGTTTTATAATTTCGATACCAGTTGTTTCATCGTCGTTATCACCTTTGACACCATCGAGAGCCGATATGGCACGTATATAGGCCACTCCGCCACCGGGAACAATACCTTCGGCTATTGCAGCACGGGTAGCACTCAAAGCATCATCTACACGGTCTTTTTTCTCTTTCATTTCCACCTCAGATGCAGCGCCTATGTAGAGAACAGCTACACCGCCGGCGAGTTTTGCAAGGCGCTCTTGCAGTTTCTCACGATCATAATCCGACGTAGTTTTCTCTATTTGGGCTTTTATTTGAGCCACACGGGCAGCAATGGCATCTTTGTTACCCATGCCATTTACGATGGTCGTATTTTCTTTATTTACAGATATTTTTTCTGCACGGCCCAACATATCGATGGTAGCACCTTCGAGTTTGAGACCTTTTTCTTCCGAGATTACCACTCCACCGGTAAGTACAGCGATGTCTTCGAGCATTTCTTTGCGACGATCGCCAAATCCGGGGGCTTTTACAGCACATATTTTCAACGAGCCACGCAAACGGTTTACCACCAATGTTGCCAACGCTTCGCTATCTACATCTTCGGCAATTATCAAAAGCGGACGACCCGATTGAGCTGTTGCTTCGAGAATCGGAAGCATCTCTTTGAGTGATGATATTTTTTTATCGAAAATGAGAATGAACGGATTTTCCATTTCGCACTCCATTTTCTCTGTATTGGTTACGAAATAGGGAGAGATGTATCCACGATCAAATTGCATACCCTCTACAATTTCCACTGTTGTATCCGTACCCTTAGCCTCTTCTACGGTAATAACACCTTCGCGTTTTACTTTCTCCATGGCTTCGGCAATCAATTTACCTATCTCTACGTCATTGTTGGCCGAAATACGTGCTACCGATTCGATTTTTTCCATATCATCACCAACTTCTTGTGCTTGAGACTTGATGTTTTCCACTACACAAGCAACGGCTTTGTCGATACCGCGTTTCAAGTCCATGGGATTAGCTCCGGCAGTAACATTTTTGAGACCTACGTTCACAATAGCTTGTGCCAATACAGTTGCAGTAGTTGTTCCATCACCTGCATCGTCACCGGTTTTTGAAGCGACCTCTTTTACAAGTTGTGCACCCATATTTTGGAATGCATCTTCGAGTTCCACCTCTTTAGCCACAGATACACCATCTTTTGTGATGTGGGGGGCACCAAATTTTTTCTCAATGATTACATTACGACCTTTGGGACCAAGGGTTACTTTTACGGCATTTGCCAAAGCATCAACGCCTTTTTTAAGCTCTTCACGAGCTTCAATATTGAATTTTATATCTTTTGCCATGATACTTATATTTTATTGATTATACC
>JAZURX010000019.1:0-14202 GCA_045606385.1 Bacteroidales bacterium | reverse complement strand
TGGATATTGCATGGTAACACAATGCAGCGAGCCATGTTGCTTGATAAGAGCTCTGCAATCTATACCCACAATTTCATATCCGGGTAAAGCCATTTGTAATATTTCTGCAGCTTTATTGTCATTATCGGGTTGTGCGTATGTGGGATAGAGTACAGCTCCATTGATAATTAGAAAATTGGCATAAGTAGCCGGCAGACGTTCTTCGTTGCAATATATTGCATCGACCATAGGTAAGGGGAGAAGTCTGTATTTTTTACCCTCGATTGTGTAAAAAGAGCCGAGTTGTTGTTCCATTAAATGCAGTGCCTCGTAGTGTTCATCGGTTTTATCGTCGCAACGCACGTATACAATTGTGTCATTGGGACAAAGACGAGCCAAAGTGTCTATATGGCTGTCGGTATCATCTCCGGCTAAGTATCCATGATCTACCCATAGCACTTGTCGCAAAGAAAATGTTTCTTTCAAGTATTTTTCTATATCGGTTCGACTCCATTCTCCGTTGCGATTGGGTGATAATAGACATTCTGAGGTGGTAAGCAAAGTCCCTTTTCCGTCACTTTCTATCGAACCACCTTCTATTACAAAGTTTAAGCGGTTTACGTATTCGGCATTGAATACACCGTTTTGATGACATGTGCGAGTAATAAGATTATCGAGGTTAGAAGCGAATTTTAATCCCCAACCGTTGAATTTGAAATCGAGAATTTGTCTTTTTCCTGATAATGAAATACGTGTAATTCCTCCATGATCTCTTGCCCAAGTATCATTTGTAGGACAGCAAACGAAAGTTATATTCGTCATATCAGCTACGTCTTCTATTTGGCGTTTTACATCATCGGGATATGGCGTGACGATCAGAAGATGTTCGCGTATAGAGATTTCTCGTGCAATGTTTTTGAAGCAGGTTTCGACTTCTTGAAGCATGTAATTCCAGTCTGTCTCGGCATGTGGCCATGTCAGTTGTATACCCGATTGTGGATACCATTCGGCAGGTAAAATATATTCGCTCATTGATTCTCTTCTTTGGGTTTACGGTCGAAAAATGGATTTTTTGATGATGCACTTATCGGTATGGCGATACATTGATGGCATCCGGGTAAGAGACCGAGTCGTTCGACAGCCCAACCGGCCGAGAACATTACCCTGCTGTCTACACGTAAATCTGCTGCTTTGGCACATGCCGAGCCTACAGCTATACCTACATCTATGCTATTGATAGCACATGGGGTTGTATTTGGCTTTTCGTTGCAAGTTTTGAACCCGCAGTATGCACAATTGAGGCCTTGTACAGCTTGACGAGTACCAATTACTATCATGGCATCGGCTTGTTGTATGTTGTCACTATCACGTAATAAAAATTTCATACCGGTTTCATCGCTTAGACGTTTCATTTCTTCTGATACGGCAATGATATCGCTATCGGTCAATGTAATAATCTCGATGATGTCAACACCTTTTCCTTTAGGCGCTGTACGAGCAGCTGTCATCATTTGCTTTGCTACTGTCATCATTAGCTCTTTGCGAGCATTTCGTTCATCTATTATCATATTCATTTGTTCTTATATGGGCAAAGGTAATAAACTCTTTTTCTTTATCCAAATAACAAGCTTGTTTCATTATTCCCTTATGCGGGAATCTCTTTTTATGTATTGTATGAATGTCAAATAATGATAATATACCGCTCTTTTTACATGTTTTATTTTATTCTTCGTGTGAAATACCTTACCTTTGAACGAAACTTTGTTACGATGAAAAATCTATTATTGTTATTTCTTTCTTTTGCCTCTTTTTCGCTTATGGCGCAGACAATAAGTATCGATGGAGCATATCGATTTTCGTTGATAGAATCAACCGGTTTGTCATCGTTATATGTGGTCGCTCCCGAAAGTCGCCCCGGAGTACGTTATACATCAAATTCATCGTCAGAGATTCGTTGGTATCGATATGGAGAGGGTGGACTTTCGTCCAAAGTTGAAGTGTTAGGCACACAGAGCGGTAATACATCAACATTGTTTGTTGTTGATAAGGATTATGGATATATTGTAGAACAAGACGGAAATGTGATGGCCTCTTTTTGGCTATCTTCATATATCCCTGTTATCTCATGCGAGGTGTCTACAGAACAAGATTTCCCTTGTGAATCAGTGAATTTAATGGGTAAAGGTATTGGCATTTCTTATTATACTACGGCAGGATTGAAGAAATATCTTCCTCGCTATGTATCATATACCACCTTGGCTTGGAACGAGGAGACATCGTCGATTGTGGAGAATGTTCAAGATGAATGTTTGGCAGATGTGAAATCAGAGACGGAGATGTCGTTTCCTGCACCGTATGGACGTACATCTATTACAATTGTTGATTCTATACCTACGGCATGGGGCGCATCTCCAACACATACTATGGTCGGTGAGTATGATTCCCCTCTTATTTTCTTGCGAGCGAAGGCCGATCAAAAAATGCGAGGTGCGTTAAATGAGGCTGCAGAACTCCCTACTTCTGGTTTTGGAGGCTCTGCTCCTGTAGAAATGACATTTAAAGCCTATGTTAATGGTGATAATTACTTTGCATGGGAATTTTCTTCCACATCCGATTTCGAAAATATAGATGCATTGTATGCCGAAAATATGTTAGAATATGCGTTCAAAGATGAAGGAACAACATATGTGCGCCTGCATGCATATAATGATTATTGTGAACGAGATACCGTTTTCGAAATACATGTAGGTGAGTCGAAACTCGAAGCCCCCAATGCATTCTCCCCTTATGGAAGCCCTGGCGTGAATGACGAGTGGAAAGTTGCTTACAAGTCTATTGTTGAGTATAAATGTTGGATATATAATCGCTGGGGACAAAAATTATACTATTCGCAAGATCCGGCCGAGGGGTGGAATGGCAGATTCAATGGTCCGATAGTTCCTCCCGGTGTTTATTTTTATGTCATAGAGGCTCGCGGTGCCGATGGTCAGAAATTCAATCTCAAAGGCCATATCAATATCCTCCGTTCTAAAAAAGATAAGTAGCAGTCATAACAAAATATGTCAAGCGATGAAAAAATAGAGATCTGGGGTGCGCGTGTACACAATCTCAAAAATATAGATATAGAAATTCCCCGCGATAAATTTACGGTTATTACCGGCCTGAGTGGTAGCGGTAAGTCGTCTTTAGCATTTGATACCATATATGCGGAAGCACAACGCCGTTACATCGAGACATTTTCGTCGTATGCGCGAAATTTCTTAGGAAATCTTGAACGTCCCGATGTAGACAAAATAACAGGTCTTAGTCCTGTTATTTCTATCGAACAGAAAACAACTAATAAGAATCCGCGGTCGACTGTTGGTACGACGACCGAAATATATGATTTTTTACGATTACTGTTTGCCCGTGCCGGAGAAGCTTATTCATACCTTACCGGTGAAAAAATGGTGAAATATACCGAGGAACAGATTCTTGACCTTATAAAATCTCGGTATCTTGGTCGCAAAACATATATATTGGCTCCATTAGTTCGTAATCGTAAAGGTCATTACAAAGAACTATTTGAGCAGATGAGGCGGAAAGGTTATTTGTCGGTACGTATCGATGGTGAGTTGAGAGAGATACTGCCGGGTATGAAGCTCGATCGCTATCGCAATCATAATGTAGAACTGCTTATCGATAAATTGGTCGTCTCCGAACGTGATGAAAGACGTCTCAAAGAAAGTGTACGTGTAGCAATGAAACAAGGAGATGGATTGTTGATGTTGCTTGATGTGGAAAATAATGAATTACGTCATTATAGTCGCACTTTGATGGATCCTGCAACGGGACTTTCTTATTCGGAGCCGGCACCTCACAACTTTTCATTCAATTCCCCGCAAGGTGCATGTAAGCAATGTAAAGGATTGGGATATGTCAATATTATAGATAAAGAAAAAATTATTCCCGATCCCAATATCTCTATATATAATGGTGGTATACTCCCATTGGGTAAATATCGTAATGTATTATTATTTTGGCAGATTGAAGCTATATGTGAAAAATATGGCGTGACGTTGAAAACTCCCATCAGAGAAATACCCGATGATGCTTTGAATGATATTCTCAACGGAACCGATGAACGTCTGAATATTAAGAATGTATCATTGGGAAATTCTAATTATTTTTTGTCATTCGATGGCTTGGTAAAGTATATTGAGATGCAGCAGGAAGCTGATGCTTCGGCTAAAGCACAGAAATGGGCCGGACAATTTGTATCAACGGTGAAATGTCCGCAATGCAATGGCTCTCGGCTCAATGTGGAGTCTTTGCATTATCGTATCAATGGTAAAAATATTGCAGAATTGGCCGATATGGATATTGCAGAGCTCTTATTATGGCTCGATGGTATTGAAGACAGGTTGAATCCTAAGCAAGCGGCGATAGCAAGTGAGATAATTAAAGAGATACGGTCGCGATTACAATTTATGGTCGATGTAGGGCTCGATTATCTCAGCCTTTCACGTGCCTCGGCATCATTATCAGGAGGTGAAAGCCAACGAATACGATTAGCTACACAGATCGGTTCTCAGTTAGTCAACGTACTTTATATTCTCGACGAGCCGAGTATCGGATTGCATCAACGTGATAATATGCGTCTGATTCTATCTCTTAAAAAGTTGAGGGATACCGGCAATTCGGTGATTGTTGTCGAGCACGACAAAGATATGATGCTCGAATCAGATTACATTGTTGATTTGGGCCCTCGTGCAGGACGATTTGGGGGTGAAATAGTTTTTACAGGTACCCCATCGCAGATATTGCAAGCTGATACTCTTACAGCTGCCTATCTCAATGGTAAACAGAATATTGAGATACCGTCTCTTCGTCGTCTCGGAAATGGTAAGAAAATTGTATTGAAAGGAGCTGTGGGAAATAATCTCAAAAATGTCGATGTCGAATTTCCGTTGGGTAAATTGATATGTGTTACAGGCGTGTCGGGAAGTGGTAAATCTTCGCTTATCAATGGAACGTTACAACCGATTCTTAGTCAATACTTTTATCGCTCACTTACCAATCCATTACCCTATAAAGAGATTTTGGGACTTGAGAATGTAGATAAAGTGGTAAATGTAGATCAATCTCCTTTGGGGCGTACTCCACGTTCCAATCCTGCAACATATACCGGATTATTTGCCGACATCAGAGCTCTCTTTGTGGAGCTTCCCGAGGCTAAGATTCGTGGTTATAAAGCCGGACGATTCTCTTTTAATGTATCGGGTGGCCGATGTGAAGTGTGTGGTGGAAATGGTTATAAAACGATAGAGATGAATTTTCTTCCTGATGTATTAGTCCCCTGTGAGGCTTGTTTAGGTAAAAGATACAACAGAGAAACTCTCGAGGTCAGATTCAAAGGTAAATCAATTGCCGATATTCTCGATATGACCATAAATCAAGCTGTAGATTTTTTTGAAGGTATTCCGAACATCCTGCACAAAGTAAAAACTTTACAAGATGTCGGTCTCGGGTATGTGAAATTGGGACAACCGTCGACAACACTTTCGGGTGGAGAAAGCCAGCGAGTAAAATTGGCAACGGAACTCTCCAAACGCGATACCGGTAAAACAATGTATATCCTTGATGAACCTACAACCGGATTGCATTTTGAAGATATTCGTGTGCTGCTTACTGTTCTCAATCGATTGGTAGATAAGGGTAATACGGTTCTTGTTATAGAGCATAATCTCGATGTCATAAAAGTGGCAGACCACATAATAGATATGGGCCCTGAAGGTGGGCGAGGGGGTGGGAATGTAGTTGTCACCGGTACTCCCGAGGACGTCGCTTTACATATTGATATAAGCCATACAGCACGTTTCCTAAGTCAAGAATTGGCATAGAAACAAAAATGATTATTGTATAATAAACTTATTAAATAGTCATGAAATATGAAATGTAGAAATATGCACAAAAAATTAAATTTCACTGTTGCCCTAATATTGTTTATAGGCTGTTTCTTCTCTATACAGTCGGCCGATGCTAAGCAATCAAATAAAGAAGAGAGTTTCATGCAAATGTCATCATCGGTCAAACATCAAATACAGAATTATCTCGATAAAGCATGGGTACACTATCAAAAGAAAGATTATAAAGAGGCCTTAAAATGGTGGCGTATGGCAGCTAAGCATAATACGTCGGCTGCACAATACAATATAGGGTTATGTTATGAGCGAGGTACTGGTGTGAAACGTGATATGAAAGAGGCTGTATTGTGGTATATAAAAGCTGCCAATCAGAATTTTCCTGGTGCTCAATATAATTTAGCTTATTGTTATGCCGAAGGTAGGGGCGTGGAACAAAATATGCAAAAGGCAGCATCTTGGTGGAAAGCGGCTGCTGAACAAGGGCTTGCAGAGGCGCAATACAATTTGGGGTGGTGTTACATAAATGGTCACGGAGTGACACAAGATTACGATGCTGCTCTCAAATGGTATAGACTTGCGGCTGAGCAAGGTAATGACGATGCAATTTCAGCTCTTGCAGAACTTGGTGAGGAATAAAATCTTATTTGTATAGTATTATACAAAAGGACTATACCATATAATAACGATAGTATAGTCCTTTTTGTAGTATTAATTATCCGCGGATAGCTTTAATGCCGGGAAGGTCTTTGCCTTCGATACACTCGAGAAGTGCACCACCACCGGTAGATACATAGCTTACTCTATCAGCAAAGCCAAATTTGTTGATACATGCAACTGAGTCTCCACCACCAATGAGTGAGAATGCTCCGGCTGCTGTTGCGTCAACAATTGCTTCGGCAATAGAACGAGAACCGGCCTCGAAGTTGGGGAATTCAAATACTCCGGCAGGTCCGTTCCACAAAATAGTTTTTGATGATTTGATAACTTCTGCCAATCTTATTGCAGATTCAGGACCGAGGTCAAGGCCCATCCAATCATCAGGAATTTCTGTGTTTTTGCAAGGACGAGTGTTTGCATCATTCGAAAAATCATCGGCAATGATACAATCGGTAGGTATTACAAGATTTACGCCCAGTTCTTTGGCTTTATTCATGATGCTGATAGCTGTTTCGAGCATATCATCTTCGCAAAGCGAAGTTCCTATTTTTCCGCCTTTGGCCTTAGCGAAAGTGTAGGCCATACCACCGCAGATAATGAGGTTGTCAACTTTATTGAGCAAGTTCTCTATAATGGTAATTTTTGAAGATACTTTCGACCCTCCAATGATTGCAGTTACGGGACGAATAGGATTGGTCATCACTTTTTCTACAGATTCGACCTCTTTTTGCATCAAATAACCAAACATTTTGTGGTCGGTATCGAAGTAGTCGGCGATGAGTGCTGTCGATGCGTGTGCACGGTGTGCTGTGCCGAATGCATCGTTTACATATGCATCTGCAAGGTCTGCAAGATTTTTTGTGAATTCTTTTTGGCTGGCTTTAACAGCTTTTTTTGCAGCTGCTTTTTCTTCATCGGTTGCATCTTCGGCAAGACCTCTGGGTTTACCTTCTTCTTCGGCATAGAAACGAAGATTTTCGAGTACAAGTACTTCTCCGGATTTTAATTCGGCTACAGCTGCTTTTACATTATCTCCTTGGCAATCATTAACGAATTTCACAGGTTGTCCTAGGAGTTCTGATAAATGATTTACAATATGTTTCAAAGAGAACTTATCTTCCGGCCCTTTTTTAGGACGTCCAAGGTGCGAACCAATAATAATGCTACCGCCATCAGCCAGGATTTTTTTCAAAGTGGGCAATGCTGCACGCATACGGGTATCGTCGGTAATGTTCATATTCTCATCTAAGGGTACGTTGAAGTCTACACGTACAAAAGCCTTTTTACCGGCGAAATTGAAATTGTCGAGTGTTTGCATATGTTATATATTTTAAAAAGTTATATTTTTGATTTTAGATAAGTCCTTTTTCTTGGAGCAATACTGTCATTTCTTGTTGTATTTTTTGTGACTCACGACGGGCAGCGTTGGCAAAATTTTCTGTTTTATCGGCATATATGATACCTCGTGATGAATTTACCAATAAACCACACATATCGTTCATGCCATAGTGCGCAACATCTTGAAGACTACCGCCTTGTGCTCCTACGCCGGGAACCAACAAGAAATGATTAGGAGCCACTTTACGTACATCTGTGAAAAGTTTTCCTTGTGTTGCACCTACGACAAACATCATTTGGTCTTCGCTTGCCCATGTCTGTGTTATGCGCATTACTTTTTCGAAAAGACGTTCACCATTTGCATCGGTAGTGAATTGAAAATCTTGAGACCCTTTGTTAGAGGTAAGTCCCAAAACAATAACCCAATGTCCTTCATACACTAAGAATGGCTTTACGCTATCTTCTCCCATATAAGGAGCAACGGTTACAGAATCTATCTCGAGATGTTCAAAGAAACTGCGAGCATACATTTCCGAAGTGTTACCAATATCTCCTCGTTTGGCATCGGCAATAATAAATTGGTCGGGGTAGTTTTCTTTGATATAGCGTACAGTTTTTTCAAATGCCGACCAGCCTTGCAGCCCAAGGCTTTCATAAAAAGCCAAATTGGGTTTATATGCAACACACAAATCAGCTGTTGCGTCTATAATGGCTTTATTGAATGAGAAAATAGGATCTTCTTCTTGTAACAGATGTTGAGGTATTTTCTTTATGTCTGTGTCTAATCCTACACATAGGAAGGATTTTTTACGGCGTATATTGTCAAATAATTGTTGCTTGTTCATGAGATATAGAAATAGAAATTTATAATTCGCTTTCTTTCAATCGTTCTGTATTTTCGGCGACAATGAGGTGATCGATACAATCTTGTATATCGCCGTCCATGAATGCGGCCAAATTGTATATTGTATAGTTGATACGATGATCGGTTATACGTCCTTGCGGATAGTTGTATGTTCGTATTTTGGCCGAACGGTCACCAGTTGAAACCATTGTCTTGCGTTTGCTGGCAATATCGTCGATATATTTTTGGTGCTCTTTGTCGTATATGAATGTACGCAGTCTCGAGAGTGCTCGTTCTTTGTTCTTGGGTTGGTCGCGAGTTTCGGTACATTCAATAAGGATTTCCTCCACTTCTCCGGTAATAGGATTTTTCCAGTTATAGCGTAGGCGTACCCCTGATTCTACTTTGTTTACGTTTTGACCACCGGCACCACCGCTACGGAATGTGTCCCATTTTATTTCGCCTTCATTAATTATTACATCAAACTCTTCAGCTTCTGGCAGTACGGCTACCGATGCTGCCGATGTGTGTACGCGACCTTGTGTTTCGGTGGCAGGAACACGTTGTACGCGATGTACCCCCGATTCGTATTTGAGCGTACCATATACCTTATTGCCCGATACCGAGCAGATGACTTCTTTGAAACCTCCGGCAGCCCCTTCACTTGCACTCGATATTTCGAGTTTCCAGCCTTTTATCTCGCAGTATTTGGCATACATACGGAGTAAGTCACCGGCAAATAAGGCTGCTTCATCTCCACCGGTTCCACCGCGTATTTCGAGTATGGCGTTACGATCGTCTTGTGGATCGGCTGGTACAAGAAGTAATTTTATCTCTTCTTCGAGAGCCGGTATTTGTGATTGACATGAGTCTAATTCTTCACGAGCCATCTCTCGCATTTCGGGATCGGTTTCGGTTTCGAGTATTTCTTTGGCCCCCTCTATATTAGTAAGAAGTAGAATATATTGTTTGCGTGCATTATCTATTTTTTCGAGGTCACTATATTCTTTTGTCAGTTTGGCAAAACGTTTACGGTCACCGATTACCGATGGGTCGGTAATCAGTGTACTTACCTCTTGAAATCGTATAGATAAGCCTTCGAGTTTTTCTATTAGTTTGTTATCGCTCATACAATCGTTGTGGTATAGTATTTATTGGGTCGGTAAAATATTTTCCATATGTTTTACCGATGTAACCTATTTCTTTTATATAGATGCTACAAAGATAGTGAAAACATCTTTAATATCAGAGATATTATCTCTAATTTTTATAAGAAAAGCCTGTACATATACAGGCTTTTGGAAAATTAATCTATTTTGTCATTTCCTTAATCTCTAAATCAAGAGGATTGTTGACCTTCTCTTTGAGTAGTGCGATGTCGAGAACTTCTTTGATGTCGTGGACGTAATGGAATTTTAATCCTTTAATATAATTCTCGCTTATATCTTCTATGTCTTTACGATTTTCATCACAGAGTATAATTTCTTTTATGCCAGCACGTTTTGCGGCAAGAATTTTTTCTTTAATGCCGCCTACCGGTAGTACTCTACCTCGCAGAGTGATTTCTCCCGTCATGGCAATATTGGCACGAACTTTTCTTTGAGTAAACGACGATGCGATAGATGTTACCATGGTAATTCCGGCCGAAGGTCCGTCCTTGGGTATCGCTCCTTCGGGAACATGAATATGCAAATTCCAATTATCGAATATAATCGGTTTTATACCGAGCATATCGGCATGAGATTTTACATATTGCAGTGCTATTACTGCTGATTCTTTCATCACATCACCGAGATTTCCCGTCAATGTAAGTTTTTCTCCTTTGCTACGACTGAGGCTCGATTCTATATATAGTATCTCACCGCCTACAGCTGTCCATGCTAGTCCGGTAACAACACCGGCATAATTGTTACCTTCGTAATAGTCGCGAGAATATTCTTTCATTCCTAAGTATTCTTTCAAATCATCGGGTTGTAGGCTATGCGACCATTCCATCTCCGATGCTTTGCGTCGAGCTACTTTACGCATGATTTTGGCTATTTTTTTATCGAGTTCTCGTACGCCCGATTCCCGAGTGTATGATTCGATAATTGCCGCCATTGTTTTTTTAGGTATATCAATATCATTTTTCTCAAGACCATGTTCTTCGAGTTGCTTGGGCACAAGATGACGACGACCTATCTCGACTTTCTCTTCTTGTATATATCCAGATATATCAATAAGTTCCATACGATCGAGTAAGGGGCGAGATATTGTATTCAGATTATTGGCTGTGGCTATAAAAAGAATCTTAGATAAATCGTAATCAACATCTAAGTAGTTGTCGTGAAATGTATTGTTCTGTTCGGGGTCGAGTACCTCAAGCAGTGCCGATGAGGGGTCTCCTTTGAAATCTGACCCGATTTTATCTATTTCATCAAGAACAAATACAGGGTTTGATGAGCCTGCTTTTTGTATGCCTTGTATGATACGACCCGGCATAGCTCCTATGTATGTACGACGATGACCGCGTATTTCGGCCTCATCATGTAATCCACCTAAAGATACTCGCACATATTTGCGATTTAATGCGGCAGCTACAGACTTTCCAAGTGATGTTTTCCCTACACCCGGGGGACCATAAAGACATATAATGGGCGATTTCAAATCTCCTCGTAGTTTCAGTACAGCCAAATGTTCTATAATACGCTCTTTTACTTTTTCAAGGCCGTAATGGTCTTTATCAAGTTGCTTTTGAGCATTTTTCAGATTGAAATTATCTGTAGTATATTCACCCCAAGGTAAGTCGACCAATGTTTCGAGGTAGTTGTATTGTACCGAAAAATCGGGAGATTGAGGGAACAATCGTTCCAATTTGCGCAGTTCTTTTTCGAATGTGGCTTGTACCTCTTTACTCCATTTCTTTTTTGAGGCTTTTTCGTTAAGTTCTTCGATGTCTTGCTCTTGGCTGCTTCCTCCCAATTCATCTTGAATTGTTTTTATTTGTTGTTGTAAAAAGTGCTCACGTTGTTGTTGATTGAGGTCTGCTCGCGTTTTTGATTGTATGCTTGCTTTTATTTCGAGCAATTGAGCCTCTTTACGTAATGCTGAATATAGCTCGAATGCACGTTCTTTGATTGTTGCGTATTCGAGCAACTCTTGTTTTTGTTCGGGGGTGAAGGGTATGTTTGTACACAAGAAATTTACCAAGTAGAACATGCTTCCCATGTTTCTAAGGGCAAAAATCAGTTCTCGTGGTGGTTCCGACATGGATTTTAATACTTCGAGTGTCGTATCTTTTAATGCATCAAGCAAAGCATCAAATTCTTTGTCATTTTCTTGGGGTAACACCTCAGGTATCAATGAGATATTTCCTGTTATGTAGGGAAAATACGAACATATTTCATTAAGGTGAAAGCGTTGTTTCCCTTGGAGTATGACAGTCGTATTTCCATCGGGCATTTCAAGTATTTTTATTATTTCACCCAGTGCTCCGATGTGGTATAGATCACTGTATTCGGGGTCGTCTTTATACATGTCTTTTTGACATACAACACCTATAGGCATTCTTTTTTCTTGAGCCTCTCGTATCAATTTTAATGATTTGGCTCTGCCCACAGTGATGGGTAGTGTGACACCAGGGAACAATACCATATTACGTAAAGGCAATATAGGGAGAGAGTTCATTGATAATCCCGGACAATCGATATCGGGCGTCCCTTCAACCTCGGCAATAATAGGACCGATGACGGTGCTTTCGTCAGTGTCGAAAATCAAACTTTTATCAGAGTTTAGCATATATATATTGTCATTTTGTCATATTATGGATTTTTGCTTATAGTAACAGCAAAAAAAATATCATCTTCTTATAACTGCAATTTATGTGCCAAAGTTAAGATTCTTTATCGATAATGAGAAACTGTTGGATATTTTTTGTTTATTTGTATATCCAATAAGTAATTCTATGGGAAATCCCTATTTCCGATTCAAACAATTTGTCGTGTATCATGATAGATGTGCCATGAAGGTCGGCACCGATGGGGTATTGTTGGGCGCATGGTGCGATGTTGCCAAGTGTGCTTCTATACTTGATATTGGTACCGGATCGGGTCTTATAGCATTGATGATAGCGCAACGCACAGCCGATACAGCTCATATCGATGGCATAGAGATAGATGAGAATGCAGCAATGCAAGCTATCGAAAATGTTGCTCGTTCACCGTGGCATAGTCGAATATCTATTATTCATGATGATTTTCTTGATTATGCATCTAATACACGTCATAGATATGACCGAATTATCTCAAATCCGCCCTATTTTGAAAATTCATTATTGTCGGAGGAGCCGGCACGTATGAAAGCTCGACATACCGATCGATTGACGTATACAACTTTGTTGTCAGCAGCAGTTTCTCTACTTACTGCCGATGGTACGATTTCACTTATTTTTCCGGCTGATATATATGAATATGTATCGAAAATTGCTAATCTCTGTGGATTGTACGCTTATCGTATTATGTGGGTAAGTGGCCGAGTGGGTATACTTCCCAAGCGTATCATGGTAGAGTGGGGAAGATGTAACGTAGAAAGTCCCTTGGTGGAAAATATGGCTATTGAAACAGCTCCTTTGCAATTGACACCCGAATATGTAGCATTGACTCGCGATTTTTATCTGAAATTGTAGTAAATTTGAATTGCTATATTTGCAAGAGTTTAAGGATATGGAACATATCAAGCAAGAACTGAAGAAGCTATCTTTTATTATAATAATGACAGAATTAAACTGAGACTAAAAGTAAAGAGTCCGGTATAATACCGAACTCTTTACCAATAATTTTATTATTAACCCATCCAACTTTTGGGGTCAGATCAACATTTGTCTGCCTTCTTGTATTTATATCAATATATTACAATATGGCTTTTATTACTTTTCCGTTCGATAATTTTAGTATATTGATTTGTCCGCTACGAGGAACTGTAAGTCGTTCACCTGTAATAGAGTATATCTCTACAATGGTAATATTACTATTATTTTCGATATTCATGATAGCAGATGTCTCGACAACGGGGAGCACGGCTTGAATATAACGGAAATAAGAACCGTCACCGATTACGATCTCTACGGTTTCGGCATAGCCTTCGTAGGTGTAGCTCGGAGTGGTTGTTCCTTGATTGATGGTTTCACCTGCAATGGTGGTGGTAGTGGTTGCGCTGTATGATTCCAACGAGATAACGGCACCTTTGCATGCGGGAACAACGAGTTTAGTTTCCTCATTCATTTGTGCCCAATCCTGCCAGTTTCCGTTTGCGATTTTGCCGTTTGAGGCATCGAAATCGAGTTTTACGTCGATGGTTTCGCCGTTAACGACAGCCTGAGCCACCCAAATACCGGTAGAGCCTTGGTATGCCACTACGGGAGCACCGTTCTTTTGTTGGAAGTCCCAATTGATGGTCACAGCCTCGGTGCGATCTGCGAGCGATACGCTGTTTTCGGTATAT
>JAZURX010000018.1:0-21829 GCA_045606385.1 Bacteroidales bacterium | reverse complement strand
TACGGAGACCCCACAAACAGTGCTCAAGGTGCTCTGACCAATGTCGATTGGAACACCTATGATTTGCGTTATGTACTCGAAATCTGGGACAAAGAGGGTACCGCTCTCGTGAAAGCCCGTCAAACCGAAGTGAAAACCACTCCCGAAGATGCAACTTTCAATGTTCGCATCACCCCGGGACATGAGTACAAATTCGTTCTCTGGGCCGACGTGGTAACCATCGACAACGGAGACACCACAACCCACTACGACATCACCGACCTCAAAAACATCAAAGTCGATGACCACAACTGCATCAACGACGAGGCTCACGATGCCTATTTCTTGGCCAAAAACATCACTGTGACCAACGACCAGAAAGAGACTCTCACTCTTACACGTCCCTTTGCAAAAGTACGTGTCGTGACTACAGATATCAAAGAACTCAAACTCGGCAGCGAACCCAAAGCAGTGAAAGTAACCTATACTGCCGACAGAGCTGCCGCTTTCAATGCCGTAACCGGTGAAATATCGGGCACTCTCACCACGGTGGAACACACCGCATTGCTCGACAAAGCCACATACGCCGGCGGACATGATGCCGACGATGCCAACCAAACCCTCTTTGTCGATTATATTCTCGCCAAAGATGCGCAATCGGCCATCAAATTTACCCTCTCGGCTTACGAAGACGACGCGATGAGCCAACTCATTCGCACCTACGATTTCGATACCGACATTGCCATTCAACGCAACTACCTCACCACCATCATGGGTAATGTGTTGACCACCGCCACAGAATTTACCATCACCATCGACGAGGCTTTCATCGGAACCATTGACAAAGACCTCGAAACTGGTAATGTTACCAAGAAGAGCATTGCTATATCGAACAATGGTGAAACACTTCTCTACTCTACCTTGGATGAGGCTCTTGCCCATGCCATCAGTGGCGATGTAATCACTATTACCGAGCCGGGTACATATATGTTGCCTATGGGAATATCGCTTAAAACTCAAAGATCGCAAGCCGGTGAAAACGCACTTACTTTCAAAGGATTGGGAGAATCTACCATATTGAAGTTCGGGTCTGAGGGAACACCCTCCGACGGCGGCCTCAATTGCTATGCCGATGGTATCAATCTTACTTTCGAAAATATTAAAATTGAATCTCCTGCATATACTTCATATACCGGAGGTTTCGGACGTGTGGCATCGGTATTGTTCAAAGATTGTATTTATGTAGGTCAATACCGCAATATGGGGCCGACACAATTTGTAAATTGTACAATCGACCCCCAAAACAGCTATATCTACACAGATTACTCTAATCTCGATTTCATCTCTTGTGTTTTCGATTGCTCAGAAGGTAAAGGTATCCAAGTGTACAACGACGGTAGTGTATCAAACACCACCATCAACATTACAGACTGCGCATTTACCGCGGCAAAATATGGTTACACCTCTCCCGGAACTCTTGCAGGGGGTGGCAAACCTGTAACCGCCATCGATATAAACAGCGGTGGATCTAAATTTATCGTAAACATCGAGAACACTACCTCTACCGGATTCCCCAACGGACTCTTCAGTGGTAACGGATTGTGGAACATCAAAGGCGGTGCCGAAAATGTAACCATTAATATCGATGGTAACAAAGTAAACTATTTGAATGTAGATGGTACATTGTATGGTAATATCAAAGATGCATTGAAAGCTACCGCTGCCGGTGAAACTTTGAATGTACCTGCCGGTACATACACGATGCCTGCTACTGCTGATTTTGCCGAAGGAGTAACCCTCGTTTGTGAAGAAGGTACGGTATTTGCCGGACAATCTTCGTTGAATATCAAAGGTGCGACCGTTATTGGTGCAACTTTCTCAAATGAAAATGGTAGTGCTGCACGTGGTACGGTAAATGGTACTTTCCAAAATTGTAATTTTGACGGAAAATATGCCTTGTACTATGGTTATGCAGGTGACAATGTCGTATTTGAAAATTGTAATTTCGCATCTGACGATTATACATTCCATTTTGATGGTGGGGCAAACAATATAACTTGCAAAAACTGTACATTCACAGGATACAGAGTTGCAGTAGGTGCAGCTGTAACCATGCTTACCATGGAAGGTTGCACCGTCAATGCTTCAGGATTCTTTAATGTATACAATGATGCGACAATTACCGATTGTGATTTGAATACAAGTGTACGTCAATTGGGCGGTGAAGGTAAATATACCGATTGCCGATACAATGGCAATGTATTTACCATCGATAATTTCAGATTATATACAGGATATGATTGTACTATAAATGTTGATGGTACAAATTATGCCGTTCAAAACGGAGCATATACCCAATTGTAATTTAATTATTGTTTATATCTAAAAAATCCCGTCGGTGCAAAGCCGGCGGGATTTTTGTTCTTTGCGTTTGAGCTTTGAAAGAACTGCCGGACAGATTTTTTCCCAAATGAGATACTTGTATATTGAATAAAATATCTATCTTTGTCGCTGATTTTGAAATCATAATATATTTTACAAATAATATTAATACAGCAATCAGTTTATGAAAAAGATTTTATTCTCGTTTGTGGCAGTAGCAGTGGTGCTTGCCTCATGTAATGAAGAAATTGTTAAAAATGGTGGTGGTGAAGAGGTTTTTGTAAGACTTAACGCTTCGACACCGGAACTTACATCTGTACGTGCTCTCAGTGCTAATGCAAATAGTGCAAAAGGAGCACTTACCAATGTCGATTGGTTACAGTATGACCTGCGTTATATCCTCGAAATTTGGAACTCTGAAGGTACAGAACTTATCAAGGCTCGTGAAATAGAGACCAAAGATGTTCCTGAAGATGCGACTTTTGCTTTGCGTCTTACCCCCAATCGTACTTACAAATTTGTCTTGTGGGCCGATATAGTAAAAGAAGATGAATCGACCGACCTGCACTACAACACAGAAAAACTTGAAGATCTGAAGATGATAGACGAGGCTGTCAACGACGAAACACGTGATGCTTTCTTCCTTGCCCAAAACGTTACTGTCGTAGATAATATGGAAGAAACCTTTACTTTGCGTCGACCTTTCGGTAAGTTGCGCGTGGTGGCTACCGACCTTGCCGATCTCAAAATAGGTACTCGCCCCGAAGCTGTTAAAGTCACATATACAATGCCTAATATCGCCTCTTTCAGTGCTGTTACCGGCGCTTTATCTACGGTAGAGATGGTTAATAAAGAATTTACTGCCGACCTTGTTAAAGGTACATATAAAGATGGTTGGGACAAAGCTGATTCTACTCATCAAACACTTTTTGTTGACTATATCTTTGCAAAAGAAGGTGTTGATATGCCTATAAATTTTACTCTTACCGCTTATGAAGATGATAATATGAGCACCGAAATACGCTCATACGATTTCGATACCAATTATCCGGTGCAACGTAACTATCTTACAACCATCATGGGTAACGTGTTGACTACCGCTACCAAATTTACTATCACCATCGATGAAAATTTTGCGAATGTTGATAGTGTATATTATGTAAATAATTAGTGGTAGAGTAATAACATATATATAAGCCTGTGTAACAAAAAACTTAATACGTTCGATATAAATGTTGCGAGGCTTTATATGGTAAGTTATAAAAGTGTTATAGATTCTATATGCGAGGGTACCTGTATTGGTACTCTCGTTTTTTATTATTGATATAGAATAATTCTCAAATTCCGATTTAATTTCATCGGTAAGATATTGTTTAAATTTTGTGTTTTGAGATTATTGAAACTGAGATAATTTTGAGAAAATTTCAAACAGATTCTAACATTCTTGAATAAATTTGCTTGTTCGGTCAGATTGCATTATCTTTGACCGTGCAAAATCGGCTATCGATATAAAAATAAAATTCATTATGCGTATTTCTTATAAAGTTTTTATAATTATACTATTGGCTTCTTTTATTGGTCAGATTTCTGCCCAATCGACAAATCGTGGTAATAAAAATAAAAAACCACAAACAACCTTCTCTCGTAAGACAATCGAGGGGAAAGAATACTATTTTTATCGTATAGAGGAAGAAGATGTTCTCGATAGTATATGTGTGAAGTTTGATGTCACTCCCGATATTGTTACACAATATAACCCGGAAATTGCAGATGATACCCTTGCCGTCGGTCATTTACTTATCATTCCTGTGCGTTATAATACGGCTCAGATTGCAAGTGCCGAGAAGATGTTTAATCATGTGGTGGCAGGAGGGGAGACACTTTATTCTCTCTCTCGTATGTATGGAGTATCTATCAATCGCATCACCGCCCTCAACCCCGGTGCAGAAGATGTAATACATATCGGAGATACCCTGCGTATTCCGCAAAACGCTGTTGTCGGAAATCCGATACAATCTCAAGATGCACATATATATCATACGATTGCTACCGGTGAAACGTTGTATTCGTTGGCAAAGCGTTATGCCACATCGGTAGTTGAGATTATCAATGAAAATCCCGGCCTCGACCCTCAAAAATTGGGTATTGGCGAGGTAATACGTATCGCATCAGACAATAAAGAGTTGCAAACAGAAGAACCGAAACCCGAAATATTTTATTATACGGTAAAAAGTAAAAAAGAGACACTTGAAAGTGTCGCTCAAAAATTTGAGGTTACCCCGGCAGATATTTTAGCGGTAAACGATGGTAAAGATAAAGTTGCTCGCGGAAATACCGTCGCAATACCTAAGATTTTGAGGAAAATACAGACTCAAGAGGAGATAGCGCAAATTACTAAACGCCATGAGAAAAAGGCCGGAGAACCCTATAATATAGTTATTATGTTGCCTTTTATGAATGATCGTCTGCAAGATGTTCGTTCTACACTATATACCGAGTTTTATCAAGGATTTTTATTCGCTGCAGATAGTATGAAACGGAGAGGACTATCTCTCAATATTTTTGCTATCGATACCAAAGGCTCTCGTGCCGCAGTAGATTCTATCGTGAATGTACTCCCCGGTAAGAATGTAGATCTTATTATAGGCCCTGTTGAAAACGAAGACATAGAAGTCGTCGCAAAATTTGCTCGTGCCAATGATGTAAACATGGTCAATCCTTTTTCCGTAAAAAGTCTCGAAGCCGAGACCAATCCTAAAGTGTTCCAATGCAATATACCCCACGAAAATCTCTATTCGCGCAGTCGTGACAAAATAATAGAGGAAATAGGCGATAAATATGTAGTATTTGTTATAGATGACAGTGGGTCCGAAAACAGTAAGCTTGATCACCTCAATATAATTAAAACAAAACTTCTCCAACAAGAACGCGATTTCCTCGAAGTTTCGTTGGGGCAAGATCCTTACTTGGAGGCTTTTGAAGATATGGCACCCGGTATGCGCGATGTTTTTGTACTTACAAATGCCTCGAGCCGAAGTTCTGTAGGTAAGGTTATTGCTCCGCTTACGAAGCTGAAAGAAGAAAAGTCGCACATAAATATAACCCTCTACGGCTATCCCGAATGGCAACTCTATACCAAAGAATATATCAATCAGTTTCATAGCCTGAATACGACAATATTTTCTCGTTTCTATACTGTTCCAGGCGATTCAGTGGCTGCCAATTTGCAGGATATGTTCCTATATTGGTATCGTAGAGATATGTTGCAAGCCAATCCGCAACATGTGTTGTTGGGATATGATACCGGCCTTTTCTTCCTCGAAGCAATGTCGATTTATGGTCGTAATTTCGATAAAGAAATTGAAAAATATACTACACCCGGGATACAGACCGGTTTCTGTTTTCGTCGTATAAATAATTGGAGCGGCTTCAACAATAATAACATCTATTTTGTGCGATTTACCCCTGCAGATGAAATAGTCAGAGAAATTATAACCGATTAGATCTCCTATATGCGAATGAAACGATTGCTTTATACACTCGGCCTTATTATACTTTCACTTTGTTGTGTATTACCCGCTGATGCACAACGCAAAAACAATAAATATCGATCATTATCGGTAGGCGTTAGGGGTGGGGTGACGATGTCGAAAGTTACTTTCCGTCCCTCCGTGCGTGAAAAATATCAGATAGGTATGAATGTAGGCGCATCGATACGTTATATAGAAGAAAAATATTTCGGTATCATCGGTGAAGTTAATTTCGCTCAATTTGGCTGGAAGGAAGATTTCTCAAAGCAACCCAATCCCGATTGTGCGTATAGTAGGACGATGAACTATATTACCGTACCTTTTTTGTCGCACATATTCTTTGGTAATGAGCCGATAAGAGGATTTCTCAATCTAGGTCCGCAGATTGGATTCTGTCTTTCTACGAGTGATAAGAGTAATTTTGATATATATGATTTGCCTTACCTTACTCAAAGTTGGGAAACACAGCAGTACTATGAACCACTTAATTCCAGATTTGATTATGGTATTACCGGAGGACTTGGCTTTGAACTGAAACTCAAAAAACACAGTTTTATAGTCGAAGCCCGTTATTATTTCGGTCTTAATGATTTCTTCGAAAACAGTAAGGGTAATGCAGCTTATTTTTCGGCCTCGGCTCATCAACAAATTTCGGCCGGCATTTCCTATCTGTTTCATATAAAATAAAACCGTTTCATTTTATATCTCCTCATCTATATTGTCACAAGATTGTAACATATTTGTTATATATTCATCATATTACAACTCTATTTTTGTGGCAAATTAAACAATGTAAACATGGATATAATATTTTTAGGATTTGTAATATTCCTATTTGTGTTGGCAGTCTTTGACTTGTCGGTCGGAGTAAGTAATGATGCGGTGAATTTTCTTAATTCGGCCATCGGTTCCAAATCGGCAAAATTCAGAACAATTATTATTGTGGCTGCAATTGGCGTATTTTGTGGAGCGGCAATGAGTAATGGTATGATGGATATTGCCCGACATGGTATTTTCCGACCCGAGCAGTTCCATTTTTATGAGTTGATGTGTATATTCTTGGCCGTAATGGTCACAGATATAGTCCTTCTCGATATATTCAACTCACTCGGTATGCCTACTTCTACCACCGTTTCCATGGTATTCGAATTGTTGGGCGCAACTTTTGCGATTGCGATGGTAAAATTGGCTTCGGATACTACAGGGCTTACGTTTGCCGACTTACTTAATACAGAAAAGGCCTTTTCGGTAATTTTAGGTATATTTCTTTCTGTGGCTATCGCATTCTTTTTTGGAGTTTTGGTGCAATATATTGCTCGTATAATCTTCTCATTTAATTATAAAAGTAAACTCCGTTGGAAAGCCGGATTGTTTGGCGGTATAGCTGTTACAGCCATTATCTACTTTATGCTCATAAAGGGTGTGAAGGATCTTTCATTTATGACACCTGAAAATAAGGCTTGGGTGCACGATAATGTTGCGTTGATATTAGGCGCTTGTTTTACATTCTTTACTATCCTTATGCAAATCCTTCATTGGTGTAAAGTCAATGTTTTCAAAGTAGTTGTGCTTATTGGAACATTTGCTTTGGCTATGGCATTTGCTGGTAACGACTTGGTAAATTTCTTGGGTGTTCCTTTAGCGGGACTCTCCTCATATCAAGATTTTGCGGTTAATGGTACAGACCCCAATAATTTTTTGATGAACTCGCTCAATGGACCGGCAAGTACGCCTATATATTTCCTTATCGGAGCGGGAGTTGTTATGGTTGTATCATTGGCTACATCTAAAAAAGCGCACAACGTGGTGAAGACATCAGTCGATTTATCGCGTCAGGATACAGGAGATGAAGTTTTTGGCTCATCGCGTGTAGCCCGTAGTCTTGTACGTGCCTTCTCTTCAGTGGCTTCGTGGATAGTAAGTGTCACCCCTTTACGTGTGCGTCAATGGATTGAAAAACGATTTAATCAAGATGAGATAGTGTTGGAGTCCGGTGCCGCTTTTGACCTTGTGCGTGCCTCAATAAATCTCGTTTTGGCTGGTCTTCTCATAGCACTTGGTACATCGCTCAAATTACCCCTCTCTACAACCTATGTGACCTTTATGGTTGCCATGGGTACATCTTTGTCTGACCGTGCTTGGGGGCGCGAAAGTGCCGTGTTCCGCATTACGGGCGTAATTTCGGTTATTGGCGGTTGGTTTATTACAGCGGGTGCAGCTTTTGTTATAGCTTTTCTTGTTGTACTCATCATGTACTATGGCGGTGTGTGGGCGTCGATTGCCATGGTGGCACTGGGTATATTCATGATTGTTCGCAGTAACATTGTGTTCCGTAAACGCGCCAAGGTAGAGAAAAAAGATGTTGTATTTGCAGAAATTCTTTCCACAACCGATAAAAACGAAGTTTGGGGTCTGTTGCGTAGACACATTGCTGAGAGTCGTTGTGCATTCCTTTCCGATGCAATACAGATATATAATAATATAACCGATGGATTTATACGAGAAGATCTAAAACCATTGCGTAAAGCCGATTCGCTATTGAGACAAGAGAAACTTATTCTCAAAAATGTACGTCGTAAAGAAACGGTTGCCATGCGAAAAGTACCGATGGAAATCGCCATAGAAAAAAATACATGGTTTCACCTCGGCTGTAATAGCTGTGAGCAAATTTCATATAGTCTCTTCCGTATGTGTGAGCCATGCCAAGAACATGTCGACAACAACTTTATGCCATTACCGCGACATTTGGCAGATGATTTTCTTCCGATGCGTAATAGTGTGATACAGCTTTTTGAGAAAGCCATCACTATCGAACAGAGTGGACGTTTCGAAGATACAATAGCTTTACGTTCGGAGTGTGAAGATATGAAAGCGTTATTTTCAAAAAAACGCAAAGCTCTGATGCAGATGATGCAAGAAGATGACAAAAGTGAAAATATATCGGTATTGTATATTTATCTCGGTTTGTTGCAAGAGTCACAGGAAACGGTAGCTCTATTGCGCCATATGTTACGTGCCGATCGTAAAATAAACAATAAAAATGTAAATCGGCCTGCAATAGACGAAAGTGTGTAGCAGGTAAAATGTTGGTTTGAGAATAAAAGAATGCTTAGCCCAGACTTCCTAATAGTCTGGGCTACGTTTATTTCAAATATGTTGATAAGACTTAGTGTCAATGAATTTTTAGTAATCGTGTATTAATTATAGAGGTGGAACGTCAGCCGGAATCGGGACGCATAATTCTATGTTTTAGTCTTTGTACCTTTTTTATCCGACGTACTCATGACTATGTCTGAGGGAATAAATGTGACGTAAATATATAAGAGAGGGCTGCGTCATTATTGACACAGCCCTCTCTCGCTTATATGTTGTGTTTGTATTATTCAACAGCGGCCTGGGCAGCGGCTACGCGTGCAATGGGCACACGATAGGGGCTACAACTTACATAGTTCATGCCGAGTGAAGCACAGAATTTAACAGAAGAAGGTTCTCCTCCATGTTCACCACAAATACCCACTTTAAGTTCGGGTTTGGTGGAGCGACCTTTTTCTACACCCATGCGTACAAGTTGTCCCACACCTTTTTGGTCGAGGACTTCAAACGGATCGGTTTTGATAATGCCTTTTTCTTTGTAGATTTTGAGGAATTTACCGGCGTCGTCGCGAGAGTAGCCAAAGGTCATCTGGGTCAAGTCGTTGGTACCGAAAGAGAAGAAATCAGCAACTTCAGCGATTTGATCGGCGGTAACGGCGGCGCGCGGAACCTCAATCATTGTTCCTACTTTGTATGAAACGCTTTCGCCACGTTCTGCAAATACTTGAGCGGCAGTACGATGTATTACCTCTGCTTGCATTTTCAACTCTTCGACAATACCTACGAGTGGTACCATGATCTCGGGGAATACATTGATACCGCGGGCTTTTACATTGAGTGCAGCTTCGATGATGGCGCGGGCTTGCATTTCGGTAATTTCGGGATAGGTGCAACCGAGACGGCAACCACGGTGTCCCAACATGGGGTTAAACTCAGCGAGTGAGTCGCAAGCTAATTTTACTTCATCGATAGTGAGACCCATCTCTTCAGCCAATTCTTTTTGAGTAGCCAATTGATGGGGTACAAACTCATGTAAAGGAGGATCGAGAAGACGAATGGTTACGCCATAACCGTCCATGGCTTCAAATATACCTTCGAAGTCACCGCGTTGCATAGGCAATAGTTTGTCGAGAGCATGACGGCGACCTTCTTCGTCTTTCGAAAGAATCATTTCACGCATAGCCTTGATGCGTGCGCCTTCGAAGAACATGTGCTCGGTACGACAGAGACCGATACCTTTAGCACCAAATTTACGAGCAACAGCTGCGTCTTTGGGAGTATCGGCGTTGGTACGAACATCTACTTTGGTATATTTCTCAGCCAAATTCATAATGGCTGCGAAATCGCCACTCATATCGGCTTCTACGGTAGGTACTTGTCCATCGTATACTTCACCGGTAGAACCATTCAAAGAAATCCAATCGCCCTCTTTATAGAGTTTTCCACCCATTTCGAGAGTGCGGGCTTTATAGTCTACTTTTATTTCACCGGCACCAGATACACAGCATTTACCCATACCACGAGCAACGACTGCTGCGTGTGAGGTCATGCCACCGCGAGCGGTAAGAATACCTTGAGCCACGCTCATACCGCGTAAGTCTTCGGGAGAGGTCTCGATACGTACCATCACCACTTTTTTGCGTTTTTCGGCCCATGCTTCGGCATCGTCAGCAAAGAATACGATTTGACCTGCTGCTGCACCCGGAGATGCGGGAAGACCTTTAGCCATTACTTTGGTACGTTTTACAGCGTCCTTATCAAATACAGGGTGTAATAATTCGTCAAGTTTTTGAGGTTCCATGCGTTTCAGCACGGTAGGTTCGTCGATAATGCCGGCACGGAGCATATCCATAGCGATTTTTACCATGGCTGCACCGGTACGTTTACCATTACGGGTTTGCAACAACCATAATTTACCATCTTGAATAGTAAATTCGAGGTCTTGCATATCTTTGAAATAATCTTCGAGTTTTTGTTGAGTTTCTATAAGGTCTTTGGCACATTCGGGCATAGCCTCTTCAAGTGAAGGATATTGTGCAGCACGTACTTCTTCGCTGATGCCTTGCAATGCAGCCCAACGACGAGAACCTTCGATAGTGATTTGTTGAGGAGTGCGTACACCTGCCACAACATCTTCACCTTGTGCATTGATGAGGTATTCACCATTGAAAATATCTTCACCGGTGGCGGCGTCGCGAGTGAATGCAACACCGGTAGCCGAGGTTTCGCCCATGTTACCGAATACCATGGCTTGTACGTTTACGGCAGTACCCCATTCTTCGGGAATTTGGTTCATGCGACGATAGAGTATGGCACGTTCATTCATCCAGCTATCGAATACGGCACAGATGGCACCCCACAATTGTTCCCATGGAGAGGCGGGGAAGTCTTTACCTGTATTTTCTTTAACAGCTGCTTTGAAACGTACAACTAACTCTTTTAAGTCATCAACGGTAAGTTCGGTGTCGAGTTTAATACCTTTTGCGGCTTTAACCTCTTCCATAACTTCTTCAAACGGATCGATGTCTTCTTTGCTTTTGGGTTTCATGCCAAGTACAACATCGCCATACATTTGGACAAAACGGCGATATGAATCCCAAGCAAAACGGGCATTCCCCGATTTACGAGCAATACCTTCGACGGCTTCATCGTTCATACCGAGGTTGAGTACGGTATCCATCATACCGGGCATAGATACGCGGGCACCTGAACGTACCGATACCAACAAAGGATTTTCGGCATCTCCGAATTTGGTTCCCATCAACGATTCTACGTGGGCAATAGCTTTTTCAACATCGCTTTTCAGCATTTTTACTACGGCATCTTTGCCGTCTTTGTTGTAAGCGGTACATACCTCGGTGGTGATAGTAAATCCCGGAGGTACAGGTACGCCAATCAAGTTCATTTCTGCAAGATTGGCGCCTTTTCCACCCAACAGGTTCTTCATATCGGCACGTCCTTCTGCTTGTCCGTTACCGAAAGTATAGACTTGTTTCATATAAATAGGGTTAAAAAATTACAATTGTTTTTCAAAATTAGGCAAGCGTTTAGTTTGCTACAATCTTTTGAAACTACAAAGTTAATGGTATTATCTGTATATACAAAGAATTATTGCTTATAAAAGCATTTTGTGTAGTTTTTTTGTGCTCGATTTATCTATATTCAAGAATAATATCTATCTTTGAACGAATTTTTATTTATTCAAAATCTGATTGTTTTGGCTAGAAAAAAGAAAGAACTGCCGGTTTTCGAACAGGTGGAGATAGCTGATGTAGCTGCCGAAGGTAAAGCAATAGCACGCGTAAATGATCTTGTCGTGTTTGTTCCATATGCAGCACCGGGCGATATCGTAGATTTACAGATATATCGTAAGAAACATAAATATGCCGAAGGTCGAGTGGTAAAAACACATACACTTTCACCTTTTCGTGTAACTCCTTTTTGTGAACATTTTGGTGTGTGTGGAGGCTGTAAGTGGCAGCATATCCCGTATGATTACCAGTTGAAATATAAGCAAAAGCAAGTATTTGACAACTTATCTCGTATCGGGAAAATACCCTTACCTGAATTTGAACCTATCAAAGGTTCGAAACAAACAGAGTTCTATCGCAATAAACTTGAATTTACCTTTTCAAATAAATCGTGGCTTACCACTGAGCAATTGGCTCAAGTCGAACAATTTGGTAATCGTAATGCCTTG
Organism: Bacteroidales bacterium; assembly: GCA_045606385.1. GTDB lineage: Bacteria > Bacteroidota > Bacteroidia > Bacteroidales > UBA11471 > Caccoplasma. Next base: position 9,145 of record JAZURX010000018.1, on the reverse strand, counting down.
GGTTTTCATATTCCGGGAATGTTTGACAAGGTGCTCGACATCAATAAATGTTGGTTGCAGCATGATGTGTCCAATCGTATACGACTGGCAATAAAACAGTTTGCGCTCGACAATAATTATTCTTTCTTCGATTTGAGAGGGCAGTCGGGATTGATGCGTAACATTATCATACGTACCGCATCTACCGGAGAAATAATGCTTATCGTTGTATTTTTCGAAAATGATAGTGAACGTATAGAACGAATGATGTCATATATAGCCGAGTCGTTTCCCGAAATTACTTCTCTATTGTATATAGTAAATCAGAAAGCAAATGATACCATTACCGATCAGGAGGTGAATGTGTATCGCGGGCGTGATTATATTTTGGAGGCGATGGAAGGATTACAATTCAAAATAGGTCCGAAATCGTTTTATCAAACTAATTCGGCGCAAGCATACGAATTGTATAAAGTAGCTCGCAACTTTGCCGCGCTTACCGGTAATGAATTGGTGTACGATCTATATACCGGTACAGGTACGATTGCGAATTTTATTGCAAGTAAAGCTCGTCAGGTCATTGGCATAGAATATGTCCCCGAGGCTATAGAAGATGCTAAAGTAAATGCAAAGCATAACGGCATAGAGAATACGTTGTTCTATGCCGGTGATATGAAAGATATACTTACCACTGAATTTATAGAGCGCCATGGTCGCCCCGATGTAATTATTACAGATCCGCCACGTGCAGGAATGCATGACGATGTGATTGATTCGATACTTTTTGCAGCTCCGCAGCGCATTGTGTATGTAAGTTGCAATCCTGCCACACAGGCGCGCGATTTGGCGATGCTCGATGTTGCCTATCACGTAGCCGGAGTACAACCTGTCGATATGTTTCCGCATACACATCATGTAGAGAATGTTGTACTATTGGAACGTAAGAGTGTTGAGTAATTTTTTGATTGTAAACATAATGATAGAAATAAAACTCAAAAAACATTATGAAAAAAATTATATGCATTTCATTGTTCGTTTGCATTGCGGTATTTACATCGATTGCTCAAGAAAAAAAGGATTGGGCGCAGTTCGGTCGCTATGCTGAGGCTAATACACAAATAACGACACGTCCCGATGCCGTATTTATGGGTAATTCTATTACCGATAACTGGGCTAAGTACGACAAAGATTTTTTTGAAAAAAATAATTTTGTCGGACGAGGTATCAGTGGACAAACATCGATACAAATGTTAGTGCGTTTCCGCCCCGACGTTCTTGATTTGAATCCGCGTGTTGTGGTCATACTTTCTGGTACAAACGATATAGCCCAAAATTTAGGATATATTTCTTACGATAATATATTGGGGAATATTGCCTCAATGTGTGAGTTGGCCAAAGCCAATAATATAAAGGTCATTCTTTGCTCTGTTACACCTACATCGGTATTTAGATGGAGAAAAGAAATAGAACCTGCGCAAAAAATACGTGAGTTGAATAAACTCATTAAAGCGTATGCTGAGGAAAATGGTATATATTATCTTGATTATTATTCGGCACTCACCGATGAAAAAGGTGGTTTGCCCGAGAAATGGAGCAAAGATACATGTCACCCCAATTTGCAATGCTACCGTGAAGTAATGGAGCCTATGGTATGTGAAGCTATCGACAACGTTTTGAACGTGAAAAAGTCGAAACGACATACTCCGGCTAAGTAATAAATCCAATAAAAAATAATTATGACTCAAATCTTACAACAAAAAATCAATGACAAAGCCTGGGCGCGTTGGTCGGCGATGATACTTATCGCGCTGATGATGCTGTTTGCCCATATGTTTGTCGATGTAATTTCCCCGCTTAAGGAACTCATTCAGCAACAACGTGGCTGGACTTCCGACGTGTTTGGTACTTATGCCGGTTCGGAGTATTTACTCAATGTTTGGGGATTCTTAATTGTGGCTGGTATTATTCTTGATAAGATGGGAATACGTTTCACCGGAGAACTATCGGCAATACTTATGTTGCTGGGCGCATGTATAAAATATTATGCCGTAAGTGAAGCCTTTATGGGTACAGGACTTGAAACTTGGCTCAATTCGTGGTGGGTGGCTATGCCCGCGAGTGCGAAGTTGGCGTCATTTGGTTTCATGGTTTTCGGCTGTGGTTGTGAAATGGCCGGTATCACGGCATCAAAAGCACTGGCCAAATGGTTCGAAGGTAAAGAGATGGCTTTAGCTATGGGGTTGGAGATGGCATTGGCTCGTGTCGGAGTATTCTTTATATTTACAATTTCTCCGCGTGTAGCCGGTATTGGTGGTGCCGATCCTTCAATTGTTCGCCCTGTAGCGTTCTGTACGGCATTGCTATTTATCGGCTTGTTATGTTTTACGGTTTTCTGTCTGCTCGATAAAAAACTTGATAAACAAACAGGTGAAGATGTAGCAGATGAAAGTGAGGAGGAATTCAAACTTGGTGATATTGGAAAAATATTCTCTTCACGCTTATTTTGGATTGTAGCGATGTTGTGTGTGCTTTATTATTCTGCAATATTTCCATTCCAAAAGTTTGCCGCCAATATGTTGCAGAGCAATCTCGGTATATCGGCGACAGAAGCAGCAGATATTTTCCGTTGGTTCCCTATTGGTGCAGCATGTATAACTCCATTATTGGGGTGGTTTCTCGATCGTAAAGGCAAAGGGGCCACGATGCTTATTCTTGGTTCATTATTGATGATTGTATGTCATGCAACCTTTGCGTTGGTTTTGCCCATATTCCCCAATAAATTGATAGCTTATGCCGCGATTATTTTGTTGGGAATATCATTCTCGTTGGTACCTGCAGCCTTGTGGCCTTCAATACCGAAGATTATGGATAAAAGATTCCTCGGTAGTGCCTATTCTCTTATTTTCTGGGTTCAAAATTTTGGCTTGAGTCTTACACCGATAGCAATTGGCTATGCATTGGAAATTTCCAACCCCGGTATCGCCGAGCAGATTGCGATGGGTGCTGAAGGCGTGGCATACAATTATACTATCCCTATGTTGCTCTTTGCTTCGTTGGGTGTATTGGCATTACTATTTGCTATGTGGCTCAAAATCGACGACCGTCGTAATCATTACGGATTGGAAGAACCCAATATAAAATAATAAGTAATAGCGAGAAATTTACGGCTGTAATACCATGCTGCTTATTGAGTATGTATGTGCATTACAGCCTTTTTTACAATATAATTTCTTAAATAATACAACACTTTACAGCATGAGATTCTCGATGATAGCCATACTTATCGGCGTTCTTATTATATTCATTACGGATATTTGGATATATTTTAAGCTACGGAAAAATATAAAGGGTAAATTTATTCAATTCATATATTGGTCGCCGTCATTCCTATACATATTATTGTTTTTCGGAATGATATTCTTTTCGGCCAACCTTCCTAATCCCAATTTAATGTATCTTTTAATGTGGGTTTTATGGGCGTTTTTAGCAATATACATACCTAAAGTGATATATGTCGCTATTGATTTTATTGGTTGTGTAATGCGTTTGTTCCATAATGCGCGTGCTGTATATTCGAGGGTTGGCTTGTTGTCGGCACTTGCCGTATGTGCAATATTTATATATGGAGCGTTTTGGGGACGTACCGATTTGCATACAAAGGAGGTTGAAATCTATTCGTCGAAGTTACCACATGAGATGGATGGATTTCGTATCGTTCAATTTTCCGATGCTCACATAGGAAATTGGGGCGGTCATACAGCCACGTTGCAGAAAGCTGTTCAACTTATCAACGAGGCAACTCCTGATATGGTAGTCTTTACCGGTGATTTCGTAAACAATTTTGCGGCAGAAATTACTCCGCAGATTAGGGCTGTATTTCAAGCTATAGACACCCCTAAATATGGTGTTTACGCTGTTATGGGCAATCATGATTATGGCGACTATTATAAATGGAGTACGCGTGAGGAATGGCAGTCTAACCTTTCGGCTATGCAGGCGGGAATCGAAGAGTGTGGTTTTGAATTGTTGCTTAATGAGTCTCGCTCGGTATCTGTGGGCGACACATCTTTTTTGTTGATAGGGGTGGAAAATACAGGTCGTCCGCCGTTTCGTCAGTATGGCAATTTGTCAAAATCTGTTGCCGGAGCAGATACTACGCAATTTACAATTCTGCTTTCGCACGATGCCTCACATTGGCGCAAGGAGATAATATTTCATTCATACATCGACCTTACCCTTTCAGGGCATACTCATGCGGCTCAGTCGGGTATTGATTTCTGGGGGGTACACTGGTCTCTCTCTTCTCGCATATATAATGAGTGGGACGGGCTTTATATACATGCGACGCAGAATCTTTACGTTAATCGTGGATTGGGGTATGTAGGAGTGCCTATGCGTGTAGGAATGTCGCCCGAGATTACTTGCATTACCCTTCGGACGAAATAGTTCCCATAGATTAGGAGAAAGGTGAGCTAAAAAAGAAATACAATTTGATTATAATTTATACAAGTTTTGTCAATAGTGATAAAACTTGTATATTTGCGCATTAAAATATATAAAATTCTGTTTTGCTATGAAATTTTTACAAGAATTTAAGGCGTTTGCCATGCGTGGCAACGTTGTAGACATGGCTGTCGGTGTAATTATCGGTGGCGCTTTTGGTAAAATCGTTACATCGCTTGTAAACGATATCGTTATGCCCCTCATCGGTATTATTATCGGTGGTGTCAATTTCAAAGACCTTAAATGGACTTTTAATGCACCAGAAATAGATGGTGTAATGGCCGCTCGTGAAGTATCGATCAATTATGGAAACTTTATACAGGTTACATTTGATTTCCTTATCATTGCATTCTCTATCTTTATGGCCATAAAACTTATAAACCGCCTTACTCAGAAAAAGAAGAACGAAGAAGAAGCTGCTGCTGCGCCTGCGCCCGCTCCCGAGCCTGTAATCCCCGAAGATGTAAAACTTTTGCAAGAGATTCGCGATCTCCTCAAAGAGAAAAAATAATTGTAATATATCATATAAAAAAGCAACTGATATTATTTCGGTTGCTTTTTTTGTTTGTATCCGATATATTTTTTCAAAATAAATATATATCTTTGTAATTGGGCTTGTAAGATACAATATCTTTTCGATATCTTACGAGAATTGACATATTCGTAAATAGAAGGAAAATGGAAACTACGAAACAAAATTTAGTGGCATCGATTGTAGATATGATATGTTTGGCCGTGGAGAATGCGAAAAGTGATAATTCGTTTTCGCTTACCGATATGTATGTTACATATAAGCTTGATGAACAGACACTTTCCTTCTTTGATGATGCCGAAAATCTATTGTGCCAAAATTCATTGGAGTTACCGGTAGACGATAACGAAGAGGTTGTGACCATTAAGTCGTTGTTGCAATTGGCATTAGACGATAAGACGGTAGAAGAGGCTTTGGAGTCGCTCGATTATGTAGCACCCATTTCGGTTATTTTGATGTCTGACGAAGGTGACGTTGTATGTGAACTTAAAACTTTCCATAGTGATATTATGGTTCTTGAAGATGATTTTTTGAAGAAAATGGGCGATGAACTTGACGAATTTTTTGAAAATCTTATGGCCGATGTAAAATAATCTGGATAAAAATCATAAATAACGAATATTGAAAATACTCTGAAAATGCGTCCTTTTATACGAGGGCGCATTTTAGTCTTATTGGTAGCAAATCATATAAATATAATTATAATGTATAACCGAACTTTAAAATTTAGATTAACCTGCTTTATTAGAAGGGGTGAATGTGTATGCTTGTAAGTCTGAGAAAAATAAGTGACTATATCCAATTTTAGAAGTATAGCTGAAAATTAATAATCTGTAAATATGAAAAAAGTATTCAAAATTTTAGGTATTGTATTAGTATTTATACTCTCAATTATTCTTGTTGGTGGTGTGTGTTTTTTCTATCGCATGAAGCAAAATCAAGAGAATGCCGGTACCAATGTAGAGTGGAGTGAACGTGACGGAGTAGTTCATCGCAACTTGAGCTATGGAGAAGAGAGCCGAAACAAATATGATTTATTTATTCCTCATAAACCTAAAAATGATGCAATGATACTTTTCGTGCATGGTGGTTCATGGATGGGTGGCGAGAAAGAGCATATCGAGTACGCAGCCCGCCGTTTTGCAAAACAGGGCTATATCACCTCTACGATGAATTATATGCGTTTCAAAAATGATACATTGTGTTACAGCGAAAAATATACTAATCCTTGTATCGAATCGATGATAGATGATATTTATGCGTGCACTAAGGCTATTAAAGAAAAGAGTGCAGAGTTAGGTTACACTATTGACGAAATGGCAATCGGAGGGTACTCCGCAGGAGCTCATTTGGCAATGTTGTATTCCACTCGTCATCACAACTCATCTCCGTTACCAATCCGATTTATAATCAGTTGGGTAGGACCTGCTGATATGAATATGCTTTTCCCTTCGAATAAAGAGCAGATTTCTGGTCTCTTTGCCGCGAATACACAAGAAGCTAATGCCAAAATAGCCGAAATATGCATGATGTTATCGGGCGCGATAGGTCGATCAATCACCCCAGATGAATTAAGTTATGAGCATATTCGGCAAGTCATGAGCAGTGTATCACCCGCCGATTTTGTTTCGGTAGATACACCTCCCGCTGTGCTTGCTTATGGTGCTAATGATAAATTGGTATCGGCCGAGCATGGTAAACTCATGGATTCTCGTCTTAAGTCTTTGGGTATTGAGAGTCAGCTTTATATCTTCCCAAATTCGGGGCATGAGTTGGGGTATGACAAGGAATACACAATAAAAGTGAATGAGATGATTCGTAAATATTGTAAAAAGTATTTCAAGTAATCAGTGTTGTAAGATTGATGCTGTATATTATCTTATTTTCAGCGTAATAGCTTTTTTCTTAATCTAAAATATACCCTCGACTGTAAAAATCAATCGAAGGTATATTTATTTTTATACTATGGTACAAAATCTATTGGAGGCTCGGCTCTATCGGTATTGCAGTGCGTATCAATTGTATGAATCGGATAGTATGCCATCTCTGTGCATGAGTGCTTCGATTTGAGGTTCTCTACCTCTGAAACCAATGTATAGCGCCATAGGGTCTTCGGTGTTTCCTCTCTCAAGTACATTTTTGCGGAATGAAGTGGCGGTTTCTTTATCAAATATCCCTTTTTCCTTGAAAAGGGAAAAAGCGTCGGCATCGAGCACTTCCGACCACTTATAACTATAATATCCTGCGGCGTATCCACCGCCGAATATGTGGGAGAATTGTGTACTGATGAGGGCCGATTCTATTACAGGTAAAAGTTGTGTGGGTGCGATTGCATCATGTTCAAATTTGAATATATCATCGGATTTTTCACTTTGGGTGTGCCAAGCCATATCGAGTAGTCCGAATGTCAGTTGTCGTACGCACAAATAGCCTGCTTGGAAATTGGCAGCCACTTCTATCTTTTCAACTAATGAGTCAGGAATCATTTCCCCGGTTTCGTAGTGGCGTGCAAATGTGTGTAGAAACTCCTTTTCGGGTAACCAATTCTCCATAACCTGAGAGGGGAGTTCGACAAAGTCATTGTAAACATTTGTACCTGATAACGATTCATATTTACAATTGGTAAGCAAGCCATGTAACGAATGTCCGAATTCGTGTAAGAAAGTCTCTACTTCTCCGTATGTGAGTAGCGCTGGCGCATTTTCGGTGGCACGAGTGAAATTCATCACAATTGATACATGTGGACGACTATTATTTCCGTCATTAGTTATCCATTGACGTTTAAATTCTGTCATCCATGCACCTCCTTGTTTGGTTGCGCGAGGGTGGAAATCTGTGTAAAGTACCCCAAGGAAAGTTCCATTATTATCATATACTTCAAAAGTCTCTACTTCGGGGTGATAGAGAGGTATATTAGTAACTTTCTTGAACTCTATGCCATATAGTCGTGTTGCAAGACCGAATACACCTTTTTTTACCGCTTCTAATTCGAAGTATGGTTTCAACTTTTCATCGTTGAGATTATACCGGGCATCTTTCAATTTCACAGAGTAATAGTAGAAATCCCACGGCATGAGTTTTATATCTTTACCTTCGTATTCGCGTGCGAATTGTTCCAATTCCGCAACCTCTTGCAATCCGTACGGTTTATACGCGTCGAGTAGTTGATGGAGCAGATTATATACGTGCTCGCTATCTTTGGCCATGCGGTGCGCTAGAACATGTGTGGCAAAGTCTTTGGCACCGAGTAGTTGAGCTTTTTCATGACGCAGTTGTGCCATGCGTTTTACAATTTCCCGATTGTCATATTCACCATCGGTGCAACGAGTGTTGTATGCCATGTATACTTTCTCGCGTAGGTCGCGACGAGTGGCATATTTCATAAATGCCGAGTAACTTGGTGAAGATAGATTAAAAAGGTACCCCTCGTAACCTTTTTCTCGTGCTAACATGGCGGCGGCTTCGAGCGCGCTTTGGGGGAGTCCTTCAACTTCTTCGGGCTTTGTTAGTAATATTTCGAAAGCGTTGGTGGCTTTCAGCACATTGGCATCAAATTTTACACCGAGCAGGCTCAGCTCATTACTCAATTCTCGATAGTGTGCTTTGCTCGATTCATCAAGACCGGCTCCGTTACGTACCATACCTTCGTAGGTGGTGGTGAGCAGACGTCTCTGTTCGGCGGTGAGTTGTAATGCATCACGGTTCTCATATACCGATTTTACGCGAGCAAACAACTTTTCATTTAGGTTTATATTATTACTATGAGCCGTAAGCAAAGGCGAAATTTTTTCGGAAATCTCCAACATTACATCGTCTCCGTCAGAGTTGAGTAGGTTGAAAAATACCGAGGTAATGCGGTCGAGTGTGCTACCGGTAAGTTCCAGTGCCTCAATGGTGTTTTCGTATGTCGGTGTTTCACTTTGTGTTGTAATGGCATCAATTTCGGCCTGTTGCAAGCGTATGCCTTCGATAATGGCTGGCTCGAAATGTTCTGTTTTTATACAGTCAAACGGGGCAGTTCCGTGTGGTGTATTAAACGGGTTCAATAGCGGATTGTCATTCATATTTGTACAAGAAATAGTAATTACTAAAATAGTTAGATAAAGTAGTTTTCGCATAGTTGTAAAGATG